>CAYSYX010000310.1:0-11200 GCA_964435055.1 uncultured Polyangium sp. | reverse complement strand
ATGCGTTTCACCCGTTGTGCGAATTGGTGCGTAAAGATGAACCCGTCGATCCGCGGCTGTTTCGATTCAACTTTCGAATTGCCGCCGCGCATTGGAGCGAGCTGTCCGAAGATATGCGGCAGTCGTTATGCGATTTGGCCGGATATACGGTCGACGACGCCGAGCGGCTGCTCACGGAGAAAGGGTTCGTGATTGCGGCGAAGAGCAATGAGTAATATGAGACAAACGGGCGGCGATGGATTCGTTTGTCGTCCCCTGCGCCGCGTCGATTGTAGAGCGCCGCAAGAACCACGTCGTGCAAAAAGTTGACCCCTTCGCAGTTTGCCCTTACGCTACAACCCATGGCGTCCACGAACATGTCCGATTCCACGGCTTTCGCCCTTGCCAATACGTCGGCCGAAACAGACGCAACGGGCGATACGGAAGCGCACGCGGACGCGCATGAACCCCGTTCGTTCCTTCAGCCCGGCGCACGAATCAAGCATTACGAAATCATCCGGCAGCTCGGCGAAGGCGGTATGGGAGCCGTCTATTTGGCTCGAGACACGCGTCTTGGGCGCCGTGTAGCCATTAAGTTCCTTCATGACCGAAGCGGCCCGGCATTGGATCGTTTTCTCGTCGAAGCTCGCGCCACCGCCCTTTGCCAACACGAAAATATCGTCGTGATTTACGATGTCGACGATGTCCGCGGCGATCCCTACATGGTGCTCGAATTCATCGAAGGCCGCGCCCTTCGGGATGTCCTGCGCGAGCAATTCGAGCAAGACAAACCCTCCGTGCGTTGGGTCATCGAAACCATGCTCCAGGTCGCTCGAGCCTTGGCAGCGGCCCACGCGATGCATATCGTCCATCGGGATCTCAAGCCCGAGAATATTTTGCTTTCGAATAACGGTCTGGTCAAAGTCGTCGATTTCGGTATTGCCAAACAACTCGATACACCCATGACCATGCCCGACACCGGGCAAACCATCGAACGGGTGGGAAACGTCAAATTGACCCAAGACGGGGTCACCCCGGGCACGATGATGTACATGGCGCCCGAGCAATGGCTGGCCGATGAAATCGATGGTCGGACGGATATTTGGGCCGCCGGATTGATTCTCTTCGAATTGCTCACGGGCGAGCATCCGCTTGCGCCCGTGACGATCACCGCCCTCACACAAGTGGTGCTTTTTCATCTGCCCATGCCATGCGCGAAGGACAAACGCCCCGACGCCGGAGCTTTGAGCGACATCATTGATCGTTGTTTGCGCAAGCCCAAAGAAGAACGATATGCCACCGCGAATGAGCTCTGCTCCGCGCTCGAAGGTCTTTTGACGGATCGCGCCGCGCTTGCCATTTCCGAAGATCAATGCCCGTTTGCGGGTTTGTCGTCATTTCAAGAAGCCGATGCGGGGAAATATTTCGGCCGTGAACGTGACATCGCCGCGGTTGTGGGGAAATTGCGCCATCATGAAATCCTGGCCATCGCGGGTCCGTCGGGGGCCGGAAAATCGTCTTTCGTGCGCGCCGGTATTTTTCCGGCACTACGCCGCGCGCAGGAACATTTGGAGATACGCACGGTTCGTCCGGGCCGAAAACCCCTTGCCGCCCTGGCAAACGTTGTCCTATCGTTCACAGATTCGGCGCACGAAGAAGCGCTCGACCTGCAAACCGTCGAAAAATCGATTTTGGAGCAACCGGGTTATCTGGGCTTGCGCTTGCGGGATCGATGTCGTCGGCTGGGTTCGGAGCATAAGATTATTTTATTCGTGGATCAGTTCGAGGAGCTTTATACGCTGAGCCTCGAAGCGGGCGTTCGGGAAGCGTTCACCGCGAGCCTTTTGGGCGTGGCGGACGATGCGTCGTCGCCCTTGCGGGTGATTTTTGCCATTCGTGCGGACTTTTTGGATCGGCTGACCGAAGACCGGAACATCTTGTCCGCCGTGACTCGCGGACTTTATTTTCTCCCGGCGATGGGCGACCAGGGCCTGCGCGATGCGCTCGAAAAACCGCTCGCCGCTGCGAAATACCAATTCGAGGGGAAAAAATTGGTCGACGAAATTCTGGATGGGCTCATAGGGCTGAAGAGTCCTTTGCCGATTTTGCAGTTCATGGCCACGAAGTTATGGGAAAATCGCGACGAATCGCGTCATCTTCTGACGACCGCAGCTTATCGCGCATTGGGCGGCGTTGCCGGAGCGTTATCGACGCACGCCGATGCGATGCTCGCAGCGATGTCGCCTATCGAGCAAAGAATCACGCGGACGATTTTCATGCGGCTCGTCACGCCGGAACGAACCCGAGCCATCGTTTTGTTCGACGAACTTTGTGCCCTGTACGCAGACAAATCGGTTGTGGAGCATGTTTTACAACGTTTGTCCGAGGCGCGTTTGATTGCAATCGAATCCAGCCACGAGCGCGAAGGCAAAACCGTGGAGCTGGTCCACGAATCGCTCATCGAACGATGGGAAAAACTTCGTCATTGGCTGGACGAAAATGAACTCGACGTGCAGTTTCGTACGGAATTACAGAGCGCCGCGACCCAATGGGAAAAAAACGGCAAAGCGAATGGATTTTTGTGGCGCAACGAAGCGGCGCAAAAAGCCGAATCGTGGTTGACGACGCGCGCCAAGGCCGGATCGCTCGAAATCACGCTCAAGGAGGTAGACTATCTAAACGCCGTCATTGGATTGTCGAGGCAAACCAGACGGCGGTGGCAAATCGCGATTGCGGCATTTTTGACGGCGAGCACGGCGATTGTCGTGATCGTTTCCGTGCTCGCGTTCGAAGCGAAACACGCGGCAAAGCGAGCCGACACACTGGCCGCACGCGCTCGTGCGGAGGCGCTGGCGGCGCGCAATGCGACGCGGCTCGCGGCCGCGCGGGAAATGCAGGCGGAAGATCCGACCAAGGCGCTGATTCTGTTGCGCGAAATCGAGCCGGGCCCCGTCCCGCGCGGATGGGTGGAATTGGTCCTGCAAACACGGTATGCGGGTGTCGCGGAACGCGTGAAGTCTCACGCCAATGCCGTCCGTGATACGCGACTCAGCCCCGATGGCCGGCGAATGGCCGCCGCAGTGGCGCGGAACCTCGAAATCGAAAACATCGATGGAAGTGGCGAACCGATGGTTTTTCGGGGCCACGAACACAGCATTGACACCATTGCGTGGAGTCACGATGGGCGGCGTATCGCATCGGGCGCACGTGACAATACCGTCCGCGTTTGGAATGCCGACGGATCGGGAATACCCGTCGTCTTGACGGGTCCTAAAAAGCGCGTGTTCAGCGTCGATTGGAGTCCCGACGATCAATACATCATCGCGGCTTCATCCGACGGCTCAGTGCGGATTTGGAAAAGCGATGGCTCGAACGAGCCGGTCGTTGTTGGTCCGGGAACAGAGATGAAGGCCAACTTCGTGGCTTGGAGTCCCGATGGCCAACGAATTGCCATCGGTTCGTCGCAAGGAACACTTTCGCTCTGGGATGCGACCGGCAAGACCCAACAAATCGTTTTACAGGGCCTTGGTGCCGGCATCTATTGGCTGGCTTGGAGTCCCGATGGCAACCGCATCGCCACAGGAAGCGTCGACAACACCGCTCGAATCTGGAATGCATCGGGTATCGGCGAACCTTTGGTCTTGCAGGGCCATCAGGCCTCCGTCATGTGCGTGAAATGGAGCCCCGATGGGCAATATCTTGCAACCGGCTCGAGCGACAAGACCATTCGATTATGGAAAGTGGGCGGCAGTGAAGCGGCTGTCGTTCTGCGCGGCCACGAAGGCAGCGTAATGAACATCGATTGGTCTTCGGACGGACGACGAATCATTTCGGGCTCGATCGACCATGAAGTGCGAGTTTGGAATACGGCCCATTTGACGAATCACAGCGTCTTGGTTGGTCATTCGGCGCCGGTTCACTACGCATCTTTCAGTCCCGATACCCGCCGCCTGGCTTCCGCCTCCGCGGATAAGACGGTGCGAATTTGGGATTTGAACAAGAAAAACCCTATGCGCATATTGCAAGGCCATGAGGATTCGGTACTTTCCGTCGGCTTTCGCCATGACGGACAACGCATCGCCTCGACTTCCGACGATATGACCGTGCGCGTGTGGCCCATTGAAGAAGCCGCTGAACCGACGGTTCTTCGCGGACATGAAGCCGCGGTATGGGACGCGATTTTCACGCCCGATGGGCGGCAAATCATTTCGACGTCCGACGACGCGACGGTACGAATTTGGGATATCGATGAACCAAGGCCGCCCATGATCCTGCGCGGTCACGAACGAAAAGCGGCCGGCGTCGCCTTGAGTCCGGATGGACAAACCATTGCCAGCGGTTCGCTCGACAAAACCCTGCGCCTTTGGTCGTCCGCCGACGGAAAACCATTACGGACTTTTCAAGGTCATGGGGATGGTATTTGGTCTGTGAGCTGGAGCCCCGATGGGCGACGAATCATTTCCGCGGGCGACGATGCGGCCATACGCATTTGGAATGCCGACGGAATGGGTGCTCCTCTACTGCTCACCGGGCACCGGACGTTTTCGTCGGTGCATCCGCAACAAGCCTACGCCACCGATGGGCGACGCTTCGTATCCGCCTCCCGCGATGGAAGCGTGCGCATTTGGAATGCCGACGGGATGGGCGAATCCATTACGCTGTACTCGGGCGATGTCGGCGTGAATTCAGCGACTTGGAGCCCCGACGGCAAGACGATTGCCGCCACGTTCGACGACAACACCATTGGTCTGTGGACCGACCTGGAAATCATCGAAGACCCGCAGGATGCACGTCTTTGGAAAGCCTCGAACGAATGCCTATCCATCGACGTGCGGCAACGATTGCTTGGTTTTGCCGAGGAACAATTGCGGGTCGACCTGGAAAACTGCCGACGACGTGTTGCGGACGCCGACCGCAAACAACCGTAAAACAATTGGAGCTCAAAGCGACGTAAACAGCGCCCCGTCAATTTTGCTCGGATCGCCCAACACGACCGTTTGAAAACGTCGCATGTACGTCTTGGCAAACGCTTGTATGTGCCCCGGCGTGACCGCGCGAACGCGCTCGGGCAATGTCCGCACGAATTTCCAATCTCCACCCAAAAGAAACGCCGCCGCAAGCATTTCCGCCTGCGCATCGGACGATTCTCCCTGCATGAGATAACGCGTCAAAAACGTCGCTTTTGCTCCCGCAAGCTCGTCCTCGCTCACCGGCTCGTCTTGCAATTTGCGCACTTCGTCGAACATCACGCGTAGGGTCGTATTCGGATCCGTCGCCGTCACATACAAATAACCGGTAGGCACGGAATGGTTTGTCGAGAAAGTCGCCCCCGGCGCGTACGACAAGTTTCGCTTGGTCCGGACCTGCTCGAAAAGATGGCTGCGCAAAAGGTCGATCGCAATCATTCCGTCGACGAATTCAGGGTTTCCCCAACGCGGCGCAGAAAAACTCGCCTGGATGTAATTCGTGGAAAGCTTGCGCTCGGTGATCTGCAACGAGGGTTTGTCGAACGTAATGCTCGGATAAGGCGCCTGTCCGTAAGTCCCTGTGGGCAAACCGCCGAAAGCCGCCTTGACGCGCTCGATGACGTGTTCGGGGTTGACATCACCCACCGTCACAAAGAGGAGCCGTCCCGATTCACGAAGTTTGGCAAGATGAACATTCACGGCGTCGTGGGTCAACTTGGATACGGTGGCCTCGGTACCTATCGAACGGTTTTCGAAGGGATGTTTGGCAAACAGAACTCGATGCGCGAGCACGCTCAAGGTTGCATCGGGATCTTCATCCTCGGAGCGTAACGCCGCGACTTGTCGTTGTTTCTGCAATTCGAATTCGGACGCGGGCAGTGCCGGACGCAAAAATGTATCGACCAAGATCTCGAAGGTCTTATCCCAATGTTGCGTCAAGGTTTTTCCGGTGAGCGACGCATAATCCGGATTCGTCAGCGCTCCAATGTTGCTGCCGAGCGCCGCGAGCTTTCGGAAATAGGCGTCTTTGTCCAGGGCCGAAGTACCGCCCGCAATCGCCGTTCGTAACGCCAAACGCTCGATGCCGGCGTCTGCGGCCGAGACATTACGCGCTCCTCCGCGAATACAGAGCTGCATTGCCGCAAGTTCCGCGCCGGGAATACGTTTGACCAAAACATCGACGCCGTGCACTCGTGCCACCGTCACATCCCCGTCCGTCACCGGCGCCGCATCGATTACGGGCGCGGGCGCAGGCGCAGGCATGGGCGCCGCGGACGACGAAGGGTTTGTCATGAGCGATAGTTCGGAAGGACGAACGATAGTCGGCGAAGGCCCACATCCGAAGAGAATGACGGCGGCGGCAAAAGCAAAGCGGCGCATCACTTGCCACCTTTCTTCGCAATGGGTTTGGCGGGAACGACTTGGGCGGTCTTGGCAGGCTCGATGGGAATGTTGACGAGGCGAGCGAAGTGATCGTACGTTAGTCCTTGTTTCGTCATTTCGATCGAGACCATCACGCCGAAAACGAAGTTTTTGCCGAGCACGTAGGTATCCAGGTATCGGGCGATGTCGGGTTGCGATACCTTCTTCACGTTGTCGATGTAGCTCATGTAATAATCGAGTCCCGCGCTCGTCCACCAAAACGTGATGTTGTGAGCGTAGCGGGCCGATGTTTCGCGGTCGCGAATGAACGAGATTTCGATCGATTGCGCAGCGGATTTCATTTCATCCGGCGATACATAACCCGGTTCTTTCATTTTGGGCAATTCGGCCTGGATGGCTTTGACACACGAGTCGACTTTGTCGGCCGCCGCGTGAAACGCCAAGGTAATCGGGCCCGTATTCATTTGCGTATACCATTCGATACCGGCGGAGAGACACGCTCCCGATTCCACGACGGCTTTTTGAAAACGTGACGACGGTTCACTCAAGGCGACGCTGAAAAGATCCGCGGCGTACGTCAGGGCCACGTCTTTGCCTACGGTCGATGGACCATGCCAAACGAATTCTCCCTGCACCGTGCCCACCGGCTGTTCGACCATAAACACTTCGCTTTTTTCGATCGGCGGATGTTTTACCAGCGGAAACTTGACGAACGGATCGGGACCTCGTTTCCAGCTCTTGTAAAGTTCGTCGCTTTGCGCAAAAATATCCTTTGCGCGGACATCGCCGGCCACGACCAATACGGAATTGTTGGGCAAGTAATACCGCTCTTGAATCGTCTTCATTTTGGCTTGCGTAGCGGCACGTACGGTTTTGATATCGCCAAGCGGCCGTTTGTACGACGGAAACTTCCAGAAGACGCGCATTTGCACGTCGTGCCAAAGATGATATCCGGGCGTGGAAAAGTTCCGCTCGATTTCTCCCACGACGACTTCGCGTTCACGCGCCAATTCTTTCTCGTCGAACAGGGGCGAAACAATGGCATCACGCATGAATACCATGGCGTCGGATAGGTGATCGGAGGTGGTGGTGAAAAAGTAATTCACGCGTTCGGTGTTTGTCGTACCATTCCATAACATGCCGAGATCGTGCACACGAGCCAAATAGGCTTCTTGCGAAGGCAGGGCCTTGTTCGCTTTGAAAAACATGTGCTCATACAAATGGGACAATCCATTGTATTCCGGGCTTTCGGTCATCGAACCATTTTTGACGGCGATCTCGATGGTCACAAGCGGTACGGCGTGATTTTCGACGACGAGGACGGTGAGACCTTGTTCGGTCACGTGTTGTTCGATCGGCGGAGCGGCCGTGGCTGTTTGGGATAATGCCAGGATTGACGCAGCCGAGAGCTGAAGAATGTGTCGCGCCATGAAATTCCCCTTGTCGTTTACCCTGCCGAACGAAATCGTCCGATAACGCAGTATCACACGTTGTCTTGGGAAGGGAAGAAGAATCGGCAGGGGAATCGTTCGGGCTTCAACGCGGGTTCATTGACGCGTATGTCGCATTGCGACACCGCCGAATCAACAACGATCACCACGTGCCGATGTGCGTCGCCAAGTTTTGTTGGTTCGCTGCGACGTAGCGCTTGTCAATGCGTATGGTCCGGGTGTTAGCATGGGCAAACGGAGGTGCGGGAATGAAATCGGCATGGAGCATTCGGGCGTTGGGATTGGGGACGATGTGTTTTTGGATGGGGAGCATCTGGGCAAGTTGCTCCGATGGAACGCAAACATCGACGAGCGGAACCGCGGGCGGTGCGGGCTCGAGCAATGGCGGGAGCGGCGGGAGCGGCAATGGTGGCTCATCTACGGGCGGCGAAGGAGGTTCTATTTTCATTCCGGATGCCGGATGTACACCGTCGACATGTACGGAGCTCAATGCGAATTGCGGCCCGGTGACGGATCCGAAATGCGGGGGGCTCGTTGATTGCGGAATGTGTCCTCCGTCTGAATCTTGTGGTAATGGCGGGCCAAACCTTTGCGGGGCGGGAAGCCAAGATGCGTGTGCGCCGCTGACCTGTATGGATCAAACGGCGAATTGTGGGCAAATAGGCGACGGATGTGGAAATACTTTGTCCTGTGGCAGCTGCGATTTGCCGAAGAGCTGCGGAGGCGGTGGAAAACCCAATCAATGCGGCTGCTCGGGCGTTTGCGCGCAAATTCCGGATTGTACGCCGGGAACGACCACGACCCTGAAAGGCAAGGTGCTGGACCCGGCCGGGAAAAACCCACTGTATCATGTGCTCGTGTATGTTCCCAACAACCCCATGGATCCCGGATTGCAACCGTTTGCCCCCGGCATTACGTGTGACGTGTGCGGCGCGACGGCCGCGGGGGATCCGCTCATTACGACGTACACGGCGCCCGATGGAACCTTTACATTGCAGGGGGTTCCCGTGGGAACGCAGCTGCCGCTGGTCATTCAAATCGGCCGCTGGCGTCGACAATTCAAGATTGACGTAACCAATTCCTGCGGCGAAAACACCATTGCGGACGGCACGTTGACGATGCCGAGAAACCACAACGAAGGCGACATCCCGCGTATCGGCATTTTGACGGGCGGATTCGATCCGATGGAGTGTGTGCTCCGAAAAATGGGCATTCAAGACAGCGAATTCACCGATCCCGGCGCCGGCGGATACATCAACTTTTACTTGGCGAGCCAACCGACGGCTCCGGCCAATCCATTCGGTGTTTACGCCGGTGTTTGTCCGCCGAATCCCTACGGGTCGGGAGCGAAAATAAGTAATGCCACGCCAAACCAAGACGCTCTGTTCGGCATGAGCAACGGGCAACCGACCATCAATCAATACGACCTGGTCATTCTGGCATGTGAAGGGTACGAAGAAAACAACCAAACGCATTGGCCGAACTTGGGCGCTTATACGACGGCGGGCGGGCGTGTATTCACCACCGATTTCGCCTATGATTGGCTCGCGCGCACGAAACAATGCAGCAATGCGGCGCAATGCGGCGCGGGCGGCGTTTGCAACGGCGGCATTTGCCGCAATGCCGGCAATGTGACGGAAAATCCGGCTTATCCGGGCGTGGCCACGTGGCACACGTTGCAGAATCCTCAGGGTCAACCGCAGACGGGAACGATCGACAAAATGAGCAATCCGAAGGGCAATGAATTTCAGCAATGGCTCGAAATCGTGGGTGTGTCCGGACAAGGCTCGGGCTCGGTATCACTCAATCCGGTGTTTCATAACAGCGACGCCGTGGTTGCTCCGACGCAGCAATGGCTTTATTGGGGCGCGCAGCAGCCGATTCACTTCACGTTCAATACGCCCGTGGGAGCGCCGGCGGCAAACCAATGCGGGCGTATGGTGTACAGCGATTGGCACGCCGATGCGCTCGGGTTTGGAGGGAATTACCCGTCGTGTCCCTTTAACCTGCCCAAGAATGCGCCGTATTACAGCCACGGGATGACCTTCCCGAGCGAATGCGACAACAATCCCATGACCCCGCAGGAAGCCATTCTCGAATTCATGCTTTTCGACTTGACGGCGTGTGTCGAGCCTTATGTGCCGCTGTGCACGCCGACGACATGCATGGCGCAAGGCGTTGAATGCGGACCGGCGGGCGACGGCTGCGGTAATCTCATTGATTGCGGACAATGTCCGATGGGTCAATATTGCGGCGGCGGCGGGCCGGGCAAATGCGGGTCGATGAATACGTGCATGCCCGCGACGTGCATGTCGCAAGGCATTGAATGTGGTCAGGCGGGCGACGGATGCGGAAACGTGCTCAATTGCGGCAATTGTGCCACCGGTGCTGTTTGCGGTCTGAATGCCCCGGGCAAGTGCGGCACATTGAATTGATTGACCGCCCGGCCCCGCGGTTCTTCACGTCAACCCGGATGCCCTTGCCGCCGCATGATCGCCCGATGGCCATCACGGCCTCGAGGTTCGCGGCTTTGGCTCGTCGTCGGTCCGCAGGCCCAACCACGCGGACGACGCAACCTTTCTCGGTTTATGTGCGTCCACGTCCGCCCGTCGGAAGAACCTGTCGCGTCGCCGCAACGCGACAAGCAAAACCGACACACAAAAAATAATGCGCAACGATCGTGAAAAAACTTGACCACGGGCGGCTGTGTATTCGATAGTACGCACTCTGATGGCCTGGCCGCCATCTGCGCCGTATCGAATTCGCGATCTTCACGGCATGATCGCGAATCGCCTATCGAAGTTCCTCTGCCGCCAAATGAGACGTCCGCAATGCCCACACTCGATGAAGCTACCACCACGGAAATCGTTGCGCGCACCAAGACGATCGAGCTCATTCGTGCGCATACAAGCGGGCAATCATTTCTCCTGCGCAGGTCGACGAAGGAGTATTCGAGTCCCGACGAGCAGGCGCAGTTGATGTACGGCACGGATATAGCCAGGGACCTGGATCTTGGCTGTGTGCTGAAAGTCATCGGTACCGAGCGCCAAGGTGATAACTTGGTGGTCATCCATGAGGATTACCGCGGGAAATCACTGCGTGCGCTGGTGGAATCGGGCCCGTTGCCGGTGGATCAGGCGCTGCGCATCGCCCTTCAGATCGCCAAGGCCCTGGGAGAATTGCATCGTCACCGCATTGTGCACAAGGATATCGAGCCGGCGAATATTCTGGTTTCCGACGACGCCACCCACATCAAATTGGTGGGGTTCGATATTGCGTCGCGCCTGGATCGTGAATTGGTGACGCCCACGAGCCCCGATCGGCTCGAAGGCAATCTGATCTATCTTTCGCCCGAGCAGACCGGTCGCATGAATCGCCAAATTGATTATCGTGCCGAATTTTATTATTTCGGCGCGGTCG
>CAYSYX010000309.1:1858-11229 GCA_964435055.1 uncultured Polyangium sp. | reverse complement strand
GTGGGCACTTCTTCGCCGGTGTCGGCATTGACGTCCGAGGGCGTACGGCGCTGTTTGTACGAAGCCCCGAGAGCCTCGTTTTGTTGCAGAATCGGCGCCAGCCATTGCAGACGCTCCTGCGTGCCCGTGTCCGACCGACCGTGCCGTTTGCCCAGGATCAGCGCCACCGTTTCGAGCAGCAAGCCTTGGCCTTCGGCACGCGCGGCGCGAATGCGTCCCCAATCAATCAACGACGGCGGAGGCGCTTCCAATGCTTTGCGGTAATCCACGGCAAGTGCTGTGAGGCGTGCAGCATGACGTTGCAAGTTCAATTCATCGACCATTGCGGAAAGGTCATTTTGCAGCAAACGCACAATGGCATCGACCGCTTCGAGTTCCTCGACGAACGGTAATGACGTAATGGCATGGACGCCCGAAGGAAACACTTTTGTTACGAACTTGGCGACAGAGGCGTGAATGGGATCGTTGTCGGGAGCGCCTGCGGCTTGGGCGAGGGCATGATCGCGAATGGCGCCCAAGGTGCGGTCGACGAGAATATCGAGGCGCTGGGCTTCGGGATTGCCATTGGTGGAAGCGGATTCGCCCGACCAACGCCGCTCGAGGTGCAGCGTTTCGTTATCGTGGGTAATGGCGGCGTCGCAATGCTTGACGAGTTTTTCGTAGCCGTCCTGTTCGGCTCGCGCGCGGACCTGCTTATGCGCGAAGAGGCGTCGTCCGGTGGGAAATTGATACAGATTGATAAGGCTTTCGAGTGATCCATCCATGAGGGGCACCTCGCTTGGGTTGATGGCAATGGCGAAAGTGAAAGCGATTTGGGAGGCGGATGCAAGCGGGATCGTCAGGAGGGCAGGATTTGGACGAAATGATCAGTTGAAACGATCGCCCCACATTGTTGGCCCTCCTGGGCATTGCGTGATCGTATCCCATGCGACGAGGGAATCATGGGACTTCGAACGGTATTCTCAGGAGCGGTTGCAGTGGCGCTGGGGCTTGCGCTCGTACCCTTTGGATGCGGGGCGCACGAGGACTACACCGTCATTGATCATCCGGCGGTGGCCGTCGAGGCTTCGCGTTCGCAAGTGGACGACCCGGCAGCGGCGATTCGCGAGCAGCTGAAGGCTTGTATCGACAAACGAGGCGGAGTATGGTCCGAGCGTTCCTATGCGGTGCGGTACGATGCGAAGGCGAATCAAGACGGGGTGGTGCAACAGGTCACCTTGCGGACGACAACGTTGCGGGATGTCGACATCGAGGGATGTTTGCGCAAGGTGATTGCATCGATGACGGTGCCCGCGCAAGCGTTGCACAAGCGTTCGTCGAAGCCATTTTCCGGGGGCGAACGAATGATGCGCGAGCAGCGGGGACTGGTGGGCGATTCCGAGTCGAGCAACCCGCTCGTGCTCTTGGGACCGATCATCGTGGAAGCGGTCGGCGTCGAGGTGATCATCGAGGTGAGCGTGGGCATCATCGCGGCGATTGGGACAATCTTGCAGCCGAAAAAGGACCCCAAAGAGGAGTGTCTCAATCGGTACGTCGAGTGCATGGATACGAACTTTGCAGCAAAGGATGGCCCAGTAAAGGGCACTTCGCGCTGTGCATGGTGCCAGAAAGTTTGCAATGACAACAATGGCGTTTGGCCTCTTACCGTGCAAGCGACTGTAGGTACGAGGTCTTGCCAGTATCCAGGTTGGTTCAGACCATAATTCCCTTATCACGACCGCCAGGCCTACCGCCAATGGAGGAGCGAACCATGGAAGAAGACCACACACCCGAAGAAGACGAAACAAACGAGCAAGACGATGTTTGGCAGGATCCGCTCAGTCGCGAGTTCGCCCAGGCCAAGGATCGTGTGACGCTGCGATGCATCAGGAGCGACTTTGCCACCGCTGCCGGGCAATACCGAGCCCTTTTTCAAGAATATCTTCCGAAAGTCGGCTCGAATGAAGAACTTCGGCTCGAGTTTCATCGGCGGATCATTGAAGAAATTCTGACCTTGGCCTACCAAAAAAACGAGCCTTTCGAGACCTGCCAACGCGTGTGGGATGAGATGTTGCAAGTAGGGTTCTCGACTATCGAATGCCGGTGCTTGATGACCCATTTCTTCGTCAAGTGTTGCATTCGGTCGGCAGAAACCAACATCGGCTTCTCCGTGCTCAATCCACTCATCCTCGATGTCGAACGATTACGGGCGGAACCTTCCGTCACGAAGCAAGCCGCCACGTATTACGACGACGAGCTCGCATCCCTGCACAACCTCCGCGCTCGCCTCGAAGCGCAGCGGGATTGACGCTCATCCATTCCAATCCGCCAACCCTCCGCCGGCACTCGACTCCCGCCTTCGCCTATCCAACCACGTCGCCGCTCGGGGTCGAGGCCCGGCCTTTCCAATGGAGCATCCCCGCGGCTGGGCATCGAGGCCCGGCTGGGCCCATCCACCATCGTCGCCGCTCGGGGTCGATGCCCGGCTTTTCCGATGGAGCATCCCCGCGGCTGAGCGTCTAGGCTCGGCTGTGGCGATGGAGCATCCCTGCGGCTGGGCGTCGAGGCTGAACAAGTGCGACGGTGCATCCCATTTTCTCGGCATCAACCCCCAGCTTTGGCCATGCAACGTCACGTCCGTCGCGGCGACAAACCGCTGATGGCCCTCGCTTACGCTGATTGAATGGATATCTTGACGGGAGCTCTTGGGATGGTCGGCTCAAACCCGCGTGCGCGGATTGGCGACGTTCGATGCGCGGGGTTTCCGACGCAATCGTCCAACGGCGGCGACCAAGGCGACGAGCCAAAGTCTCTCATTGGATTCGACCGGTGCCATGCGACAAGCACATCCTTCGTCCGTGCCGGGAATGCCGCCCGAACTCGAGGAAGAAGACGTGTTTTCTCCGCCGACTCCGCCGCTCGACGAACTCGCCGCGCCGCCGCCCACACCCGCACCGGACGAGCTGCTCGAACTGCTTGTGGTTTGCCCGGATGAACTGCTGCTCGAACTGCTCGTGCCGCCCGCTCCACCCGCACCACCGGTGCCACCTCCACCGCCGGTGCCACCGCCACCACCCGTGCCACCGCCGCCGGCTCCGCTGCTCGACGAAGACGACCCGGAAGCCTGACAAGCGCCGGCTTGACACGTACCCATCGAACATGGCGTTCCATCAGGTAAAACAGGATTGTTGCACCCGGTGAAGGGATTGCAAATGCCTGCGGCGTGGCATTCATCGAGCGCCGTACACATCGTTGTGTTGCCTCCTTGGCACGCACCGGCTTGGCAGGTATCGGATTGCGTGCAGATATTGCCGTCATTGCAGGACGTACCATCGGCTTTGCTCGGTTTGGAGCACATTCCGGTGACGGTGTCGCAAATGCCGGCATCGTGGCATTGGTCGAACGCGGTGCATACGACAGGATTGGCCCCCATACACGCGCCTGCTTGGCATGTATCCGATTTCGTGCACGCATTGCCGTCATTACAGGACGCACCATTGGCTTTGCTCGGATTGGAGCACA
Source organism: uncultured Polyangium sp. (assembly GCA_964435055.1). Lineage (GTDB taxonomy): Bacteria > Myxococcota_A > Polyangia > Polyangiales > Polyangiaceae > Polyangium. The sequence continues at coordinate 7,728 of CAYSYX010000309.1, read as the reverse complement.
TTCCGGTGACGGTGTCGCAAATGCCCGCATCGTGGCATTGATCGAGCGCCGCGCATACGACGGGATTGGCCCCGGTACACGCGCCGGCTTGGCAGGTATCGGATTGCGTGCAAGCATTGTTGTCATTGCATGTCGTGCCATTGGCTTTGCTCGGATTGGAGCACATACCCGTCACGGTATTGCAGATCCCCGCGTCGTGGCATTGGTCGAGCGCGGCGCATACGACAGGATTGGCCCCGGTACACGCGCCGGTTTGGCAGGTATCCGTCTGCGTACAGGCATTGCCGTCATTACAGGACGCACCATCGGCTTTGCTCGGATTGGAGCACATTCCGGTGACGGAATCGCAAACGCCCGCATCGTGGCATTGGTCGAGCGCGGCGCATACGACAGGATTGGCTCCGGCGCACGCACCCGCTTGGCACGTATCCGTCTGCGTACAGGCATTGCCGTCATTGCATGCCGTTCCGTTGGCTTTGTTCGGATTGGAGCACATACCCGTCATGGTATTGCAGGTGCCGGCATTGTGGCATTGATCGAGCGCCGAGCACACGACGGGATTGGCTCCGACGCACGCCCCCGCTTGACATGTATCCGTTTGGGTACACGCGTTGCCATCATTGCAGGCATTGCCGGTAAATGCCACGCAGGTCCCGTCCGTGGCTGCTCCCGCCGCAACCGAGCACGCGTCGCACGTTCCCGCGTTGCAGGCCGTATTGCAACAAACGCCATCGGCACAAAAGCCGCTCGCGCAATCGGCGGCGCTTGCACAACCCGCGCCGTTCGCCAAACTCCGGAAAAGTTCCACGCTGGATAAATCGGCATTGGCGCTGTTTTTTCCACCGACCACCAAGACCGTATCGCCGGAAGGCAGCGTCGTCGCCGTATTGTCGTAACGGGCCGTATTCAGGTTTGGCAGGGACGTCCAGGTGTTGGCGATTGGGTCGTAAAGCGCTGTTTGGTTGAGCGGCACCGTGTTGGGTCGACCGCCCGCGACGATGATCTGCCCATTGGATAACATGGCTCCCGCATGATCGACTCGTCCAAATGGCAATCCTGCCGCCGTCGTCCAGGTTCCCGTCGCCGGATCCCAAATGTCGCACCAACCTTGGCCATTGGCGTTCGTTCCTCCGATCATGATCACCCGGCCATTGAGCAGGCGCAGACCAACAGCGCCGTAACGTGCTCGCGTCGACAACAACGAGCCCGTTGGCGTCCACGTATTGGTCGCCGGATCATAGACTTCGGCGGTCGACGTCAAGGACGTCGTCGTTCCGACGTGTCCTCCGGCGGCGAGCACGCGGCCGTCGGCAAGACCAACCAAAATATGCCGGGCTCGAGCAGTCCCCATGGGGGCGACGAGCGTCCAGGTATTGGTCGCGGGATCATAGATCTCCGCATCCGTCAGGCCAAGGGTATTCGGCGCCAAGCCACCGGCGGTCAAGACACGGCCATTTTGAAGCAATACGAGCGGCGTGTAGGCTCGCGAGACGGACATATTGCCGGTATTCGTCCACGTGTTCGTGACGGGATCATAAAGCTGCCCGGTATTGACGATCCCGAAACCTCCGCCTCTATCGCCTCCTGCGATGAGCACCTTGCCATTCGGAAGCAGAATGGCTCCAGCCCATAAACGCGCACCGAAACTGCCATTGCTCGACGTCGAAGTCCACGTATTCGTTGCGGAGTCGTAGATGCTGCCGGTACTTGTATACGTTCCTCCCCCAATGAAGATTCTCCCGTCCGCCAAACGGGTCGCCGTGTGCGCACTCACGGCACTCACGGGCGCGACGAATTGCCATGCCGGATCGACCAAAACCTCTTCGCCGTCGGCATTGACACGAAGTTCAATCGTATCGCCTCGCGCGGTCAATCGGGCCTCGACGGGGATTCCGCGAATGTCATAAGCTACCGGCGCGGTAACTCGAATTTGCGCATTCCCATGTTCCGCATCGAGCACGATTGCCGGCCCGTCCTGGTGCACATCCGCGCGAGAAATCCTCCAGGTTGCCACGACGCGATCATTTTGCGCCACGCCTTTTTCGAGCCACAACCATTCTTCGTACCCGTCCGCGGTCGCCACCCAATACGATTTTCCTCCTGCGCGGGTATAGGCAATGGCTTTTCCTACGGGTATTCCTGCGGCGGCGTCCAAGTCTTCATGCACTTCGACATCGTGTCCCGAAGGCAATGAAAAACGAATGGAATCGAATCCAAATTGCGGTAACGTCAGCGTCACTCGCTCTTGCGCCGCGGGTTCAGCTGCCGGCGTATGGTTTTGGATGATTGCGGAGACGAAGCCATTCGAGGTCACTTGAAAGGACCCCGGCGCATCCAATATCACGCGAGCATGTTCGGCAAAACGTCGTTCGAGCAAATCCGTGTCGGCATGTTCTTCGGGACCGCACCCCGCGCCCAGCGTCGTGCCGACGAACGCTGCGGCAAAAATCGCACGCGGGAGTAAAGAAGGAAGTCGCATACTCAAGTGCTTTCTGCGGTTGGAGATATCCGCAAATGCAAGGAATACGAGACTTATTTCGAGGTGTCAATCGCGCCGAAAGGCCATTGGCCATTCTTGGAGCGCGACCAGGTGCCATTTACGTTGCGTCATCTGCCATCGGCTGGACATCGTCGATATCGGCAATGGCGGGGATACGGGGATGGATTGTTTTGCCCTCACGCCGTGAACGGACATGGAGTTTGTCGCGGCTGACGGGCATTCACGACGGTATTCTCTCATTCGATTTTTTCGACATCCGATCCCAAATCGCGAACATGAGAATCGCCGTCAACGTGCTCGTGCCGACCATCAATGGGACCGCGTAGGCAGGGAAAACAACCGTGGCGACCGCGCCCGCGAAAAAGATCAAGCTTACCGAGAGCACGGACGGCATCATCGTAATGGCGAAGATCACAGTCAAAATGCCCGAGAGCACCTGATCGGTCATCAGCATCGACGCAAGGCTGTCACCCTGCGTAAGGGCAAAACCTCGGTGCATGACGAGTGATGTTGGATACAGCAAAAGGAATGCAAAGGCCCGTCGACTGATCTCCGTCGTGACTCGTTTGCGGAGGATACTGTAAAGAGCCAAGAGAAAAACCACCGTCAGGATGGGAACGCCGAGAATGGGCAAAATGGGTTGTGCCGTCAACTCCGCTCGGAAGACCCAGAGCAGGATGATGATGACGGCGCCCAAAATGGGCAATGTCCCCAAGACGAGCAATTGCAGTCGCGCATCGACGCGCATGTCCGTATCCCGCGCCATCGCTTGTAATCGCGCAGCATCCGCCTTGTCACGCTCGACGGCCACCGTCAATTCGTCGATGTCCTTGGCCAGCGCGGGGTTTTCCCGCGACAATTCCGCAAGCAATGCCCGCGCTCCTTCCACATCGCGCCGACCGATTTCATGGCGAATCATCCGCGTGAGCACTTCATCCAGGCCCAGACGTGCCGCCTCATTGCCGCTCCACGCCTCGAGCGCCTGCATGAAGGCGAATCGACATTCCGTCATCGCTTGTCGCAAGCGTCTTTCTTCGATGTTCATCGATTGATCCATTTCGGCCATCTTGGCAAAAGCTTTCGCCGCGAGCGCCAGAGATCCCCGATGTCGCCGGTATGAAGCCAATGCCTGCCGCAATTCGAGCGCGCTGGAAAATCGTTTGTCTCGGTCTAGGTGCATGGCCTTGTGACAAATCGCCGCGAGCTCTGCCGAGACCTCGGGACCGTAATCGAAAGGCTCGGAATCTCGAGCCGAGAGCAAAAGCTCCATGGGGGTTTTACCAAGGTGCCTCGGTTTGCCGACGAGCAAATAATGCAGCGTCGCACCGAGCAAATACACATCGGTCCGGGCATCGATACGGGTCATGTCGCCCATGGCCATTTCCGGCGCCATGTACGCCAAGGTTCCCACGGGCATCGTGAATTCTTCCGGCGCCGCAGGAGCTGCGGCCAGATCCGATACGTGCACGGCAATGCCCCAATCGACGAGATACACTTCGCCAAACCCGCCGATCATGACGTTGTCGAGCTTGATATCTCGATGGACAATGCCGCGACTGTGCGCGTAATGCACGGCATTGCAGACCGTCATGAGAATCTCCAAATGCGTATCGAATCGATCCGCCGCTTCGACGCCGAGAGACGCCCAGACGGGATGGTCCGGGTTTTTGAACAATTGCCGCCACGAAACTCCGTCGATTCGTTTCATGACGAGTACGGGCAAACCGCTTTTATCGCGTCCCAACGCATGAACCGGCACGATGCTCGGGTGTTCAATCGAGCCGGTCGTGACCGCTTCGACGAGCAATGTATCAATGACGTCGCGCCGAGGTTCCGTGCCTTTCAGGACTTTGAGGGCCACGTCGCGCTGCAATGACTTCTGCCGGGCCAAGAGCACTCGACCCATGCCTCCTTCACCCAAGATCCCCCGCACTTCAAAGTCGGTGGTAAGAGGGGTTCCTTGGGATGTCGGCGTTGTCGTAACGGGCACCGAGGGCAAATCCGAGACGGAGATGGGAGCGGCGAGGGTCGGGGGACCAAATGTCTTGGTCGCTTCGCTGTCGCGCAAATCCGAAGGCGTTATGGTCTTCTGCGGATCGTGCGCGCCGATGGTCGTAATGAAAGTTCTCCAATTTTCCTCGACGCGGGCAGGTACTTGAAGCTTCGGCATGATCCCGCGGCGAGGTTACCAGAAGATGCGCGACCTTGTCATCAAGTCGTTGACGGCTCGGACGGCTTGCCCGGGGAAGACCGTTGCGATCAATCCACCCAACCTTCGCACGAGAGCCGGCGTTGCACGATCTCATGCGGGGGGCGAATTCGCTGGACCGTTTGGATGTAGGTCGTCACTTCGAAATGGCTCAGCACTTGGCGAATTCGCGGAAGCAACCAACGCCGCGCCACGTTGAAGCGAATATTCCAATATGCCGCCAGGAAATGCTGAAATCCCGTGGCCGATGCGTCGGGGTCGAGGTGCAAGGCGTCGGGGTCACATTCATAAGGATGAAAATACAGCGCCGAAGGTGACGTGTTTCGACTGGATTCGCGTAATCCCAGCGCCAAGAACGATTTCGGCAACACTCGCCAATAACTACCTCCGCCGATGGGAATCGTCATTCGCCGCATTTTCCAGACGCTGAGCGGCATTTCAATCAAGTCCCGACCCGAAGGTAGCCGCAACCGATAAGGTTCGGTCGGGATGTCTTTCAATCGACGATGCACCCAGGGTGAATCGTATTGCGAAGAGTCGTATACGAAGCCCAGCTCGGCGATCAATTCATACGCCCAAACGCAGTCGCGGTTGATTGAAAAATACGGCGCGCGATAACCCAACGGGCGTTTGCCACAGAACTTGTCGATGATTTCGATGCTTTTTTCGAGGTCGCGGCGGAAGGCGTCGGGCGACATGCGATACACCGGTTCGTGTCGATAACCATGCGACGCGATTTCGTCATTTCTTCGCGCAATTTCTCGAGCAATCTCCGGATGACGCTCGAGCGTGGTTCCCAGCAGAAAAAACGTTGCTTTCCAGCCCGTTTGATCGAGCAGCTCGAAAATGGCTTGCATTTGCCGTTCGAAGGCGGCCGATTGCGCCGGACCGTCGATCTGCCCGACGCGTGCTCCCATAATCCGGTTCCAATCTTCGACGTCAAAGCTGAGCATCACTCCGCGTGCGTCGCCGTTGTCGTGATCCGACCGCCGCATTGCTTCCACCATGCCGCATTCACCCCGTTGAAATTCGGTCGCGTGTTGGTTGCGAATCGGCACCTTCGAGTTCACCGTTCGACAACATTTTTGAATTTTTTTGCGAATGATTCGGAGGGAGGTGGCAACTGTGCACTTTGCGACTCGCATTCGACCGTTCACGGCG
>CAYSYX010000309.1:433-1848 GCA_964435055.1 uncultured Polyangium sp. | reverse complement strand
CGAGGTCACGGCTGATGAAAATTCTCGCGATCAACCACTTTTATCTCCCGGATCAAGCAGCAACATCCCGCATGCTCGCGGATCTTTGCGAAGACCTCGTGACGTTCGGGGACGAGGTGACCGTAATCGCCAGTCAAGTCGGATATTTGGCAGGCGCTCCACGACTTGCTTCGGACGAGGTGATTCGCGGCGTTCGAGTGCAGCGGCCGTGGACGACAGGTTATGGCAAAGGTTCTTTGATCCACCGCATGGCCGACTCAATCAGTTTCATTGCGGCAGCCGTGGGTGCGGCCGCGCGGCAAATGCGACCCGACGTCATTTTGACGCTTACCAGTCCCCCGCTTTTGGGGGCCGGCGCCGCCATGGTGGCCGGCGCTCGAAGAATTCCGCTCGTTTTATGGATGCAGGATGCATTTCCCGATGCGGTCTACGAAACGGGCCACATCGACCGGTACGGTTTGGCCGGTACGACTCTCTCGGCCGTCATGAAATGGACGCTTCGTGAATGTTCGCGTATCGTCGCGTTATCCGAAGGAATGACCGATCGTATCGAACGACAAGGTGCGCCGCCGAATCGTTTGCGTGTCGTGCGAAATTGGGCCGATGGTCAATGCGTGCAATCGATTGCGCATAAGGAAAACGCTTTTCGTCGCGAACACGGCTTGGAAAATGCATTCGTCGTCATGTACAGCGGGAACTTGGGCATTGCACACAATCCCGTGCCCTTCATCCAAGCCGCCCGGGTGCTCGAAACCGAGATTCCGCATCTGGTTTTCGTATTCATCGGGGACGGCGTGCGGCGCAAAGAAGCCGCAGAGCTGGCTCGAGGATTGCAAAACGTGCGTTTTTTGCCGTATCAACCCCATGAGCGGTTGACGGAGAGTTTGTCCGCTGCGGACGTCCATTTGATTTCGCTCCGCGACGAGCTCGAAGGTTTGGTCGTGCCGAGCAAGCTTTATGGTGCGCTGGCTTCGGGACGGCCGGTGTTTTACCTGGGACCCGAAGGCTGCGAAGTGGCCCGAACCATTCGAGAACATCGCGTCGGTTGGGCTGGATCTTCCACGGATGCGGAGGGATTGATCGCGGCACTACGAAAGGCAGCGAATTCGCCCTCGTGGTGCGCGGACACGGGAGCTCGGGCGCGCCAAGTGTTGCTCACGCATTACGATCGCCCGATTGCGATGCGTGATTGGCGGGCGGTTCTGGAGGAAGCTGTTGCGGAAGGACAAACCTGACGGGGGAGATCAGGTCAACACGCGTAATCGTTTGGGAGTGCCCGGCTTCTTCCAGCCTCGAGCCCGCATGGTTTCTTCGAGGGACGTTTTCGGCGCTTGCACCGGAACGGGTTTTTCTTGACGTCCCATCGTGATGCGTTTGGCCGCATCGACCGCCATTTCGACGGCCATCTGCGGGTG
>CAYSYX010000309.1:0-423 GCA_964435055.1 uncultured Polyangium sp. | reverse complement strand
CCGTCGAACCAAACCAAACAAATCACCGAATCGCCCGTTTTGCAAATACAGGCGCACATACGCGAGGATTTGATACAGTTTGAGCTCGCCGAGGCTGATGCCGTCGAGCTCGAGGACGCCTTTGGCGTATTTATCGAACTTGGTCCAATCCCGGGACAAAAGACGATAACCTCCTTCGCCGCGAATCGCCATCTCGAAAATCGGCGTCCCCGGAAAAGGCGTCATGACGGAGACGGACAAACGGTCGGGATTGATTTTTGCGATGAAGGCCAGCGTATCCATGACGGTTTGTCGAGTTTCGTGCGGGTGACCCAAAATGAATTTGCACCAAACCCGAATCCCTTCCGCTTTGGCAAATCCCACCGCGCGTTCGACTTGATCGAGCGTGATGCCTTTTTGTATGCGCTCGAGGACCTCCGGATT
>CAYSYX010000308.1:10104-11258 GCA_964435055.1 uncultured Polyangium sp. | reverse complement strand
GCGGGTTTGTCCGGCGTATACATCAGGTGGGCCATGTGCGGATCATGGGCACTGCCTTGACCCACGGCGACGAAGAGGTTCATCCCGGCTTTGCTGAGCGCTTCTTTGTCGTAGACCTTCACGCCCAACCCGGTCGACTGAGCAACTTGAACAGCCGCTCGAACCAACATCGCCGGATACAATTCGTTCGGCGGCGTATTAATCAGATCGCGCGAGATGCAGATCGCATTGCCGACGCGCTGCCCAACGACGAGCGCATCGAGATCCGCTTGCGTCGCGGCCCTGTCGACGACGAGAGACACCTGCGCAAGGTTCACCTTCGGCAATCGATCGCCCGTGTGGAACAACGTGAAGCGATACGAACCGAGCACCGTGCCTTCGGCCGCGGCACGCACTGCGTTCGCAACACCGCCGGGAACGACGATCGCCAACGATTCCGCCTTCACCCCCAAAGCAAACCGAGCACCTTTTGCCGCCAACAAACGAACATCGACGTCCGTGAGAGGCGCGGTTTTTCCTAATCCAACAACCAACACACGCCCCGCGGGCAGTGCGTCATTGGTCGACAAATCGAGGGTCTGATCCTTCTTGCCCGTGAACTCCTCACGCTTCACTACGCGGGAAACCACAGGCCCGAGCGCTTTCTCGAGCTCGGCGAGGACGCCCTCCTTCGTCGACACACCCTCAGAAACGCCAATGACCAAGACGTCAGCAACAAGGCTCAATGGCGCCTGGGAAACGATGGAAAGCTTGAGCGACATGCATTCTCCTGAGAGCGACGTGACAAGTCCCCCGATGATCGGGCGCGCATCTAATCACGACATCTGCCGTTCGTCGACGGATCGTGTCCGGTCGTGACAAGGAAATGGACGTCGGTTTGTAGAGACGTGAGGTGAGAAAAACGACTGCCGCACTGCGGCAAGGCGGGCGAAACCGCAATCGAGATCAGGCTTGCTTGTAGATGTTCATCACGTCGCGAAGCAACGCGAGCCCGTCATCACGCGAACGCTGGAATGCATTGCGTCCCATGATCGACCCAAACGCGCCGCCTGCGGCCAATTCTGACACTTCGGCGTAAACATCGTTTTCACCTTTGGTGGCACCGCCAGAGAAAATCACAATGCGACGACCACCAAAGCAGCTTTGCACCACGT
>CAYSYX010000308.1:8453-10094 GCA_964435055.1 uncultured Polyangium sp. | reverse complement strand
AACGATCCACCTTGTGCTAGTTCACGAACCTCAGCCAACACCGCATCGGTTCCTTTCGCTTCACCACCCGAGAAGATGACGATGCGCTTGCCGTTGAACGTCGACTGCACGACGTGACGAATGCGATCGGACATGGTCGCGATCGGAATCTGGTACTTCTCGTACATCTTCTTCGCTTCGTCTTGTTCGATGTGCGCCGTCGGCGGCTTGACCTTGACGATGTGCGCTCCGAGCTCCGCGGCGATGTGCGACGCGTACGAGATGACATCGATGCCCGTTTCGCCCGCTTTCGAAATTGCTCCGCGCGCGTACGACCAAACGATGACGACAAGGCCCTTGCGCTTCGCTTCGATCGTCAGCTCGCGCAGGTCTTCGTACATGCGGTTTCTCGCGCCGGACCCCGGATAAATCGTGTAGCCGATGCCGACGCAACCAAGACGCAACGCATCTTCGACCGAGCCCGTCACGGCCGAGATCGGATGATCCGTTTTCGCCAACGTGTCGCTGTTGTTCACCTTGAGGATGAGCGGAATCTGTCCCGCGAACTTCGCCGCTCCCGCTTCGAGAAATCCAAGCGGCGCTGCGTACGCGTTGCATCCGGAATCAATCGCCAACTGGAAGTGATACTCGGGATCGTTCGCCGCCGGGTTTGGCGCGAACGAACGCACCGGACCATGCTCGAATCCTTGATCGACAGGCAGAATGACGAGTTTGCCCGTGCCCGCGAGCGTGCCGTGGTTGAGCAACCGGACAAGGTTTGTCTGGGTGCCGGGGTTGTCCGATGAATACCAAGACAGAATCTGCTGGACGCGATCGGTAAGAGCCATGGTCGTCTCCGATGGATCGTTGTTCGTTCGTGTTTGCGTTGTTCTTCAGTCAGCTCTACGAGCGGCCTGACGCATGACGGCGATTCGTCGCGCCGAACTGCGATGCCGGGAGGCTAGGTCGCGCACGACTTTGCTGCAACGGCATCCGACACGTTTGTACAATCGAACGACGAAGACGAGCCTCAGCACGGCCTCCGGAGGAACCCATGACCGATTCGGCTGATCAACATTCGCACAGCACAACCTCGGAACCTTCACGCGTCGGCATCACGCTCGAAACGTTCATCCTCGAAGGACAACTTGGCAACCCGGCAGCCACGGGCGCGTTCACATCACTGCTCAACCAGATCGGCCTCGCCGCAAAACTCGTGACGTCCAAAGTTCGTCGCGCCGGACTCGCTCGGCTCCTTGGCTACACAGGACAAACCAACGTCCAAGGCGAAGCTGTTCAGAAGCTCGACGAGGAAGCGAACGAGACACTCATCAACGTTCTTGCTCGACGCAACCACTGCGCCGCCATCGCCAGTGAAGAGCTCGAGTCCATTCGCGTCACGTCGACCGATCGTCGCGCCAAGTATCTCGTCGTCTTCGATCCGCTCGACGGCTCGTCCAACATCGACGTCAACATCTCCATCGGAACGATCTTCGGCGTGCTCCGAAAATCATCCGACAGTGAAACAACCACCGAAGCCGACTTCCTCAAACCGGGTCGCGATCTCATCGCCGCCGGCTACATCCTCTACGGCTCTTCCACGATGTTTGTCATTACAACCGGTCACGGCGGCGTGCATGGATTCACCTACGACCCCACTGT
>CAYSYX010000308.1:0-8443 GCA_964435055.1 uncultured Polyangium sp. | reverse complement strand
AGTTCTTCCTCTCGCACGAGAACATCCGCATCCCCAATCGCGCCTCGCTCTACTCGATCAACGAAGGCAACACGTGCCACTGGACCGATGACGTGAATAAGTGGAACGCGTTCTTGAAGGACGAAGACAAGTCGACCGGGCGTCCGTACGGCGCTCGTTACGTCGGGTCGCTCGTCGCCGATGCGCATCGCACGTTGATGAAGGGCGGCATCTTCGCGTACCCCGCTGACAAGAAGAGCAGGAAGGGCAAGCTGCGACTTCTCTACGAAGCGAATCCGTTCGCGTTCATCTTCGAAGCGGCGGGCGGCATGGCCACGACGGGACGCGAACGCATCCTCGACATCGAGCCGACCGAGTTGCACCAACGCACGCCACTGGTGCTCGGGTCGCCTCACGACGTGCGCGTGTTCGAAGAGTTTGTCCGCGGCGAACGGTAGACGTTTGTCCTTACGCCACGCCGGGTTTTACCGGGTTTCACCCGGACCCACCCGGGGCTCCGCGCCCCGGGACCCGCGCCAGGGCCGGCCCTGGACCTGGCGTGGGTTCGTCCGCGATGCGGACAAACCCAATTGGGTTTTCATGGGGATTGAGGGGTGGATGTATCTGGCTTGTCGCAATGGATTGGTAGGCCAAACTCGATTCGTCCGAGGTTTGTCCTTCGGGCGATAGCGTCCGAAATTGGGTTCCGCCCGATTCAGATGTCCTGCACAATCACGATATCGTCGTCGTCCAAATGGCAAAACACCTTGTCGCCGCGATGAATCGTATCGCGTTTGGACCCCTCGTTCGCCACGACCGCCGTCAGTTCCAGCCCCGATCCGGTGCGGAGGAGCATTTGATCCGTGGCTCCGCGGAATATTTCTTCGGCGACCTCGGCCTCGAAACAATTCGTCACGCCTTCTTCGCGTGATTTACGCAGCATGATCTTTTCCGGCCGAATCGAGATCAATCCCGTCTTCGCGTCATCCGGCAAATCATCCGCCCGCACGGTCAATTCGAGACCGCCCTCGAGCGCCACCGTCGCCGTTCGCCCTTTGCGCGAAACCACTTTCACTTCGAGGATGTTCGCCTGGCCGATGAAATTCGCGACAAACGTCGTTTTGGGCTGGTGATAAATCGCCGACGCATCCCCGAGCTGCTCGATGCGCCCTTTGTTGATGACCGCAATACGATCGCTCATCGTCAACGCTTCTTCCTGATCGTGCGTGACGAAAATAAACGTAATGCCCAATTTCTGCTGCAATCGCTTCAGCTCCACCTGCATCGAATGCCGCAGCTTCGCGTCGAGCGCCGACAAAGGTTCGTCGAGCAATAACACTTTGGGGCGACACACGATCGCGCGGGCCAATGCCACACGTTGCCGCTGACCACCCGAAAGTTGGCTCGGCTTGCGTTCTTCGAATCCCGCCAAGGAAACCATCGCAATGGCATTGCGAATACGCTCTTCGGATTCGGCCTTGGGCACTTTCTTCATTTTGAGGCCGAAGCCGATATTTTCCCGGACGGTCATGTGCGGAAAGAGCGCGTAACTCTGGAAGACCTGATTCACGTCGCGGCGATAGGGCGGCAAATGCGTCACATCGCTGCCGGCGAGCAAGATCTGGCCGCGCGTGGGCGTTTCAAACCCGGAAATCATACGCAGCATCGTGGTTTTGCCGCAGCCCGAAGGCCCGAGCAGCGTAATGAATTCACCCGCGTGAATCGAAAGGCTCACGTCCGAAACCGCGGTGAACTTTTGGAACTCTTTCGTAACCGCGCGGAGTTCCACCATTGGCTGTGCGCCGCCATTTTCGCTCATGACGCCTCAGGCTCCTTTTTCATACTCAACCAAAAACACGCGGCGAACAAGACGAGCAGGGTCATGCCCAAAGCCGCACCGAAGGGCCAGTCGCGTGCCTGACCGAATTGATTTTGAATCACGTTGCCGATCATCGGAACTCGTGCCCCGCCCATGAGATCGGTAATTGCAAACATGCCGATCGCCGGAATGAAAACGAGCATCACACCCGCGACGATTCCAGGTTTGGTCAATGGAACAATGACGCTCGAAAATGCTCGCACCGGCCCCGCACCCAGGTCGAATGCCGCTTCAATGAGCGCATTGTCGAGTTTTTCCACGCTGCCGTAAATCGGCAAGATCATGAAAGGCAAATACGAATACACGAGGCCGATGATCACAGCCGTCGGTGTATACATGATATCCAAAGGCGCCGCGATGATCCGCACGTACAAGAGCAGCGCATTCAATGGCCCTTCGCTCTTGAGAATCGAGATCCACGCATACGTTCGGATGAGAAAACTCGTCCAAAACGGGATCATGACCAAGGTCAAGAGCAAGTTTCGCACCTTCTCCGGGGCCCGGCCGATCCAATATGCGACCGGGTACCCCATGAGAAGACAAATAAACGCCGTTATCCCAGCGTAGGTCAAACTCATCATCATGATTTTCAGGTACGTCGGATCCGCCACGCGCTTGTAGCTATCCAACGAAAAACTGAAAACCACCTGCCCCAGTTCATCGCGTTGGCAGAAGGAATAAATGAGCATGATCAGCGTGGGGGCCACGACAAACGCGGCCATCCACAGAAGCAGGGGGGACATCAATAACCAGCCGCGAAGGCCCGGCCTTTGTGCTGTCCCCTGAAAATCCGGCATTCCTGTGGTCGGCGTCATGGTATTCGCTCAGTTGGCTGCTTTGAGGTCCGTCACGAGCTTATCGATATCCGCTGCGGCTTTGCCGATATCGCGGTACGTTTCGCGCTTGCCGCCCGGGGGAGGATAACTGGCCGGATTGGCGAGTTGGTCGGGCGTGAGGAGCTTACGCGCTTCGGCGTTCGGATTGGTGTAGGGGAATTTGTCCGAAATGAGCTTCGAGACTTCGGGGCGCAGGATGTAATCCATGAACATCATGGCGCCGATCTTGTTTGTCGCGCCAACCGGAATCACGAGGCTGTCGATGCTGAGGTGTCCGCCGTCTTCAGCCACGACGGGCATGAACTTTTTGTCTTGTTGGTACAGCAATGCCGCTTCGCCGCTCCAAACGATGCCGACATCGACGTCGCCATTCAAGAAGGCCGTTTTCGGGCTGTCCGAATCGAAGACTTTGACGAGCTTGAGCCATTGGGCGAGCGTCGGCTTGATCTTGGCGAGGTTTTCCGGCGTCACATCGTTGATGCCCAAACCATTCGCGGCGAGCGCCCAGCTGACGATTTCGCGATTGTCGTTCACGACGCAGATGCGACCCTTGTACTTGTCCTGAAAAACGTCTTTGTAACCTTTGACCGGGTCCTTGATCTTGGCCGTGTTCACGACGATGTTCACGCCGCCCGACATCCAGGGGACCGAGTATTGTTGTTTCGGATCGTGCACCAAATTCTTCAATTCGGGCACGATGTTCTTCATGTTCGGTACGTACGACCAGTCGACGAGCTCGAGCTTGTTTTGCTTGACCAACCCTTCGACGGTGTATTCGGAAGGCTGAATGAGGTCGTATTTGGTGCCGCCCGCGAGGAGCTTCGAGAGCATTTCTTCATTCGACGCGTAGGTCTCGTAGTTGACCTTGATGCCGGTTTCCTTGGTAAAACCGTCGAGGACTTCTTGCGGCACGTATTCGGACCACGCAAAGAGGTTCAATTCTTTGCCCGGCTTGGGTTTGTCGTCTGGTTTTGCCGCGGCTTTCGTACCGGCGCTGCCGGACGGTGCGGCGGCCGGTTCCGACGGCTTCTCCGCCGAACTCTTGCAGGCGATAATGGCGAATGCCGCCATCACCATCAAAAACATCAGAGCGCCAAACCGTTTGATCATGTCGTTCCTCCCATCCTGGTCGTCGGGGTTCGTCCCCCCAAACACTCGCCTTCGCGGCGATTCGTCGAAATTCGCGCCGCGTCGTCCGTCATTTGTTCCACTTCTTCACCGACTCGGAAATCACGACGAGCAGCGCCGTCGCGGCGATGAATACAGCGGAAATCGTATTGAGCATCGGGCTGAGACCCACTTTCGCGAGCCCGAACACGCGAATGGGCAAGGTCTCCGATGTGGGACCGCGCGTAAAATACGTCACGATCACCTCGTCCATCGACAACGTGAAGCTCATGAGCGCCCCGGAAATAATGGCCGGCAATAAATACGGGACCATGATCAGGAAAAACGCTTTGAGCGGCGTCGCCCCGAGATCCATGGCGGCTTCTTCGAGCGATGGATCCACTCCCGCAAGCCTGGCTTGCACCGCAATCAAGACGAATGGAAAACAAAACGTGACGTGCGAGATGATGACCGTGAAAAACCCGAGCGGTATGTCGATGGTTTTGAAGAAGATGAGCAAACTGATGCCCATGATGATCTCGGGGATGATCATGGGGATGTAAATCAACGTCGTAATCGACCGCAATGCCGGGAATTTGTAGCGATACAAAAGCCACGCGCCCGCCGTGCCGAGAATCACCGACAACACCGTCGTGATGCCCGCGATGATCAAGCTGTTGTTGAGCGATCCAATGAGCGGCGAGCGACGTTCGTCACTTATATGTTGCGAGAACTCCGTTCCCAGCTGGGAGTACCACTTGAAGGTAAAACCTTCCCAGACGACGCTGTATTTGGAGTCGTTGAACGAGTAAACGATCAACAGCACGATCGGCAGATATAGGAAGAGCAGTACGAATCCCGTCCAGCTCCCAAGGAGCATGTTGACGAGCCTCATCCCCGACAGCCTCTTCAAGTTCATCGAATGCTCCGCGATGGAGTAGCGATTGGCGTCGCGAGACTATCGTCGACGCAATGGCGTTGACCAGCGTTTTCGTCGCCGTCCCCGTCGACTGTTCCTCCGGATGACAGGCGGCCAAACCCTCGGGAGGTTATGGCATGAGAAACCACGAAAAGAGCGTTTTGCCGGGCGCTCGAGGGTGTCGAAAGTTCTTGCTTCGAAGGTCGAAGATGTGCGTATCCGCGTGTTCGATCCTGCGAACCGAGTTTGTCTCTTGGGAAAACCTAGGACAAACTCAACGCAACATGCGCACAAACCGCGAACGAGCATGCGCCGTAAAACCTTCCCGCAGATACAGATTCGCCGCGCGCGAATGACTCGCTTCAACCTCCAAGTCCATCGCGATACAACCGTCTTTCGCCGCGCATTCCATCGCCGCATGAATGAGCTTGGTCCCAATCCGATGCGACCGTAACGCAGGCTCGACATAGAGTTCGTCCAGCCAACACGACATGCCCCCGTGTTCGAGGGTCCAGATAAAGGAGAGCGCGGCGATGCCCACGACGCGACCGTCGAGACGCGCCACCAAAATACGTCCGTTGCGAGGCGTATCGAGCTGTCCATCGACGACATGCTCCAAACGAGCCGCTTCGAGAAAAATGTCGTGCTCGGCAAATTGAAGGGCCAACAAACGAAGGACGTCATCGCGATCGGCGCGCGTGGCGATGTGGATCGTGACTTCGATGGGCGACGGATCAGCGGGCGAGGTCAAGGTGCAGGCTCCTGCGAATGGTCGGTCGTTGTCGTCGAGCGTTTGTCGCAACGTAGCAGATCCGGGGTTTGGGGCGTAGAGCGCCGAAGGCGACTCGTGGTCCCAAATGTACAATCCCGGCGCTCGATCGAGAAACCTGGTATGCTCTTGCGCCATGCCCCGCGTGATTTTCGATCCCAAGCGCGACCTCGACGACAACCAATCGATGTGGGCGGCCACCGCTGCGCCCGCGCCGGAATTGCCGAGTTTACAAGGCGATATCACCGCGGACATGGTGATCATCGGCGCCGGATTCACGGGTATGTCGACGGCGTATCACGTCGCGCGGCGTTTTCCCGATCGGCAGGTGGTGGTTTTGGAAGCCAAACGCATCGGCAACGGTGCGTCCGGACGAAGTGGCGGCATGGCGCTCAATTGGATCAACGGCGTGCACGCCGAAACGCCCGAGCGCGCCAAACGAGTTTATGGGGCGACCCGCGCGGGACTCGATTGGATCGCCAAGGTCATCGACGAGCACAAGCTCAATGTGCGTTTTAATCGTATCGGTTGCATGGACGCCTATACGAATACGCAACGCGCGGAAGAAGCGCATGCAAGCGCCGAGCGGCTTTCGTCGTGGGGAATTCCGGTAAAGTATTTGTCGGGAGCCGATTTGGATACGCGAATGCGTGCGCGTGGCGTGGTGGGAGCGGTCTTCGATCCCGGCACAGGGCAATTGCACGGACTCGATTTGTTGCGCGGATTGACGCCGATCGTCACGGGATATGGCGTGCGCATGTATGAAAACAGTCCGGTGATCGCCATTGAAGAGGGCAAAACGCACGTGGTGCGCACGCCTTCCGGATCGGTGCGGGCTCCGGCGTTGGTTTTGGCCACGAATGGATATACCGGCAGGCTCGGTTATTTCAAATATGGTATTTTCCCGCTGCATTCCCATGTCATTGCGACGGAACCATTGCCGCTCGAACGCTGGCGCGAGCTCGGCTGGGGCGATACGGCCGGCTTTTGCGACGATATGGATCGCATTGCGTACACGAGCATGTCGGCGGACGGTCGGCTACTGATCGGCGGAGGCGGCAATGGCGCATATTCGTACGTGTATGGGGGACGAACGGCATTTCCCACGGACGCGTCGAAACAATTCGAGTTTGTCCATGGAATTTTGAAAAGGTATTTTCCGGATGCGGCGGACGTCAAAATTGCCCAACGTTGGACAGGAACTTTGGGCATTACGATGACCCGCGTGTGCAGCATCGGCGTGACGGGCGAACACAAGAACGTGTATCACGGATTGGGTTACAGCGGGCACGGTGTGGTCTTGGCAAATTTGGCCGGACAAGTCATTTGCGATTTGTATTCGGACAATCACGAACCTTGGCGCGATTTGCCTTTTTATCAACGAAGGCTCGATGGCATTCCTCCCGAACCGCTGCGTTGGGTGGGTTATCAAATCTACACGAAACTGACCGGACGTTCGCCGCGGAAAAAGCTGGCGGACGATTGAATGCTGGAAGTTTGTCCGCCCGGGAGGGTCTGATTTTCTGCGTCGCGGCACCCCGAACTCGCCCCTCCGGGGCTCAAACAGCGGGGCCCCGCCGCAAACGCAAAAAATCAAACCACTCCCAGGGCTAGCTTGCTCCGCCCCGAAACCTGAGCAATAGCCACACAGATCACTTCGCCCTATCCTCAACGCGACCGTCGATGTAGACTCGCATCGTTCCAATCAGCCTCGCCAGGAGATTGCTCGTGGGTATCACGGAAAAATCAATTCAACTTCGTACTGAAATTCCCGGTCCCAACAGTCGCGCGCTCGTGGCACGGCGCGAAGCCGCATCGCCGCCGGGTGCCGCGAAACTCACGCCAATCGCCGTTGCTTCGGCCCATGGCGCCGTGGTGACCGATGTCGACGGCAACCAATTCATCGATCTGGCCGGAGGTATCGGCGTGCTCGCCGTCGGCCATACGCCCACGGCGGTTGTCGAAGCGCTCAAAGCGCAAGCGGAAAAGCTCGTTCATATTTGCGCCATCGTCGCCACGTATGAGCCGGCCGTCGCAGTATGCGAACGCCTCAATGCGTTGGCGCCGGGCAATTTTGCCAAGCGCACCGTGCTCATGAACAGCGGCGCCGAAGCGCTCGAAACGGCCGTGCACATCAGCCGCGCTTATACCAAACGCCAAGGAATCGTGGTTTTCGACGGCTCGTACCATGGTCGGACAAACATGACGATGGCCATGACGTCGAAGTTCAATTTGTTCAAAAAAGGGTTTGGCCCGTTCGCACCCGAAATCTATCGTTTCCCCTTCCCCAATGTGTACCGACGCCCCGAAGGCATGTCGGCCGAAGCCTGGGTGCAATATCATTGCGCCAATCTCGAGCATACGTTCACGGCGATTGTCGATCCGTCGCACGTCGCGGCGGTGGTGATCGAACCGGTGCTCGGCGAAGGCGGCTTTTTGCCGGTTCCGGCGCCGTTTCTGCAAAAATTGCGACAATGGTGCGATACCCACGGCATTTTGCTGATTTGCGACGAAGTTCAATCCGGCATGGGTCGCACGGGCAAACTTTGGGCATGTGAACACGCCGGCGTGGTGCCCGATATCATTACGACGGCCAAGTCGCTCGGCGCGGGAATGCCCATTTCAGCGGTCATCGGGCGGGAAGACGTCATGGCCGCGCCGCATCCCGGAGGGCTCGGCGGAACGTATTCGGGTAATCCATTGGCCTGCGTTGCCGCATTGGCGGCGCTCGATGAAATTGCGAAACCGGAATTCCTCGCGCGAGCCAACGAAGTGGGCGAACGGTTTCGTCGACATTTGGAAACCATTCAATCGCGCCATCCGGCGCTCGTGGGCGATGTGCGGGGCCTCGGTCCGATGCTCGCCGTGGAGCTCGTCAAGGATCCGCAAACGAAAGCGCCGTGGATGGAAGCGACGCAAGCGGTGACGGCGCGAGCATTACAACACGGCGTCAT
>CAYSYX010000307.1:0-11285 GCA_964435055.1 uncultured Polyangium sp. | reverse complement strand
CCCCGACACACGACGTCGCGTCGATGGCGCTCGATTGCGTCGTTACAGCCGGCGCAAATACCGCTTCGACGTAGTTCCGGACAAATGTGCCGGACTTCAACGCGTGCTGCGATTGAGCCGCCGAAATCGGATTGCTGATCATGCGGAACCCGCCCCAAACAGCCGAGACATGATCGAGCGTCAAGCGGCCGTAGAAAATGCTCGGGTACATTTCAGGGTTCCATTGCGTGAACGTCGAATTGTAGCCGCCTTTGATCGTTACTCCTTTGGCCACGACAACCGACGACGACAAATAATCACCCTGCGCCACGAGAATGCTATTGCCCGGACCAACGAAGGCCATTGCTTTGCAGAGGGAATTCCATGCTGTGCCGGGCGTCTTTCCGTCATTGTTATCATTGCCGTTCGGTGAGACGTAATAGAGCGTTCCAGGCGTCGCAATCGCTGCCTGAATCGCCGAAGCCACCGGCGGAGGAAATACCTGCTTGCATGTTTCGGTCAGCGCAACCGTGGGCGGCTTGGCGATGCTGACGCAGCTTCCTGACGCAAGAATGGCCGATTGACACGTGCCGCAATTGAGGCCCGGGCCTTCGTCGATATCACCATCGCAATCGTTATCGACGCCGTCACATGTTTCCGTTTTGGCCATCACGGTTTGCGTGCACGTTAAAATGCCCGTCTGACAGATGATCGTGCCCACGGCGCAAGCGCCTTTTTGGCCGACGACCGTGCACGTCGCCCCGCCATCCGGATTGCCGTCGTCCACCATGCCGTCGCAATCGTTATCGCGATTGTCACACACCTCGGTCACCGGCAGTTTGGATGGCGGACATTTCAGCGTTCCCATGTCGCAATCGGTAAAACCCGTCGAACATTCGCCCGGCATCCCCGTCATGCAAGGATCGCCGACGCCGACGCCGTGATTATCGACCGTACCGTCACAATCGTTGTCGAGCCCGTCGCATACGTCCGTCATGGGCATCGGAGCGATACAGCTGATTGCCCCGCCGAGACACTTGGTCGTCCCGGTGGCGCATTCGCCGAGTTGTCCCGTGGAACAAGGCATATCGCCGCCGGGATTGCCATTGTCGATCACGTCGTCGCAATCATCATCGACGTTATTGCAAATTTCGTCGATGGGCATGACGTTGGGCACGCAATCGAGCATCCCGTTCGTACAATTGGTTTTACCGGCCGCACAAATTCCGGCGTACATGGTTTGGCAATCCATCCCGGCTTGCGGATTGTTCTCGTCCGTCGTACCATCGCAATCGTCATCGATGTTATTGCAGAGTTCATCCGTGGGATTTTTCGGCACGCACATCGATTGCGGATTTCCCGGAACGCAATTCGGCACCGTGACTTCACAAGCGCCGATGCCGCAGGTCGTCTCGCCAAACCCATCGTCCACCTGACCATTGCAATCATCGTCGACGGCGTTGCACGTTTCGAGCGCCGGCAAGACGTCGTTCATGCACGGACCCCATTGATTCGTGTCCGTGCACGTTTGGGTGCCGTCTTTGCACGCACCTACATTGCGCTTTTCGGGGGCTCCCGTAAAACAAAATTCGACCGTGCCCTTGACGCAGGGACAACCTTCGTCGACCAATCCGTTGCAGTTGTCATCGATTCCGTCATTATCCCCATCGCACAATTCCGTGGGATCCGGCAGTCCGGGTTTGCATTCCTGGAGCTGTCCGGCGATACAGGCCGGCGCGGTAGCCTGACAAATACCCTGGCCACACGTAAGCAACGGAAGATCGTCGATTTGCCCATTACAATCGTCGTCTTTATTGTCGCACAGGGTTTCTTGCGGCATGCAATCACCCCCGCCCGCCCCTGCGGCCCCCGCCATTGCGCCGCTTCCCGCTGTTCCTCCGGCACCGCCCCCGCCGGCTCCGCCTTCGCCGCCTTTTCCACCCGCACCACCGACGGACGTCGCGCCGGAGCCGCTCGAAATCGAAGGATCAAAAATAGGATCATCGACGCCGATGGCCACATTGCAACCATAAGCCGCAATCGGAACAACAAAAACCAAACCCTTGACGAGTGCACGACGCATGACGCGATTCCTCTCGGGCGTCAAAATCGCCCAATACAATGAAGAGAAGACGGACCCAAAACAAGTGTCGCTCGCGCGGAACCATTCTGCTTGGGAGCAAGTAAGAATATCGCCGCTCCCGCAGCCAATGCCACCCCACCGCCCACCAAGAATCCCGTCGAAAGATTGGCCGCATCAAGAGATTCCTGACGCAATGGCAAACCAATCGAGTCACAACGGTTGGCCACGCAATGCCCGCCCGCTTCACTCGCATCACGCTTTTCAATCGCCTGATTGCCGAATACTGCCCCGACAATCAATGCCCCGGCCCCCGCCGCACCCAAACCCAAACCCACGATTCGTTGCGTTGAGAAAAACCCATTCTGGGTATCCGGCACCGGACGAACTTGGTCCGGCGGCGGTTTGTCGTGGACAATCGGCGGAATCGTAGTCGTCGGTGTTTGCGTGCCCGTATTCGCCGGCGGCGGCGGTTCCACCGGACCCGCTTTCACCGGCGGCGCTTCATCTTCGAGCGCTTGCACCGTCACCGAAAGCTCCGCGCCTTCCACCAGCGCCACCGTCTTGTCCCAAGCCTTTTTCCCAGGTGCAGCAACATCCACGACGTGCTCGCCGCGATCCACCGGCATACGGACGCCGAACTTCGCCCGATCGACCGCGATGCCGTCCAGATGAATGACCGCGTCTTTCAACCCGAGAACCGACTCCGGAACGACGAGCACCATCCAGCCCAGCTTCGGCTCGATTTCTTTGATGCGCGCCTTCGCTTCATCCCCACGCTTCTGAACCTTGGATTGCTCGGTAAAACCCTTGGCCTTCTTGACGAGCTCGGGCACGTCGTCGACGACGCCTTTGTAAACCTCCCACGCCTTGGACAAACGCGCTTGCGCCCGATAACAATCCCCAAGCCCGATACGCGCCCCAAGACCCGGCTTGAGGCGCACGACTTCCTCAAACTTGGGACACGCCGTCGCGTAGTCGCCCGCCGCGAATGCCTCACGCGCTTCGGTGAACAACGCCGTGACCTTCTGTTCGTCGACCACATCCTGGGCAAACACCGGCAGTGTCCCAAGACAAACACTTGCCGCCAGAGTGACTCCACAAACATAAGACCACGAGCAGAACTGACGCATGAGAAACGACTCCTAATCGATGCTCCCCGGAGGTACGTACTTCGTCTTCGTCGTCGCCGTTGTTTTTCCGGTCGGTACGGCCGTCGGCGCGGACGTTTGTCCCGGTACGGCCACGACGCTCGACGGTGAAGACGGCGGTTGCGGCGCAACATCGAGCTTTTCTTCAGGCTTTGCAACCGACGCCGACGCAGGCACCGTCGGAGCCGCCTGCGTATCGACGGGCGGAGGTTTTACCTCGGGCACTTTGGGCAAACCCTCGGAAAACGCCCGCTGCGCAATGAAAGGCGGAGGCGCGCCGCTCAACGTCATCTTCAGCGCCAAACCAATCGCGATCGTCGTCATCATCAGAGACAAACCCACGAGCGGCGCAACCCAACGCGATCGACCCGCCGTACGCAACGAAGCGGGCGGCGCCTCCATCTCCACAGGCTTGCGCGTCGTCGAGCTGATCTCCGAACGGTGCTTCGGCTCGGGATGCTTCGACTCGGACTGCTTCACCTCGGGCTGCTGCAATGCATGCACATCCAAGTTCAAGTCCGACGAACTCCCCATCTCGCGCCGCGGTCGCGGCCCAACTCGAAACGACTGCGGTCCGGATTCGGCGTATTGCTCCTTGAACTCCGCCATCGCTTCCGTCGCCCGCTGAAAACGATCGTCCGGATGGTTCGCCGTGCCTTTCGCAAACCAAACATCGAACCACTCGGGCAACGTCACCCCGCGACGACGCAACGCGCGTTGCGTCGGAAGCTCGGTTGGACCCGCAACGACGTTTTGAATCAGCGCGTAAACACCGACTTTTTTCGCTTCTTCGTGCCAGTAACTTTCACCCGTCAGCAACGTGTACGTGATGTGCACGAGCGACAAAACATCCGTTGGTGCTCCAATCAATGCGCTCTTGCCGATGATCTGTTCGGGCGCCATGTACATCGGTGTTCCGACGGTTTGCGTCGCGTGCGTTTGACCTTCGCTCATCATTTTCGCGATGCCGAAGTCGAGGATCTTCACGCACGGACTTCCATCGTCGCGCTGCGTGAGGAAGAGGTTTCCAGGCTTCAGATCCCGGTGCACGATGCTCGCCGCATGCGCCTTGTCGAGCGCCAATGCGACCTGCGTCAAGTACAGCAACGTGTCTTCGAGCGGAAACGGTCCACGCTTTTTGAGCAGCGATCCGAGCTCTTCACCTTGCAAGAGTTCCATCACGAGAAACGGCATGCCCGTCTCGTCATCGACGCCTGCATCCGTCACGCGCACGATGTGATCGCTGCGAATGTCGCCGGTGATTTTTGCTTCTTGCTCAAAACGATTTCGCGCCGTTTCATCGTCGAGCACACCGGGCAACATCGTCTTCAGAGCGCACGGAGAATTGGTGCGTTCATCACGTGCTTCATGCACCGCACCCATCGCGCCGGCCTTGATGCCGCGCACGATTCGATATCGCTCGTGAAAGAGCGAGTTCGTCGGTAGGAACACCCCACTTCGGACCGCCATTCAATGTCCTCGTAAAGCCCGAGTATGACAGAAATTCACCGAAGGGAACTCCCTTCGTAGGTTGGTGGAGCCAAACCTCGATCCCGCCCGAAAGCTCAGAGTTTCTTTCGCGGACGCGGAATGTTGTAAGCCGCAAGTTTGGCCACGAACGTTCGACGCGGGATGCCCAGCATCGCCGCTGCTGCGGTTTGATTCCCTGCACATTTTTCGAGCGCGTCGATCATACGTTGTCGCTCGAGCGATCCCAGTTCCTGACGCAGATTCTTGAGCGGCAACGTCGATACGCCTTCTCGCACCGCAGGCACCGCCGTCTCCTCGAGCTCCGGAGGTCGTTCGACGACAGCCGCACGTACCGGCACCGTACTCGACGCCACCACCGGCTGCGCACCCGCCGCATGACCATCGAGCACGAGATCCTCAGGTCGAATCACACCTTCACAAAGCACGACGGCCCGCTCGATCGCGTTGCGCAGCTCGCGAACATTGCCCGGCCAATCGTGACGCAAAAGCGCCGCCATCGCTTCACTCGTGATGCTCGGTGCACTGCGCCCGATGCTGGCCGCAGCACTCGCCGCAAACGCGAGCGCCAGCGGTTCGATCTCGTCCCGACGTTCACGCAAAGGCGGGATCGAAAGCGCAATGCCGTTGAGCCGAAAGTAGAGGTCCTGCCGAAAGGTTCCGCGTTGAACTTCCGCCGCAAGATCGCGATTGGTCGCCGAAATGAAGCGAACATCGATGGGTCGTGGGGACAAACCACCGACCCGCATCACCTGACGATCTTCGAGCACACGCAACAGTTTTACCTGGATTCCCAAGGGCAATTCGCCGACTTCGTCAAGAAAAACCGTGCCCTTCTCGGCCGTCTCGAACAGACCCGGCTTCGACCGAACGGCATTGGTAAACGACCCTTTTTCGTGGCCGAAAAGCTCGCTCTCGAGCAGCGATTCACTCAACGCACCACAGTTGAGGCGCAAAAATGGAGCTTTCGCCCGCGGTGATTTGCGATGGATCGTCTCCGCAAGAACCTCTTTCCCAACGCCGGTTTCTCCGAGCAACAACACGCTGATCGGACCTTCCGCGATGCGATCGACCATCGCGTACAGTCGCTTCATCGCTTCATCGCGAATGATGTATGTCCCGCCAAACCCCGGTTCTTTGGCCACGGGAGCTTCGCCGACACACCGCACGACGACCATCGCCGAACCGATGTTGACGACATCGCCCACGGCAAACTCGACGAGCTCCCCCGCCTTCACGACATAATCTTCCAAACGAACCGTGCCCGCGGCGCCTTTTTCTCGGCGCAACTTGGTCCCGTTGGCACTTCCGAGGTCCTCGACCTGCAACGTCGAACCAAGGTGCAAGATCGCATGACGCCGCGAAACCGAGCTGTCTTCGACGCGAATGTCGTTACCTTCGGCTCGTCCGAGCGACACACGTCCGCTTTGCGGCAAAGCATGGCGCGTGGTGCCGCCCGCCGCGAAGACCGCAAGCTCGAGCTGCTTCGTCAAATCTGCATCTCCATAACGATCATCGAGAGCCAATCAAATTTCGCAACCAATGACGAAATTGTCCGGAAAGACTTGTGGCGGCCAGGTTACTCTTGGTGCCGCCGGCACGTCAAACCGAACATTACGTTGAGCCGGTTTAATGTTTGTTCTCGCTGCTCGTTGCCGGTTGGTTCAACGATTGCGCAGCCGGAACAGGTGCCGGAATTACTTTGCGAATGGCAGTCAAATGGCGCTTAGTCACCCCAGTAACCGCAAGGATCTCAGCGTCACTCGCCCCACGCAAAGCCGACATCGATCCCAGCTCGCGTAATAACGTTTTACGAGTTGCATCACCCAATCCCGGAATATCCTCGATTTCAGATCGCAATCGCCGCGCTTTGCCGAGTTTTTCCCGAATATGGTTCGCCGACCGATGCGCTTCATCCCGCGCTCTGGCCAGGAAAAACAGCGACGAACTTCCGGGACGCAACGCGATTCCATTTTTTTGCCCCGGCAAATACACTCGATCGACCATTTTTTCGCCCGCTTGCGTTTCGCGTTCTTTGGCCAATCCGACGATGGGCATCCCATGCAATCCCAAATCCCGCGCCGCCGCCAAAGCAACATTGAGCTGCCCACGACCCCCGTCGACGACGAACAAATCCGGCAAATCCCAATCGACTTCCCCACCGGGTTCCGGAGTATTCGTCGTTTCCACGTCGGCATTGGCTTCCGCTTCGGCCATCGCCTCCGCTTCCCGCGCTTCCCGCGCCGTTCGACCTCGGCGAAATCGTCGCGCCAAGACTTCATACATCGCCAGGTAATCGTCACCCTCGGTTTTCGTTTTTACCCGGAAACTTCGATAATGTTTTTTATCCGGCTGCCCATCGAGCAACGCGACGATGCTGCCCACGGTATCACCTCCGCCGAGATGCGAAATATCACAACATTCGATCCGCCGCGGCAAAGACGGCAGACGCAATCGTTCCCGCAAATCATCGAGACGCGCTTCGATATCATCGGCGCTGCGCTGTTTTTCCTTGAATGCATGTTGCGCATTTTCCCGGGCCATCGCCAATAAATCCACACGCGGTCCGCGTTGCGGAACAATCAACGCCACCCGTTTGCCCCGACGCTCGGTCAGCCATTCTTCCACGCCTTCCACCAAATCGGGAAGCACGGGCAATAGGATTTCATCCGGAATGACATCCACCAGCGTCGTGTCGTCATAATATTGCGTCAGAAATCCCGAAAGCACCTCTTCATCCGGGAATTCCATATTGCGCAAAGAAAACGAAATCGTATCCGCTACGCGACCACCGCGCACCTTGATGAGCTCGACTTCAACGATGCTGCCTTCTCGATACATGCCCACAATGTCCTGATCGACGTCTTTCACCGCGACGACACGTTGCGCTTCGCGTGCGCTTTCCACAGCCGCAAGTTGGTCGCGGTAAATCGCCGCAATCTCGAATTCCATCTTCTGCGCCGCCGCCTTCATTCGATCTTTTAATTCCCGAGTCAGTTCGTCATGACGACCTTCGAGAAAAAGGGTGACGGATCGGACTTGTTCGGCGTATTCGACTTTGTCCACTTCCATGACGCACGGGGCGGGGCAACGTTTGATTTGGTATTGCAAACACGGCCGTTTTCGCGATTGAAGTTCCACGTCGGAGCACGTGCGCAACTTCCAATGCTTGTTGACCAAATGCAACGTACGTCGAGCGCTCGTGGCGGAATGAAAGGGTCCGAAATATCGCGCCCCGTCGGGCGAAGGACGACGCACGGTTTCGAGGCGCGGCCATTCGTTTTTGGGATCGAGGCGCAGACATAGAAAATCTTTGTCGTCCCGCAGCTTGACGTTGAACCGCGGGTGATGCTTTTTGATGAGCTCGTTCTCGAGGATCGCCGCTTCTTTTTCCGTCGAGGTGACGACCGTTTCGAGGTCCCGCACGATGCGGCGCAAGATGGGGATGAAGTAGCGCGTATCGCTGCCGCCGTCGCTGAAGTAGCTGCGCACGCGTGAACGCAAACTCTTGGCTTTGCCGACGTAAACGACCGCCCCCGCCTTGTCGATGAACATGTAGCAACCCGGTCGCACAGGCAGCGTATCGAGCTTGGCGACGAAGGGGAGATCTGCGGGCAGATCGGCGGGATTGTCTTGCGCGAGTTCGGACACGAGGCAATTTGTAGCGCCGGCCGGGATGAAAGAGCAAGCTTGACGCGGCCGGGCAAACCAGGCTCCATCATCACGGGCGTCCATGCCGAGCAAAACCCCTTCCCCCGCACCTTCGTCATCATCGTCCGAGTCTTCCTCGAAACTCGGGCCAATCCTTTTGATCCTGAAACTCCTCGTGATTCCGGCGGGACTCGTGGCCACCGTCGTGTCGTTCATGAGCGGCGTGGGTGCGATCACGACAAACCTTTACGTCCGCGGAATCGTGGCGTTCGTCATCGCGCTCGGCGTGCCGCTGGCCATTGCCGACAAGCTCTTGCCGAAGGATGATCCGACGCGCGGCAAAGGCATTGTCACGGATGTTTTGGCACTTTTCCTCGCGCTCGTGCCGCTTGGATTCACCGCGGGAGCAAGTGTTACCGGCCCCGTGCTCGTCGCCGAAGGAGATCGACTGTCGACCGAAGGTTTTTCCTTCCTCGCCGACGTCGCATATTTTCTGGGCAATGTGCGTCCCGAGCGCCCGATTGCTGTGACAAACCCACCCGCCGAACCGACCGATGCGGGAGCGGACGCGACAAACGCAACGGACGTGGACGCCGCAGCTGCGCCGGATGCGGCTCCGGAAACCCCGAACGCAGCCATCGCCGATGCGGCGCCCGAAGCCGACGCGCCGAAAGATCCCAAACCGCGCCCGACGGGAGAAAAAACGCCCGCGGAACTTTTCCGTGAATGGTCGCCTTCCGTCGTGACGATTTTCGTCAAAAAGGGTGATGCTCAAGGCGGCGGGACGGGATTTTTGATTGACGAATTCGGAACGATCGTCACGAATCACCACGTCATCGAAGGCGCCGAATACGCCAAAATAAAATTCCAAAATGGTGCGTCGTACGAGAACATCGATGTGCTGGTCGATGATCGCGCCGTCGATTTGGCGATCCTTTCGATTGACATCAAACGACCGCTCGAAAGTGGAGCCGCTCCGGCGGATGCAAAGCCGCTGCGTTTGGGCGATTCGGAAAAAGTGGCGGTCGGCGAACGCGCCATTGCGATCGGCAATCCGCTGGGCCTCGAACATACGCTCACGGATGGCTTGATTTCCGCCCGGCGACTCTATGAAGGGCGGCAATGGATTCAGATTTCGGTCCCCATTTCGCCGGGCAATTCCGGCGGGCCCTTGTTCAATATGCGCGGCGAGGTGATCGGTATCATTACCGCGCAAGTCGGCGGTCCTTTGGCTCGGGCGCAAAACTTGAATTTAGCCGTTCCCGTCGATGAATTGAAACGGCTCATGAAACCGAGTTATCCCAACAAACGAAAAATCGGCGACCAAAATCCCTTTTCGGGCCAGTGGTGATCAACGTGCGCCAAACCATCGTCCTCGTTTTGCTCGTCTGTATCTTGGGGGGATTTGGGGCGCTCGCCGCCACGCGCCCACGCACAGCGCATCGCGCGCCCGCAGCGAATCCACCCGCCGGATTGCCCGCCGCAAATTCTGCAAATCCCGCACCTTCCGCGGAAGCATCCGCGGCTGCGAGTGCCGGGCCGACCGCGAGCAGTGCGGCCAGTGGTCATGCCCCGCCAAACCCGAGCTCGAGCGCCCCGACAGCGGATGCCGGGCCCGTTCCAGCCATGGATCGACCACTCGCCGTGGTCGCCTTGGGCTGGGATCTGGCGGCTCCCGGCATTTTGGCGAATGACGGAACGAAACCCAACGCGAAAAGCGCCTTCGCCCCGTCAGGCCTCGACGTGCGTTTGTCCGTCTCGAACGCGATGAGCAACATCGAAGATGCTCTGGCCCGCGGCGGTGGTGACTCGAGCGGCGCGGACGTGGCGATCGTTCCATTGTCGAGTTTCGTCGAAAGTTACGAACGCTTGCGAGCCTTGTCGCCGGAAGTGTTTTTCGTGGCCGGGTTTTCCCGCGGACGGGAAGCTTTGGCCGGAAAAACAGCCGGTCTCCCGACGTCGTCCCCCAAAACGCCACTCAAATTGGTCGGCGCTCGCGGCGCACCGGCCACGTTCTTCGGTCTGTTCCTGCTCGATATCGCCGGTGTGGCTCCGAATGAAATCGAAATGGTTGTTCCAGGCGAACGAGAAGAAAAAGACGCGGCTTTTTTCGCATTCGAACGCATGGATGCTCAAACCGATGCCGGACGCAAAATCGTCATGACGTCGGCCGATACGCCGCACCTGCTGCCGCTCGTGGCCATTGCTCCGCATGGAATGATCGCGGACAAAGAACGTGCGATGGTGGCGTTCACCAAAGGCTGGCTCGATGGCATCAAGAAACTCGGATCGGATCCCCCCGGCGGGGCACGCGTGGTTTCAGCCCTCGAAGGAGCCCCCGAGCCGCTCGGATTGCTGCGCCGACTGGGTGAAATGGAAACGGCGACGATCGCCGACAATGCTCGTTATTTGGGATTGTCGGGACGAAGTGCGCTCGGCATTCCCGCTCTCTTCCAACGCACATGGCAGCTTTACCGAGGCGTCTCTTTCGTCAGCACACCATTGCCGGAAAACCTTCCGCTTTCGACGTCCGTGGTCACAGCGCTCGCCCGAGCCAATGATGGCATGATGGGACGGGACAATCGGCCTGCTAAGGTTGATATCAAAGAAGGCAAAGACGCGATTGTGGTGTACCGTCAAGAAAAACTCGACGAAGAATCGCTCGTCAATACCGTGGGATTGCTCGCCGCGGTCTTCGAACGCAACGTGCTGCGCATTTCCGTGAATGGTCAAACGGGAGGCGTGGACGCGACCAAAACCAAAAAAGTGCTCGAAGCAGCCGAAGGTCAATTCGGTGTGGAATCGGGGCGTCTCGTCGCCGCATCCAAAGCGCGCGCTCGAGGCGCCGCCATTGAAGTGATGGCACTGCCGTAATCGCAAAGCTGGGCTTCCGCCCAGACCCGACCAGGGGCTATCCGCCCCTGGACCCGGACCAG
>CAYSYX010000306.1:0-11319 GCA_964435055.1 uncultured Polyangium sp. | reverse complement strand
GAGCTCCTTGGCAAGATCTTCGAGCATACGTTTGGCGCGAAGATCGGTCCCGGGTGACAATTGTCCGGGCAATGGTTCGGGCTGCTTCGGCGGCAAAAGCAGCGGCCCTTCGGCATCGTGCACCGCAACGACGAGCGGTTGAATGGGCGGACGAGCTTGTTTTTCGGGTTTTGCTTCGGGACGCGGCGGTGGCGACGGAGGTTTGGTCGGCGTGGTCAAATTACGGCGCAATCCATCCAGCAAAAGAACGGCACCGACCCACAATGGCGCGGAGACATGTCCCCCAAGCGCCGACGGAAGCGCAAAAAGAAGCAATGCGCTCGCGGAAGCAACGATGGGCACTTGCCAACGCAAGAAGCGATCTTCGACGAATTCGACGCTGGTCCAATGCCCGAGAATTTTGAAGATGCGACCGAATCGATCATCCGACAAAGGCACGGACGAGGCCTGCGCCACGGGTAATGGTCGTCCTTCGGCCAAAGCTTTTTTGATTTTCTTTTCTTCTTCGGCTTTTTCCTTGGCCAAAACATCGTCGGGCTTTTGCTCGAGCGTGCTCATTTCCTCCAAGGTCAATGCGGCCCAATACACGAGCCCCAAATAGAACAATCCGGCCAAAAAGAGCGAAAGCGGGACATGAACGACGCCCGGAAGAATAAATCGTCCGCCTTCGAGGATACCCAAGCGATGACGTAGATCCGCGTAGGTGGCTTGGGTGCTGTCCGACGCCAAAAGCAGCAAAAGACGCTCTTCGATGAGCATCATGTCGAACCATTCCAAGAAGGCGTCGACGAGCGCAATCACGGCGCCGAGAGCAAATACGATGACCCCGGCGACCGCAAACAAAGGGCCGGTCGAAACACGTACCGCGCGTAATTCGAACCGCGCCTTGGCAATAGCTCCGAGATACGAAAGAATGCCAAACGTCACCAATGCGCCGAGAATTCCTGTGCGCCAAGGCATGGTCAGCCCGGCATGAGCCCACGCGGCCAGGATATCCAAAATGGTGTCCCTCATGGATCCTCCGGTCGGGCCAAAGCAATGGATTCAAATGGCAAACCATTTCGCGCGACGACCAAGACGACGGCGTGACGATCCGGGGACAAACCACGCACGTCCCAACCGCTTTCGAAACCTCCATCCGCCAATACGGCGTCAATGAGACGTCGAGCCTCCGGCGGGGCGAATAAAACGCGCTGTGCAGCCGGCGCCGATGTCGCATACTTCGGGGCAATTTCGAGCGGCGCCGATAACTTGAGGAACAATCGTCGCAAAAACCGCCGGGTCGTATCGTCGGCCGCCCGATGCAACGCCGATTCACCTTCCTCGAAGGGCGAGACATCCGCCAGCGACGCCAATTCTCGGCGGCAAAATTCGAGCAATGGCGGCACCGAACCAAAAGGAGCCTCGACCCATGCATGCTCGGACAAACTTTCCCGAATCCATCGCTCCGCCGCCGCCCGCGGTTCCGGCGGACGAACGTCCGCATACACGCCATCGATATCGTCCGGACGAACGATCGCTCCGTGCAACGCCGAGGAAATCAACAAACCGCTCGCGGAAAGAGCTCGGTGACCGTCGGCTTCTTCGAAGCGTAAGGAACGATCGGCTTCACCCAGCACTGCGCGAATGGCTTCGAGCGTTTCGAGTAATTCTTCAATGCGGGCAAGGAGACGGCTCAGAATGCGCTGCACCCACAAGAGTTTGGCGTGATGCAACCGTCGGGCGTAATGGTTGATGAGGTCCTCACGGACATGACGCTCGAGCGCTCGAGCCAGGTCGTCACGCGCCTCGACGACCCAGTTATGATGTCGTTTGCGATGCTTCCAGAGCCGATATGCCGCCGAAGGCAACGCGACGGAGGCTCCGAGCAAATATGGAATGGGCGGGATGACCAGCATCCGCGCCAAACCTTCGGGTACACCACGCAAAGGTCCGAAGAAGGTTTGGTTTGGCAATACGAACAAGCGCATGGCGGTGACGAAAAGTCCGGCCATCGCAATGGCGGACATGACGCCCGCGGTCGTCCCCAAAATACGCAATCGCAGCGGACGTGGCCGCAAACGCACGGATTCTTCGAGCGCCGCCAATTTCGCCCCGAGCGGGGACGCGGGACGAGCTGATAACTCGGGCGCTTCGACAGCCCGGACGACTTCGTCCCAATGACCTTTCGCGCGTGTACGAGCGTCACGCAAGGCGAGCAATGCGCGGGCGTGACCCGTCGGTCCCGACGCGACCAAGTCGGCAACCCGTTTGTCGAGTTCCCGAAGGACCTTTTCGACGCACGACTTTCCGCGTTGTTCGAGCGCCGCGCTGAGTTTGTCCATTTGAAAACGTTCGACTTCGTCTTCGAATGTCGCCAAGAGCGATTCCGTGCGCGCTCGGAAAATGGACCCGAAATTCCGTTCCACAATGGTCTCCGGCTCGTCGTCCCATTCAATGGCGGGCACGTCGATTTTCGGAGGGGAAAGAAATTCGAGCAAAGGAATCGGTTCGGCCAATTCCGCTTCGAGGCGCGCTCGATCGGGCACGAGGGGCGCGGCAAGCGAAGCGATATCGATGGCCGCGGGATCAACGGGCGCACGCATCAGCTCGAGTATTTCGCGGCCGAATCGAGAGGCCATCAATCGGCCGAGGGCCTGATGATCGAAGGACAAACTCGCGCACGCAAATGTGGAAAACGTGGGCGTATCCGTGTTGTCTTCGACCAAGGTGCGGGCACCGCGATCATCGTCGCGCATGGTGGGCAGGACCAAGGCCGACAAAAACGCGGCGAACGAGCGCACGAGCTCGGGACGGGAAAGTACGTATTTGCCGCTTTGATCTTCGACGACGTACACGCGCCCACCGAGACGTGTCGACGAGAGCCGAATACGCGCGACATCGAAGACCGCGGCGAGCGCACGCGCCATGACCACTCGATCGCCTGCACGGGGACAAACCAATACGGGACAAACGACAAGCGCGCCGTCACCCGAGCGCAGGATGGGGGAGAACGATTTTCGCAAGGACGCGGCAAGCGCCGCCGAGAGCGGCGCGACCAGCGGCGCGATGTTCGGTTCGGACAAATCCGCCACGACAAACACGTCGCAACGGGGACCTCGAGGATCCGTCGGTGACGACGATTCGAGGTAATGCGTGACGTCTAATAAGGCGCCGAGCTCACGTTCGCACGCGAAGATGACGTTATGAAATGGTTCCTTGTTCAGCGAATCCGACGGAGTTTTTCCAGGAACGTCGACGAGCGCCTCGACGTGAACGAAACGAGCGCCTACCGCGGCGCGGGCGACGTCCTTGCCAAACGCCCCGACGCTGACCAGCAGGGCGGGGCTCGGCGGACGTGAAGATCGAGCATGAGGCGCGACGCCGCTCAGCGCAGTGCCTCCGTCGTGGAGTCATGCCAAACGCGTTTCATCGCGCAATTTCCTTGCGGAAAGCAATGAACGTTTCGAGCTCGCGGCGCAGGTGTTCCACTTCGG
Source organism: uncultured Polyangium sp. (assembly GCA_964435055.1). Lineage (GTDB taxonomy): Bacteria > Myxococcota_A > Polyangia > Polyangiales > Polyangiaceae > Polyangium. The sequence continues at coordinate 7,843 of CAYSYX010000306.1, read as the reverse complement.
CACCCGCATCCGCGTCACAAAGTTTGACGAGTTTCTCGATATCCGTGGCGTGCGCGTCGAGCGTCGCGACGAGACGAGCGAATTCGCGATTTTCCATGAATTCGCTCAGCTTCGTTTGCACGGCGCGTCGAATCCACACTTTTTGCGCGTCGATTCGCTTGCCATAATTGGCAAAAGCTTGATCGCGGAACTTGCCCAATTTGCGCTTCTCGTCCGGCAGATCCGGGTCGTCGATGTGATACCCATGTTCCAGACGCCGAATGATTCCCAGCGCCAAAGCCGCGGTAAAGTCACGCAAATCGTCAGAACGAACCTGCTCTTCGCCGACCTTCTGCTTTCGTTTCGCCGTTCGCTCGTGAAACGCCACCTTCGAATCGTTTTCGCGAACGCCTTCGATCGAAATGCGGAAAAGTCGCGAATCCGGATCCGGAGCACCTTCCCAATTGCGATCGACGTGCAGCGGAATTTGCGGAACCCCCTTGGGCAAACCCGGGACCTTGGCTCCCTCGGCCAATTCCTTGTCCTTCACGACGCGATATCGCCGTTCATATTCGGACAAGCTTTTCACGGCGTGCAGCGGGCATCCGAGTCGCGCCAGGTAGAAGATGATCTCGAATGGATTGTCCGACGAAACCAATTGCGATCGGTCGATCCGAAGCGTCGCCAAGTGCGCCAAGAACGGCCCCAACGTTCGTTCATAGTCGCCATGCATGACCGCATAAGCCTTGTCCGGCAAAAGAGGCGCTCCGGCTCCGAGCGTAATGAACGGCGCGCATTTGGCCGCGGCAAACTCGAGTTTGTCTTTGATGTATTCCTGAATTTCTTCGTCCGGCGTGCGGCGCGCTTCTTCGGCCCATTGTGGATCGGAGTCCGGAGGCAAAGGTCCGCCGCGTTTTTCGAGACGCCGTCGCGCGGAAACCAACGCCGCCTCGAATCGCATTTCTTCATCAATGCGCAAACCGCGTTCTTCCAGGCTTCCACCAATCCGACCACGCAACGTCGACGCCGCCAATTGCACCAAATCGTCAATGATGCGCCGCTCGATGTCTTGCTCGGCGCCGCCTTGACTCGCTACCTGCGCCAATCGCGACAAAGCACCCGACAATTGCATATCGCTGGGACGAACCAAACGCGTGTACAGGTGTTCCCACAATCGTTTGCCCGTGCGATGGTCCTGCAAAGCCTCGACATCGAGCACATAACGATTGGCGTCGCCGCCTTCATTACGTCGCCCGCCTGCGGCGACGAGACGCGAGGCGCGGTCTTCGAGGCGCCGATGAATACGATCGACGCGGGCGAAGAAGTGGAAACTCGACAAACGGCGGCGATCGATTTCCTGCAAAACGGCGGCGAAGAATTCGATCATCGCGTTGGCTCGAATGCGGGCCCGTAAACCATCGAGGACATCGCGGTACCACGCGGCAAACCCGGCGGAGACCTCGAAATAGTCATTCTCGCGCCCGGGGAGTTTTTCCAAGAGCGTCTCCGGAGCCGCTTCAGCCATTTCTTCCACGCGACGTTTGAAGTCGTCGACGAGCCGCGCGTCCGTGATGAGCATGCCGCGTTCGTAGGCTTTACGCGCCAAGTCTTGCTCCGCGGCGACCGCCTGCCGCAATAACACCAAGAAATACCGCGCTTCCGTCGGGCCTTTGCCTTTGGCCAAATCCGTCAATGACAATTCGCCGGCTTCCGCAGCGACGCGTAATGCGGCTTCACGTGCTTTGTCTCGAGCGCCGTCTTCGCTCTTGCCGACTTGCGTTTTCAACGCGCCAAACGCCTGCGCCGTTTCGGATCGCACGCGCTCGGGGTCTTTTTCGAACGCCGCCAATTCGGTTTCGTCCCAACCGCGCAATTTGACGGCTTCGTCGATACGCTTGGCGACGTCTTCTCGGCAGCGACGAATGAACGCCGCAATGACGCCTTCGCCTCCGGAACCGCCACCGCGGGCCCATTCCACCGTGCGTCGATGAGGTTCGGCATCGGCGTCGCGGCTGTCCGCTTTACCTTCCAAACCTCGGACAAACGCTTGGTCGGCGGCATCCAAATCCGCGCCGTCACCAAGCGCCGCGCTTCCGCCGGGAACCGCCGACAAGAGCAATGCGGCGCCAAGACGAACCGCGGAATATTCCAAAATGTCCGCGACCGGCAATACGAGCGCTCCAATGCCGAACGAACCGAACGATTTCGTAAACGATTGCTCGTCGAGCTGCATGAGCTCGCGCGTGTCGTTATCGAGCGTCGACCCTTCCCGATCGAGAATGGACGAAAAAATCTGCGCGTGAGCTGCGTCCGCAACCGCAGGATAAATTTCGTTGGAATCGGCGATGACGATCCCGGAATCCGTCTTTTCCTCGACGAGGTAGATTTGATCGAAGGGAGGTCGATCGAACGTCACGTGTTGCGGATTGTCGGGATCGTAATGGAATTCGATCGGCGATGCAGGCCCGGCGCTTTGTAGCCATTCGAGCTCCATCAGCGCGGCGTATCCATTGGCCATGATCTTGTCGAATTGATTCGGCGGCAAACCTTTGCTGCGAAACACGTTTGGCAACACAAACGTTCCGATGATCCTGTGCCCTCGTTGCCCGCCCAATAAACGACGTACGGTCAGGGCCATCGTGGCAAACCCGCCGGATCCGGTTCCACCGGCCAGCGAAGCGTATATGTGAATCTTGGCGGCCTTGTTGGCGCGGAAAGGATTGTGGACGTCATACGCTCGACGTACGGCCTTTTCGAGCGTTTCGACAATCTTGGCGCGGTCGTCTTCCAGGTGGTGATACAAAGACAAACGGCTCTCGATGCGGATTTGTCCCGCTCCTTTGCCGCGTGCGGCCCGCGGACGATACCATTCGGGCCACCACTGCTGGAAAAGCGGGTCGGCTTTCGCGTGCAAGTGCCCCTGTTTCAGATCGACGTACTCGGGTTTGTCGAAATCGGAAAGGACAAACTTGTGTGCCGCGTCGATCCAAACAAGACGCGAAAGATCGTCGGCATCGGTATCGAGCGCGAAGAAGTGAACGAGGTCCTTGTACCGGTCGAATGATTCGTTCTGTTTTACCTTACGAGCAAGATCGTCGACGATGGCTCCACCGGCGCCCCCAAGTCCGATGAAAAAGGCGGGTGCAATCTTCTTTTCGCTGACCGACATGCGTGGATCCCCTCCCCCGCCGTGCGCGGGGAGCGCGAGTCTAGCAGACGGCGCTTAGCGCAGGGTCCAGAAAAATACGAGGCCCGAGCCTTCGATTTCGTACTTCACGCCCGGTGAGGCGCGAAAGCCGCCGTTGGTCATTTTGACTTCGCGAGCTTCGCCCCCGTCGAATTCGCTATCCCGCGGCAATTCTTTAACTTTTTGGCCTCCAAGCGGGTGCGCGAATACCGCCCCTCCCGCCCCCGCGCGCAATAAAATCACGCCGCCTTTACGTACCGGTCCGGCATGTCCGAGCAACACTTTCGCGGAGCGATAGAGCCCTGCACGGGCTTTTGCTCCCAGCGGGAATTTCGACTCCCGGACCATGTCGGGATCGCGACGATCGATGTAATGCAGAATCGCCGTGCGGCGAAAACGAGCGGGCAATGCCAAACCGAAGAGCAAGAAAAAACCAAGAAAACCAATGAGCGCCACTTCGATCTTGCGCCCGTGACGTTCCCAAAATGACAACGGCACCACGGTCACGGGAATACTCACCGAAATGGCCCGGTCCTCGAATCCGGCCGGTTTTTGCGGAACGATTCGAATCGCAATTTCTCGAGGTCCCGGCGGAGAATCACGCCCCACATCGAGCGTGACTTTGAAGGTCCGCGGTCCTGCCGGCGCAATCTCGAAATTCCGGTGGGAAAACGACATGCCTTCGCCAAGTCCCGTAACTTCCAGCCCCGCGTGCATCAATTCGCCCACTTCGCTTCCTTCGAGCGATATCGTGGCCACGCTCCGCTGCTCCTGTTTTACCATGCCAAACGGGGTTTGCACCGCGCCCTTGAGATGAATGGGCGTTACCACTCGAACGAGCGCCGAGCGCGTTTCCCGCGTGAGCACTCCACTTTCACCCGGACTCATTTTGCCCAGAAAACACAAGGCACCTTTGCTCTGCGGTGAAATCGAGGCTTCGTACGTTCCGTCTTCCCGTTTTTTTATTTCGACCGGCGTAGCCCGAGCGAATGCGGCGTCATCACATGCCGCCGCGCCTTCGACTTTGCTCACCGAAAAGGAATGTCGGGCAGCGAATCCCGGCGCGGCGAGTTTTCCGCCGGGCGTCGCCAAGCGAAGTGTCAATGGGAAGGATTTGCCAACCTCCACGAGGTCGGGTAATTGGGGAAAATACAATTTCAAATCGAAATTTTGTAAAACCGCGTAGGTGCCGCCTTTGCCCCCGCCGTCGACGTCCATCCGATATGCACCGACCGCAGGCTTTTCAATACGAAACAATCGATACGCCGGGCTATTGGAGAAAAACACGTTCTCCGGCTGAGTATTGTTCATATCGAGAGCGTTGCCGGCCGGATCGAAAACTCGAATACCGAGTTTTGGCGAACCAACCAATACGATATCAATGGAGCCCGCTCCTTCTTCGACCACGACCGGAACGCTCGCTGCCGCGGGCCCTTCGACCAAACGCCCGCCGAAAAGCCGCGCGTAGATGTCGGCAAACAAATGCGGCAATTCGTCCGCCCGATCCGTGGCTACGCCAATGCCGCCCGTGCGTCGTCCAAGTTCTTCCAGAAAAACCCGCGGAGCGCTCTTCGACAACCCCACGGCATAAATACGCGCTTTGCCCAGAGCCGCGACTTGTTCGGCAAAAACACGGTCCTGACAAACTTCCTCGACCTTGGATTTACCCCCGCCCAGCGCTTTCGCCGCCTCGACAATGGGACCTCGAGGATCGGGATCACACCGGCCGTCCGTCAAAAAGACCACCAAGTCCTGATCACCCGGGCCGGGCTTCGTCGCCGCAAGAACGCGCCTCGCCCCCTCGAATCCGGCGGTGAAGTCCGTCCAATTGCCATCGTTCCCCACGGCACGAACGGCGCGTTTGACGGCTTCACGATCCGACGGGCCGCGAATCGTCACGAGCGCGGGCATGGCGTCGCGGGAGGCGCCATCAAAACCAACCACGGCCAGCTGATCGCCGTCACGGGTGAGGTCGACGAATAATTCGGCGGCGACTTTACGCAATTCTTTGGGATCTGTCGCCCGCATCGACGACGAAGCGTCAATGACGAGCACCGTGCGTAATGCCCCATCAGCAAACGCAACGTTTGGCATACCAAACAGCGCCAAGCCGAATGTCGCCGTTGCGAAAAACCTTGGAAGTGTTGCCATGCCGTCCCGCCCGGTCGAAATCAATTGAACAACGACTTGGAAGCGCCGGTCGCCAAGACCAACCGCTCGGCCAAAAGTCGGACGACGAATTGGTGGAATGCCGCTGCCAAATGCGGAGATTCACGGGTGATTCGTTCAAGCGAATCGATCGACAAACGATAAAGCACGGCGGGTTTTACACTCACAACCGTCGCGGATCGTTTGGCGCCCAAATACAAACCGGATTCACCGACGACCGTGCCCGGACCCATCGTTCGCAGACGCTTCGTTTTCCCGCCGGAAAGTTCGAGCCACGCGGCAAGTTCGCCCGTTTCGATGAGATACAAGTCTTTGGAAACGTGACCCTGCCGATAAATGCGATATCCCGACGGCGCTTCGACTTTTTCGAGGTATTCGAGGAATTTCGACACCAACTCCCGCGAACCGAAGACATTCTCGAGTTCGTCGAGCAATTTCGTGGGCGGAAGCATGCTCGGCGGCGCGGCTTGCAGGATCTTGTTTTCGCACCATTCGAGGCCGTGATCGAGGTCCGGGAAAAACCGCACGCGTTTGCTGTCGTCGGAGAATCCGCCGCGGTCGAGCTGGTTTTTGACGGCGAACGGCAGATCCGAGAGAACGAGCGTGACGCCATGGGATTCGGCGAGCTTACGCATGCGCACGAAACTCAAAATAGCGGAGGAATCGATGCCGTCGAATAAGACAAATCGCGTCGGCCCGGTGTCTTCACTGAGCATGCGTTGATGAACGCGCTTGAGCAGCGTGTACGACGTGCCGAAGAAAATATATCCCTGAAGCTGCAAAATATAGAGTTCTTTGCCGCGATCTTCGAGGGTCATTTCATCGCCGGCACTTCGCTCGACATTGCTGCGCACCTCGCCGCCGACCAACGAACGCTTGATGACGTCGATGCGGCTGTAGTTCACGGCGAAAAGCACGGAGGAGACGACGATCCCCACGCCGATACCTTCGAGAAATCCGGCGAATGCAATCACGACGAGAATGATGACGACGAGGCCGTATTCCACGCGCGGCAATCGGAACCAGGAATCATATAGCGTTTCGACGAGAAAGCCGAGGCCGAGAAAAACCAGCAATCCACCCAAGACGGGCTTCGGGAAATACGAGAAAACCGAGGCGCCGAAGAACAAGGCCGCGGCGCAAATGCCGGCGGAAACAATGCCCGCCAATCGACTCTCGGCGCCCGCTTTGTGATTCAATGTCGATTCACTCAGCGACAGATACCCGACCATGCCAAACCCGAGACCGGCGGCCAAGTTGGCCACGCCGGTGGCGCGCAGTTCGCGATCGAGGTCGATTTCTCGTTCGGTGGCGATTTCGAGGCCCGAAGCATTGAGCAATATCGAAATGGTGGCGAGCATGATGATGGCGAAGAGATTGCCGGAATTGGCAAATACTTCACCCCATGCGACTTTCGTGATGTCCGACGCGGCCATCGGCGGCCACAAAGCGCCGCTCGGAAATGGCCCGAGGAGCATGCCGCGCGCACTGGCTTCTTGGACGTTTCCGCCACCCAAATAAATAATTGCGTAAAAAAGACCAATCGCGGCAACGAGCAGAGCCGGCAATAACAAGAAGTGATGATATCGACGAATGAGCAGCGTGAGCAAAATGCCGAGCCCAAGGCCGGGAGCCCAATTGATCATTGCGCCGGCTTTGAGCATGACGCCCAAATTCGCGAAGGTCATCGGCGCGTCGATCATGACGGACAATGAGCCCGTAAATAAGAGCCAACCCGTACCGGCCAAAAATCCACCGACGACCGGATACGGAATGAATCGAACGAGGGTGCCCAAACGCAGGACACCGAGGAGAAGAAAAACGCCTCCCGTGATGAGAGCGCTCAATGAAAATACGGCGACAATGCTGGGAAATGGATCGCCTCCCGGCTGAGCCGCAACCTTGGTGCCAATGGCCGAGGCAATGAGCGCAAGGACGACCGCGGTGTTTTCTTGCGGAGCGGCGATCGCCGGTCGAAATGAACTGCCCAACGAAACAATGACGCCCACGATCGCCGAGCCGGCGAGCGCCATACCGATTCCCCGGCTCAAATATTGCGTGAGGCTGCCGGAAAAAATCAATGCGGCGAGCGTAATGCTGAAGGTCGCCACGAGGGTGCCGGACATGGCTCCGGCGAAAAGCCCGGAAAGCACACGTGAGCCACGAATCCCACGCGCGGCGCTGGGCACCGGAATCGAACTCAGCGGCGCACTGTCCTGACCTTGCATTGTTGTCGGAAACGCCCAGCCCTGACCGCTTCACACGGTCGGAAATCGAGAGAGCGCATGACGATGCTCCCTCGCCACTCAAACTTCGTGACGCATGCATCTTCGACCAACTCGGGGGTTGGAAGCAAGCACGAGGCATCAACGAATGTTCGATGGGCTGAATTTACAGCGCAAACCTCACGCTTGGCGCATCGCCCTCGCGATCGCAAACGCTTGTTCGCGCAGCGCCATCGCTTCGCGTGCATGACCGAGCTGGTCGTAGACGAGGGCCAGATCCGCA
>CAYSYX010000305.1:5645-11382 GCA_964435055.1 uncultured Polyangium sp. | reverse complement strand
TCCGTATACAGCGCATACACGACTTCGTTGGGCGTGCTGCAATGAGACCAGGGCGTTTTTCCGGACAACGTTTCGTACATCGAAATGCAGACCGCCCAAATATCCGCGCGAGCGTCGACATGTTTTGCATTCCTTGCTTGCTCGGGGGCCATATACAGCGGCGTGCCCAAGACAAACCCGGTCGCCGTGAGTGAAGGCGCGCCGGCCGGCTCCTCCGCGTTCATTTTCGCGATGCCGAAATCACACAGTTTGACCTGAATTTCGTCGCCGATTTCGTGCAGAAAGATATTCGCCGGCTTGATATCGCGATGCACGAGCCCCGCCGCATGCGCCGCCGCCAGCCCCGCGCAGACCTGCAGGAAAATCCGCACGACGACGACGGGATCGATCCGGCCGAGATCCCGAATGACGCGAGCCAAATCCCGCCCTTGCAAAAGCTCCATTACGATGGTCGGAGCGCCGCGATCCCCCTCCGCGAGGACATCGACGATTCGCACAACATGGTCATGGCGAAGCGCCGAAGCCGCACGCGCCTCCCGCTCGAAACGAATACGCGCGCGACCGGAATCGCCTGCACGCTCACGGAGAACTTTGATGGCATATCGAATTCCATCCTCGCCCAGCGCTGCATAAACCGTTCCCATGGCGCCTTCTCCAAGCTTGCGCTCGATGACGTAGGCATTAGCAATTCGAGTGCCAATCAGCGGATCGCTCGGTCGATCATCCGCCTCCTCGGAAACGGTGTATTGCATCGGCAGCAACGGTTTGTCTCGTGCGTCCAACGTTTCCTCGGTATTGGATACGATCTCCGCTTGCTCCGGCCCGGATTGCAACAACGAACCGATTCGTTGAATACGTGCGAGCATCAGCTCGACATAAGCAGGCGCAAATCGCTCGAGGCGACGAGTCAGCTCCAATGCGCTGGAGATACGGCGATCGGGGTCCTTTTCCAAACACGCGCGCACGATCGCCTCCAGATCGGGCGGCACGTCGGCTCGACCAATCGCCGGCACCGGCGCCCTCGAAATCCGCTCCATGAGCTCCACTTGCGAAGCTCCATCGAACGGTTTATGCCCGGCCAACGCCTCGAAAAAAACAACCCCGAGCGACCAAATATCCGTTCGATGATCCACCGTCTTCGCATTCAGAATTTGCTCCGGCGACATATACGGAGGCGAGCCCAAAAGCGACGCCGTTGCGGTCAGATCGATCGAAGGATCATCGAGCTTGGAAATGCCAAAATCAAGCACTTTGAGAATGGAGGTGCCATCGAATCGACGGGCAATGAAGAGATTCGATGGTTTCAAATCTCGATGAACGATCCCTCGTGCATGAGCTTCCGCCAGCGCATCGCACGTTTGAATCACCCAATCGACGATTTGCTCGACATCCAGCGCACCACGTTGCCGGAGAATGGACGCCACATCCTCGCCTTCGAGGCGCTCCATCACCATCATCGGCATTCCGGGCCGCACTTCATTGATGTCCATGACGCGCACGACATGCTCGCTCCGCAACCGCGCGGCGATTTGCGCTTCACGTCGCAAACGCAGCAAAGAACGCTCGTTCATGTCGTGGCCCGCGAGGATTTTCAGCGCGACCTTTTCGCCCAAATCCAAGTGCGTCGCGGCAAGAATGACGCCCATGCCCCCGCGCCCAAGCTCGCCATCGACACGGTATTTGCCGCAAAGAACATCTCCCAAAGCAACGCCGAGGTCACCGAATTTCCCAAGCAACACCGGGCCATCCGCTCTGGTGATGTCGCTGCCACTCGTCATGACGAACGACACTACTCGTTTGTCGATCCGGATACAAGCGTTCGTGAGGGTGGAATGCAGCTTGGGGACGAACCGAGACGAACCGACATTCGATGCGCTTGGATGTTCTTCCCAAACCTCGCGGAGTCGATTATGATCGCGGCCATGGTGGATACGGTCAGCGAGGAGACTGCGGAGAAGGAGTCCGAGCAACCTATCGGCTTATTGACCTACGTGTTGAACTACGACGATTTGTCGGAAGACAGGTCGTTCATGTTACCGCCGATCGACGCGCGGCATTTTTCGTATGAAATGGGTCGGAGTGTGGATGGACCGCCGCGGTACGAGCGCGACCGGGTTTATTTGCCGGATCGGTACGTTTCGTCGAAGCACGCGCGAATACGGCGTATCGGCGTCGCGGATCATTTGCAGGACCTGGGCAGCAAGCACCATACCTACGTCAATGGACAACAGGTCGAAGCTTGTGCGTTGGAGGATGGCGACCTCATCGAGGTCGGGCATTCATTGCTTTGTTATCGTCGCGTAAAACCCAGTTTGGCCCGAATGTTATTCGAACGCGGTGATGCGCGGCTTGGATTGACTCGGTCGCTTTCCCCCGCGGTCGCGCGACTGGCCTTCGACCTCGAACGCATTGCGGTGACGGACGAGTCCGTCGTGCTTTTGGGGGAACGGGGAACCGGCAAGGAAGGCATTGCGAAGTACGTTCATGGTCGAAGCGGAAGAAAAGCGTTTACGGCCGTCGATTGTGGTGCGGTCACGGAGACGCTGTTCGAATCGGAGTTTTTCGGGCATGAACGCGATGCATTTCCCGGCGCCAAACGTCGCGAGGGGTATCTGCGGAGCACGGATGGCGGAACTCTGTTTCTTGATGAAATCGGCAACATGCCCGTTCGATCGCAGGAAAAACTTCTTCGCGCCATTCAAGTGGGCATGGCCATACCCGTGGGTTCGGACAAACCTTCGCCGTTCGACATTCGCTGGATTGCCGCGACAAACGCCGATATCTTCGACGAAAAGCAATTTCGGCCCGACCTGCGCGATCGCCTCGCCAACTACGTCGGCCGAGTGCCTGCGCTTCGTCAACGGCGCGAGGATTTCGGAATTCTGTCGGCGTATATTCTGCGTGAGCTTCAGACGCCAACCAAAACCATTTCCAAACCGGCGGCGCGGTACCTCTTTTCAAATCGCTGGACCGGCAACATCCGGGCGTTCGAATCGACCTTGCGGACGGCGGCGATTCTCGCGGCGGGTGAACCCATCGAGCTCGAGCATCTCGGGCCTCTCGACGCCAATCGAGGAGCTTCGGAGGCGCCGCCGGAACGTGCGGGTTTGTCCAGCGCAGCGCGTGCGCCCGTCGTTCGTCCTCAGATAGAGCAAATCCGTGCGGCGCTGCGACAAACCGAAGGCCATCAGACGCGAGCGGCCGATTTGCTGAACACGACGCCGCGACAACTGTACCGATGGATGAAAGACTTCGGCTTGTCCATTGACGAGTTTCGTCGTTGACCGCGATAGGGCCGGAAGTCCGTTTCAAGGGCCGCAACAACGAAAACCAAGGTAATTCGCCGCCACCGACCAAGAAGCCGTGTGGATGACGCCGCATGCGTCTTCCGAGTCGGAATGACTGCCACGAACGTTGCAAGCTTCGAACGACGAGCACGCATCCTCCCATTCGCTCACGTTGCCAATCAAGTCAAATACGCCATCGTAAGGCGGCTCCGCTTGACACAACGACTTCGTTCCCACATCGAAGGTCGCACAGACGGTGCCGCACGTTTGGTCCGTGATATGGCAATATGCTTGTCTTTTCTGTTCTCCGTAAGGAAAGTCGAATCGACCTCCCGCACTGCACGCATTCATCCACTGGTCGACCGTCGCATCGGTAGCTTTTGGCAATGCAACGGATCCGCCTCCAATTCGACCACAAAGTCGTTTGCCCGCCCATTTGCAGTACGCATACGCATCGCACCAATCCACGAAGACGACCGGATGGTTCATATTGGTCGGCGGCCATTGCCCGGGCGGCACGTACGTCGAATTTTGGGTACAATCGACCACGGCGTCGGTAACGTCAATCATCGCCCCATTGTTGATCGCGGACAAGAATTTCGCATAGTCCTCATTACGAACCTCGGTTTGATCGATACACATCGTTCCTTCGGGCGCCGATGGCACGGGAATGCGCACCATGGGCGGACCCGCAAGACCAAGTTTGCAGCGACGAGAATCGTCCACTTCCCAATCGATATCGACCATCGGAAACATGCTCGTTCCGCCGTCCCCGCCCCGAACGCGCAATCCCAACGATACCTTCGACGCGCTCCAGCTCTCGAAGGACGTGAGATTCAACGTCGCTTCGAATGGGTATTTCATTCCGCAATCACCGCGACACAAGGTGATGGATTTTTGGAGATTCTTGGCAACCATCAAGAGTTCCACCATATCCAAGCCTGTCGAGTCTTGGGCGCGACCGCGAATGGTGATGGGGCCATGCCATTTGGAACCGGGCGTCGGCAACTCGAGGATTGCGGTGCGCTCGGCGGTGCCCGGAGCGAGTGGCGCGGAACAAACCTTTGTGCCAACGGCATTTTGGGTGGCCAAAAAATCGAAAGGCAACGCGTAAGAAACGGCGCCGACGGGTGACGCGGAGCCTTGTTCCAAATGAAATCGCTTGCCATCACAGGTATTTGCGGGACCTTTCAGCCCGGACGAACCCATGAGACCAATCGGCTCGCCTCGGAGCAGCAGACGGCCGGTTTGGATTTGTGGATCGATATTTTGCAATTGGGAGAGGAACTGCCACGCCCCCGTGGGGTTTGCTTGATCATCGAGCGCTTCAATGCAGACATCAACGCCCCAACGTGTTGATTCCGCAGGAGATTCGGCACTTCTGCATCCGGGCGTGACGCGGCATTGCGTAAAGGCGCACGTGGCGAATACCGGCGCATCGCAATCGTGCGGATCCTGAAAATCCGCGGCAAAGTTCCCCCGCTGATCCAGCAAATGCAAGTGAGAATCGGCGTCGCCTTCGGTCCAGCCGTCATAACCTTGCACGAGCGTGAGGCATGTACCCACCGGCCACGGGGCACCCATCCAATCGACGTTTGCGCATTTCGCGTCACCGTCCTCGCCATTGCAATTGCACGTGACGCGAGACTGGACTTCCTGGTGGACATCGCATGCGACCAGGTGTTGCGCATCTTCGCACGACCAACCGAGTCCTCGATTTTGACACACATCATCGGTTCCGACGAACAGGGTCGAAAATTGTAGTGCCTTGGCATAGGCGGCATTGTCCTGAAGCTGCGTATCGATGCGCGCGATCTCTTGGTCGAGCTGTCCGGTCCGGAAAAACGACGGCTCGCGTAAAGGAAGCGAATCGGCGAATTCGTAGCGGGCCATGAACGGGAGGGCGAGCACGAGGGCCGTGGGCTCGATCGAATACACGGGCGAGAGCAGCGAGTGATGCAATGGCGCTGGTTGACCCAGCTCGCGGATGGTAATCGTCGTATTGGTCGCGAGTGCTCCGGCAGCAATGGTGACCTCGAGGCGGCCAATGCGGAGCGAACCTCCCGAAGGTCCGATGACTTTCTGAACGACAGACGGCGAGGAAGCATCGTCCCGCGAGCACCCGGCGAAAAGCACCGAGGCGATGATGAAACAATACCACAAGAATCTCATGGTCCCTCACCGCAGCAAGAATAGGACCAGTGTGCGATGATTTGTTCTCCGACGTCAAGTTTGCCGATGAGCGATAACGATACTCGCCCTGTCCGGACACTGTCCGGACAACATCGGTCCGAGGATGGGGTTCGTTTCGTACGAATGCGTCGCGGTTTTTTTGAGTCCTTTGCCGACGATGACGCGACATCCACCGGGAAACAAATCCCCGAATGCCTCGCCAATCCGCAAAAATCCACGCGTGGCACGCCTGTTGCCCAGTGCCCCAAGTGCGGCTC
>CAYSYX010000305.1:0-5635 GCA_964435055.1 uncultured Polyangium sp. | reverse complement strand
CCTTGGCACTTCTCGGGCTCACGGCGCTCTTTACGCCTTCCTGCTCGGACGATCCCTGCATCGCGGGAATGCAAGTCAGTTGTCCATGTCCCGGAGGGGTGGACGGCGTTCAGGTTTGTCGCTTTGATGGCAGCGGTTTTGATGCTTGCGAATGCCCCGATACGAATGGAGCGTCAAGTTCGAGCGGTCAAGGAGGCGCCGGCGGTGTCGGCAGCGGAAATGGGGGCGACGGCGGAACTCCGACGGGCTCAGGGGGCGGTTCACCCGTGGGCGACGGCGATGGTCCTGGAACGGACCAAGACTTGGACGGTTGGGCGGCGGAATGGGGGGATTGCGACGATAACAATCCGGAAATCAATCCTTCGGCTCCCGAGATTCCCGACGATGGGATCGATCAGAATTGCAATGGAATGATCGACGAACCCGATGGCAATGGAGGAGGTGATAGTCCCACGGTTTCGACGACGAAAGTTGCGGGAACGGACTATTGTTATGCGACGGCTTTTTCGCTGCCCATCGGAGCCGGCGGGCCGTACAACCATTGCAAAGACGGCGATGGGTGGTATGTCGCGACCGAATTTCGTCAAGCGTCACCGTGCGGCGGTTGGTCGGGAACGACTCATCTGGGCGAAGATTGGAACAAGGAAACGGGCGGAAACAGCGATCTTGGCGCTCCGGTCAATGCGACTGCGGACGGCGTCGTCGTGTATGTCAAAACGACCACGGGCGATGGTTGGGGACAAGTCGTCATCGTTCGCCACGATGCCGCACCGGGGGCGGCATTTGCGTTACCCGGCGGCGGAACCATCGATCATATTTATTCGCAATACGCACACCTGCAAAACATCGCGGTATCCAAGGGAATCGCGATTACCAAAGGCCAGAAGCTTGCCGAAATCGGGCCTCATCCCGGCGGAGCTCATTTGCACTTTGAAATCAGTCGCCCCGACGCGCCGACATTTCCGGGACCGGGATATTCATCCGCAGCCCAAGGGCGAGTTGATCCGACCGACTTCATTGCCGCCAACAAGACGGTGACGGCGACGTGCGGCGCCGCCGGTCAACCGTGCTGCGCCAATACGTGCGACGGGCCATTGAGTTGCAATGGCGGCCTGACGTGCAGCCCGACCGGAACGTGCGAAACGGCCAATTTGTGTGGCAATGGATCGATCGACGCGGGCGAACAATGCGACGGAGGTCAGCTCGGCGGCGGAACGTGTCAATCGCAAGGTTTTAATGGCGGCACGTTGAGCTGTGCTGCCAATTGCCAATACAACACGGCCAACTGCACGAACATCACTTGTGGAAATGGCACGAAAGAGCCCAATGAGCAATGCGACGGCAATCAACTCGGTGGAGCGACGTGCCAATCGCAAGGTTTTGGCGGCGGCACCTTGTCCTGCTCGGCCAATTGCACCTACAACACCGCCAATTGCACGAAATGCGGCAATGGAGTCAAAGACGCGGGTGAGCAATGCGACGGAGGTCAGCTCGGCGGCGCGACGTGCCAATCGCAAGGTTACAGCGGCGGCACGTTGTCCTGCTCGCCCAATTGCACCTACAACACCGCCAATTGCACGACCATATCGTGTGGAAACGGCATCATCGAAGCCGGCGAACAATGCGAAGGTAATCAGCTGGGCGGCGCCACGTGCCAATCGCAAGGTTACAGCGGCGGCACGTTGTCCTGCTCGGCCAATTGCATGTACAACACCGCCAATTGCACGACCATGATCTGCGGAAATGGCATGATCGAAGGCGCAGAACAATGCGACGGTAATCAGTTTGGCGGACAAACCTGTCAAAGCATGGGGTATTCGCAAGGGACGCTGAGCTGCTCGAATTGCACGATCAGCACGTCTTCGTGCTGCAACAACGAATGCACGACGCTCACGTGCATCAGCAACAACGCGTACCAGCAATGCGGAAACTACGATGCCGATGTGTGCTCCGAATACGGCTCGGTGGTGCAATGCCAGAATGGCCAAATCTGCAGCAATGGTTGCGCTTGTCCTTCGGGGAACAACGGCCAATTCTCGGTGACCGATTACGCATATCCGAACTTCAGTCCCGCGGGCTGTTCGGGTGATGGACTGGGCAAGTTGAAGGCTGCCGCTGCAATGACGAGTCCGACTCAAATGACCGTTTACGTGCGAAAGTCGGACAACAGCACATTTACCTCGTCCGGGACGCTCAGTTTGTACGTCGGAACGGGACCCACGTGCGTCAATCCGCCGAATGTCGTCAAAGCGACGGCGCCGATTGTCGTGGGACAGGCCGAGCAACAAATCAAGCTGACCGTCAATCCCTACTCGGGGGCTTGGGCGTACAATGAAACAAAGATTTTCTGGGTAGGAAAAGACGAAGGAGGATTCCAAGCTTATCGCGCGAGCGGCACGTTCTCGGTCGTGCGAAGTTGCATTCCCTGAACAGCGATAAAATATCCAGCCGCTCAACCTCGTCACAGCCGGCTCTCGACCGCGGCGGTCCTTGGGCCGGCATGATTCAGAGGTCTGGAAGCAGCAATGCGTGCGGCCTCAATCCCGCCCGCGCCCAATCCAACGCACCCGCACGCAATTCCCTTGCCCACAATTCAACGCGTGCGCTCCCGATTCCCCCACCCTCCAACCCCTTGACCCGACCGCCGCGCATCGCGCATCATGGCCAAACCATGGACTCGTCCGATTTCAGCCTCCTCGTGGCCCTCGACGCGTTGTTGCAAGAAGGAAGCGTCACCCAAGCCGCACGCCGGCTCGGGCTCTCCACCCCGGCCACCAGCCACGCCCTCGCCCGAATTCGCGACCGCCTCAATGACCCGATCCTCGTGCGCTCGGGACGCGGCATGCTGCTCACGCCACGCGCCGAAACGCTCAAAGATCGCGTCCACGCCATCGTCACCGAAGCCCGACAAACCCTCGAACCGGAACGGCCTTTCCTCCCCGCCGAGCTTTCCCGCACGTTCATCGTGCATGCCACCGATTATGTCCTCGCGATCGTCGGATCGACCCTTGATCGAATCCTTCGACAAGAAGCGCCCCGCGCCTGCATTCGGTTTGTCCCCAATGCCCCGGATGATTCGATTGCTTTGCGCGACGGCGGCTCCGATCTCGCTATCGGCATTTACGGCGAACTGCCCCAAGAAATGCGCGCCCGACAGCTGCTCACGGATCGTTTCGTTTGCGCCCTGCGCAAAGGTCATCCCTCCGGCGGTAAACCATTGACGCTCGAAGAATTCGTCACGCTGCCGCATATTCAAGTCGCCCCGCGCGGAAAACCCGGCGGCTATATCGATGACGTGCTCCGTGAAAACGGTTTTACCCGGACAGTCGCCCGAGCCGTCCCCTACTTCGTCACCGCATTGCAGCTCGTCGCCGAAACCGATTATGTGCTGACGATCTCCGAACGCATCGCCACGAAATACGCGAAAACGCTGGGCCTCGAATTGGTGGAAGCACCCATTCCTTTGCGTCCCTATGCCCTCAGCTTGTTATGGCATCCACGCGTGGACGGAGATGCCGGGAATCGTTTTCTGCGCGATGTTTTTCTCCGCGCCGCAATCGAAGTCGCCGGAAACCGCCACAAGACCCCAAGAACTCGCCTCGATGCCTCCGATCCCACATCCGGACAAACCCGCAAACGACCTCGACGCGTAACCCGATAGTTGCACCGCTTGCAACATTGAATTCAATTCTCTTGCATGGCGTGCACGTTCGCTTGACACGATAATCCTCGGCACGAGACAGCCGGGCCGTCGCCCAAGGAGCGAGCAACATGAGCCTCAGAGACGCCAATCCCAGCAAGAAAAACAATCCGAAGCGGGTCGCCATCGTCATCGCCAACCCTGCAACATCGACCACGACCGGCTGGCCCGTAGGCTTTTGGTGGTCCGAATTGACGCACCCTTATTACGCATTTCACGAAGCCGGGTACGAAGTCGAGGTCTTCAGCCCGTCCGGAGGCAAATGTGTCGCCGATGCCATGAGCGATCCACGTGATCCAAGCGGCTACTCGGCAAGCGATCTGATCAGCATGGGTTTTCTGTCGACCCCGAGCCTCGCGGCGTTGGTGGAATCGACAAAGGCCGTCGCGGATATCGACGTCGCAAAATTCGACGCAATCGTCGTGGCGGGCGGTCAAGCGCCGATGTTTACGTTCGAACAGGCGACCGAATTGCACCAAAAGTTTGTCGAATTTTACGAAGCCGGCAAGGTCGCGTGCGCCCTTTGCCATGGCGTGGCGATTTTGCGTTATGCGAAACTGTCGAATGGCGAGCTGCTCGCGAAAGGAAAAACCGTCACCGGATTCGCAAATGTGGAAGAAGACTTCGCGGACAATGCGGTTTGGAGCATGGGGGCGATGCCCCGAGACAAACACTTGATGCCTTGGCGCATCGAGGACGAGCTGAAAAATGTGGGCGCGAATTACGTCCAATCGGGACTGTGGCGCGGTTTCGCGATTCGCGACGGAAACCTCATCACGGGTCAGCAGAACTTTTCGGGAACCGAAACGGCAAATTTGGTCATCGAAACGCTGGGCCGCTGAGAAATGAATCAAATCGAAAAGGGAAATACCATGAAGATCGCTCTCATCGGCGCTGGAAATGTCGGCGCAGCCCTGGCCATTCAACTCGCAAACGCCGGGCACGAGGTTGTCCTGGCGCAATCACATGAAGGTTCGGCGAGCGTCGCCAAGGCTCTCGACCGCAGCGACAAACTGCAAGCAAAACCCATTGCCGATGCGGTGGCGCAAGCCGACGTCGTCTTTCTGGCAACGCCTTTCGGGGCCAATGAATCGATTCTGGCCGGCTTGAAGAACGAGCTGCCGGGAAAGGTGCTGGTCGATTGCACGAATCCGGTAGGTCCGGGTTTGTCGCATGGCCTGAAGAGCGAACGTTCGGGGAGCGAATTCGTACAGTCGATCGTGCCGACGGCGAAGGTGGTGAAGGCATTTACGATTTACGGCTTCGAGAACCTCGAAAACCCGCATTTCCCCGACTACAACGTCAAGCCCGCCATGTTTTTCTGCGGCAATGACGCAGCCGCGAAAGAAGCTGTCGGCAAGCTGATCGCCGATTGTGGATTCGAACCGTTCGACGTGGGTGGTTTGGCGCAAGCATTGCACCTCGAACACATGACGCTGTTATGGGTGCGAATGGTTCGCGTGGAAAAACGATCGCCCCATATCACCTGGGCGGCATTACGCCGCGCATGAACGGGTCGGCGTGACCTTGGCGGAATGTGATCATGCCCGAAGTCGTCCCATTCCGTTCCGCAAACCGAACCGACGCGCCCCTCCGTTCAGGCAATGCATCCATCTTGCAGCATTCGAGCTTGCGCGAAACATGCAATTGCCTTCGAATGGATGCGCCTCATTCTTGAAATCATCGAGGTTTTGGCCATCGATTTGTCCGGCACAGAATCTGCTCCTACCCCGGCCGCTCGGCGTTCCACGTGCCCGAGAATGCACGTGCCGTGCAAGGAGCCATTTCCGTGCAAGCCAAGTACCTTGATATCCTCTGCCACCTCCCCTGGCGTTCGCCGCGGCAAATCGGCCGCCGCGTGCTCATTCTTCCCGACGGCAATGGTCGCATCGCGACAAACCTCAAGGGGTATGCGGCGGGCGCTGATAACGTCGT
>CAYSYX010000304.1:0-11413 GCA_964435055.1 uncultured Polyangium sp. | reverse complement strand
GGTGGAGGGGCTTCGATGATTGCCGGCGGTGCAGTTGTCGGCGCCGGTTTCGCTTGTGTCGCAATGGGCGCAGACGCGGGCTTTTTCGGTGGCGTTTGTGCCGGTGAAGGTGTCGCCGTAGTAATTGCCGGTTTTACCGCGGAGCCACCGTTTGCTGTCGACGGTGGCGTATTCGCGTTTGTCGCGGCGGGTGGCGTATCCATCGACGAGGCTGCCGCTGCTTCGGGGGCCGCGGGCAATTCTTCCCAATGGCAAAGTGCGACAAGGACCGTATTTGCGCCATGAAGAAACGTCACCGCCCCATTCGCGGCCAATGCCACTCCGGCCGTGCAGGTCGGAACGCCGACGACGGCGCCGCCACCCGTCAGCGACAAACCCGCTCCACCCGCGCCCATTGTCGTGCCGACGCCCAATTGCAGACCGCCGCCGGCCATTTCGCCAAAACCCTCGCCGAGCATGAATTCGCGCGTGGGTTTCGGCTTGTCGCCCGCTTTCAATCCATCCGCAATCAACACACCGCCGGGCGCCAGACTCAAACCCAAACCCGTCCCGAATCCCCCCAAGACCTGTCCGGTTTTCGTATCAATGATGCTGATTTTATCATCGCCCGGGCCTGCTCCTGCGCGTTGGACCATCGGCAAATGGCTGCGAATGGCATCGCGTAACATTTGCCCGACTTCGTCGATTGCCGAGGTATATTGCTCCAGCCTCGGCGGCGTCATCATCACTTGACCCAGCAATACCCGAGAGGGGTTGTCGCGCTTTATCCAATCGCCAACGGGGTCTTGGCGAAGTTCGCGCTTGATTAACACGGAAACCAGGGCTTCCCGCATTTCGCGCGAAATGGGAATCTCTTTCATTCCCTTGGGCAATGCAGGCACATTCCCCGACGATACCTCGTCGCACCTCATTCGATGGTACGGCCAGGGCAAACCCGGTCCCGGCTCGGACGGAGCATTCGGATCGTACCGATGAATCGTCGTCGCCGAAGACGCCGCTTTCCAAAATGCTTCGGCGTCCTCATCGGACACCATTTCGTGCGTCGTTTCGTTCGTAGCGTAAAACTCGCCGCGCCCCGCAAACGGCGGCGGACGAATACACGAATTCGTGACCTTCGTATCCAGCCCTCGCGCCTGCAACGCCTGCCACGTGACCGACGGCGTACATCCCCATAACGACGTGAACAGCGACAAACACGCGAGGAATTGGTAAAATTGCAGAAACCACGGCCGGCCGCGTCGATGCATGCCGCCAGCCCAACACATCCCAACATGTTGCGCAAGTTTTTGCAAGCTACGCGGAATCCACGGATATCCACCCAAACACCGCCGGCACGCGTAAGCAGAAAATCATGCGTGGCCCAATGGTATCGACGATGCCCCTCGCCGACGTTCCAGCCCGCTCGGTTGTTGATCGGTCTGGACACGATTTGGACACGATCGGAGGGCAACCCTCTACGTAGAGCGGCAAATTTTGATGGAGGCGCCGGGAATCGAACCCGGGTCCGCAAGGCCTACAATTCACCTTCGTTCACGTGCGTAGTCGCCGTATCCCCGTCGACTGGGTCCGTGAATTCGGTCACGACCTATTCCTCGCTAATCTCGGTCACACTATCGAGGACGCCCTCGCGCAACCCAGCTCTAGTGGTTGACACCCTTCGGATACCAGAACGATCTCTCCGTCAGGCGGCTATCGACTGTTTTTCAGGCAGCGAGAGCGTATGCGTTGTCGTTCGCACGTATGACGTCCCGCTTGATAGGCGGAGCAGGAGCCGCCGGCACGCAGATGAATCTTCGGTCCCCACGTCGAAGCCGATCGCCCCCTCGTAAAGAACCACGCCCAAGCCCTTCGGCCCAAACGCCCGCCGAAGATACGACAAATCCTCCCCACGTCAAGCTCCTCCCCAAAACTGCCCCGCACCTCCTCCCCATACCTTTCCTCCACCACGAACACGCGTTCACCCAACCCACTCTCGACACGACTGCACCGCTCGGCTACAGCACCTCCCCATGGGAAAAATGGTCCAGTGCGTCAAACTCGGTCAAGAAGCCGAAGGTCTCGACAAACCCCCCTTCAAAGGCCCCCTCGGCGCTCGCCTCTTCGACAATGTGTCGAAAACCGCCTGGAAAATGTGGCTCGAGCACTCAAAAATGCTCATCAACGAGTTTCGCCTCGACCTGATGAGCGAACACGGCCAACGCATCTGGATGACCGAATGCGAAAAATATTTCTTCGGCGAAGGCGCCTCACTCCCGCCCGACTTCAAACCCGAAGAAAAGAAGTGACCCTACGTCACTTCGGAAATCCAAACGCGCGCACTACGTCCGCACCCGGCACGTGACTGTCGGTGCAAATCGCCGGTTTGCCCGAGTACAAGCTCTCGCCGCCCTCTTCCCACTCCACCCCAAACCACTCCGCACCGCGCTTCTCCATCGCCGTCGTAATCATCCTTCGCGATGATCGATCCGCCCGGCCAAACCGGCAGATCCCTTGGACCTCCAACGATGTTCAAGGCACCTTCGGCGCCGGCACGGCTCCCCCGTTGCGTATGTAATTCACCACCGCTTTCGACAACGACTTCTGCGCTTTGTCGCACGCCGCGTTGGTTTGGCTCCGCGACAAACCCTTGCACGCCTTCTTCATTTCGCCCTCTTTGAGCGACACGCGACCGTCCGCCAAGAGCTTCTGCTGCGTCTCGTCATCGAGCCTTCGCCACGGAATCGCTGCAAATCCAGGCTCGGGCGGATACCACTTGCGCAGCTCGTCCGCGTTGAGCGACGCACACACGCCATCCCAGCGCAGCACGTCATACGCGCCGTTCGCACCGCTCACGACCATCCCGCCCGTATTCGCCGGCGGCCGAAACGCAAGCACCAGCACCTCTTCGTCATACGCCAGCTTCGTCGCCGCCGATCCCACACCCCCGGCCGACGCGTCCCACGCTTCCGTATCCCGCGCCAAGTACATCCGTTGCCACGGCGAGCCTTTGGCGAACATCGCGAGCGCCAAGTCCGCCGCGTTCGGCGCGGAACACAGATGCTTCGTGAACGACGACGGAGGCGCGCAAACCTCGTCCTTCTTGTCGCTCTTCGCACATGCCGTCGGAAATTCGATCGGCTCTTTCTTCTCCTCGACAGGCGCTTTCTCCGCCTCGGTCGAAGCGGATGTCCCTGGTTTGTCCGAACCGACTTCGCCCGAACCGGACGTTTTTGAAGTCGCGGTCGAACCTCCGCACGCCGGCAACATCACGAACAACGCTGGGACAAGAGCTTTCATGCGCATAATCCAAACCGGCGTCCAAAGTATCCGATGCCGTCTCGAGCCGAATGCGAAAAGCACACGCTGCGGCACGAACCTCGCTCGAATCGCTCGCCGCTTGACGCAATGGGCCGAGGATCGGACCCTTTCAAAGCTGGGCAGCGGAAAACGCCTTCCTTTCTTGGAGAACCCCATGACCACGTTCGTCCGAACGCATTCGTTTCGATTCGCCGCGCTTTGCTCGTTACTCGGATTCGCTGCAATCACAGGTTGCGGAGACACCGGTGAAACTGCGGCAACCAGCACGGGAAGACCCGGAACGGGAGGCTCCGGCGGCGTACTCACCGGCGTTGGCGGAGGCGGTGGCGAAGGCGGAGCAACGACGACGTCTTCATCGTCGACGGGAATGGGCGGCGCGGGAGGTGTACAGGTAAAACTCGGACCTCCGTACCCGATTGTCCTGGCACATGGTTTTTTCGGGTTCAACGACTTCGCAGGCGCCGGATTTCTCTCGTACTTCTACAACGTCAAAAACTACTTGGCGGCGAAAGGCGAATTGCTCGTCTTCACGCCGGCCGTCGATCCCTTCAACACGTCGGACTTTCGCGGCGCGCAGCTGACGGAAGAGATCGAGAAGATCCTCAAAGCCACCGGGCACGAAAAGGTCAACATCATCGGGCACTCGCAAGGAGGTCTGGATGCGCGCGTCGTCGCGAACCTCAGACCGGATCTCGTGGCCAGTGTCGTCACCGTCGCGACGCCGCACGGCGGGTCACGCGTGGCGGATGTCGTGTTGAAGCTCGTGGCGGATCCCAACGCGCAAGAGGCCTTGAACGATCTGCTGGTCCTGATCGGAGCGCCGTTGTTCGATCAAATCGGCAACGAAACCAACGTGGTTTTACCGTTGAAACTCTTCAGCCAAGAAGGAATCGCCGCCTTCAACAAGGCTCACCCGGACGAACCCGGGGTGTTTTACGCATCCGTTGGAGCTCGAACGGATTTGAGTCTTGGAGGTTCGGTGTGCAACGCCGACGTCGATCTGCCATTCATCAAAGATTGGCAAAACAAACTCGACGTGGTGGACCCGGCATTGTCGGTGTTCAACACGATTCTCGATGGGAGCATCATCGATCCCCAGCCGAACGACGGTTTGGTGCGGGTCGTCGATTCGAAGCGCGGAGAGTTTTGGGGGTGTTTGCCCGCGGATCATCTCGATGAAATCGGACAACTTTTCGGGGACTCACCGGGCTTGGGAAACAGCTGGGAGTATCAAGCGTTTTATGCCTCGGTCATAGCCGAGCTGCGAAAACGCGGATTTTGAGCACTTCGCGTGAGCCGAGACAGACATGAATTTGACGCCCTCGTGCTCCCGCATTTCATTTGTGCAATGAGCCGAAACGTGAGTCGACTTTCGTCACACGGCTCGTGTATATGTGGGACGCGCGCGTTCGGCAGGTGGACGCAGGCGGAGGTTGGTTTTGGGCGATAGTGGCCAAGCAGCGGAGATCGAGCAGCTGAAAGCTCGTATTGCCGCACTCGAAGCGCAGCTCGTGGAGCGCGATCGAGAGAATGCGGCCTTGCGCGCCGAAGCGGCAACGTTGCGTGGCGTGATCGAGCAAGCCCCGATCGGCGTGTACGCGATCGATACCTCGGGACGCGAAATTGCGTGCAGCCCGGAGACTCGAAAAGTCTTGGATGGCATGCCTCTGCAAGAAAACGCGGCCGAGTGGTTGGATCGAGTGGGCACGTTTCAAGCGGACAAGGTCACGCCATGGCCGATGGAAGATCTTCCGATCATGCGTGCGTTGCGCGGAGAAACCACGCGCGGCGCGGAGTTGTTCGTCCGAAACGCGAGCTTCCCCGACGGCGTTTGGTACGAGACGTATGCGGCACCTTTGCACTCGAAGATCGATGACTCGATCACGGGCGCCGTGGTGTCTTTCATCGACTGCCGACAGCGAAAATTCCTCGAAGAAGAAGCCAATTTGCAGAACAAGTCGCTCTTGGCTTCCGAGGCGGACAAACTCGAGATCATCACGCGTTTGCGCACCGCGGTCGAACAGTTGTCGACCCCGATCCTCGAGTTGTGGGAGGACGTGCTCGCGTTGCCCGTCATCGGGATCGTGGATTCGCGACGCAGCGCCGAGATGATGGAGCGATTGCTGCACGAGATCGTTCAGAAGCAGTCGCGGTTTGTCATTATTGACCTCACCGGTGTGGAAGTGATCGACACGTCGACGGCGGATCACTTCATGAAGCTGGTCAAGGCGGTGGGACTCATCGGTGCGCAGTGTGTGCTCACCGGGATCCGACCTGCCGTCGCGCAGACGTTGGTCGATTTGGATGTGAGCTTCGGGCAACTCGAGACCCTGAGAAACTTGAGACACGGGTTGCGTTACTGTTTGCGAGTGCTCGACGGTGAAGGCGTATAGCGGTGGTTCGAGGGCCAGGAGGGCCAAGCGTCATGATGATGGAAGGGCAGCGAATTCCGATAGTGCGGCTTCAAGGAAAGCTCATCGTCTCCATTCAAACGGCGCTTTCCGACACCGTCGTCGATCGTCTGCAACAAGACGTGGCCACCGCATGTGAACGAGGCGATGCGCGAGGTCTCGTTGTCGACGTCTCCGGCGTCGACATCCTCGACAGCTACATCACGCGCAGCCTTCGCGATCTTGCCGTCATGGCTCGTCTCATGGGTGTCGAAACCGTCGTGTGTGGACTGCGACCCGCCGTCGCCATGACGCTCGTGGAAATGGGCATGGAATTGCCGGGTGTGCGCACCGCGCTGAACCTCGATCGCGCCTTGTCCTTGCTCGACAAACTCCAACCCGTCGGTTCGTCCGGGAACCTCCGCGACAACGAAGACGAAGAGGATGGTGACGCGTGATCGTGGTTTGTCCGGCTGAACCGCGAAGGAGGAGGCGCGCTCGATGAACGAGATCGCGGGGGAAGTCCTCGCCATCTTGCGACGCTACTTGTCCGACCCGACGAGTCGTTCGCTTTTGAGTTCCGCAGCGCGGCGGGCCAACGTGCGCCTCGAAATGGTGTCACGTACCGACGTGCCGGCACTCGTCCGCGAGCTTGGACCCGGGCTCAATATTTTCCTTCAAGAGCCGGAAAAACTGCAGAACTGCAAGAGCTTGCTCGCGCTCGTCGCCACGGAAAACCCAGCCACGGCCATGTCGAGCATGTCGACGATGGGCGGCATGGGCGGCATGGGCGGCATGGGCGGCATGGGCAGCATGAGCGGCGGCTTCTCCTCCCACGATCATCATCCGGCGCATTCATCACACACGACGCATCTGTCGCATACGTCGCATCTCACGCACACGTCTCATCAGCCGACGGAGACGCGCGCGACCGATGGCATCACGGTCCCGATTCGCGCCGAACACGACGTCGTCCGCGCCCGAACGCTCGGCAAAGACATGGCCAAGAGCTTGGGTTTTTCCGACGTCGATCAAACCAAAGTCGCTACGGCCGTCTCGGAACTCGCGCGAAACATTTTTCAATACGCAGGCACCGGCGAAGTTCGATTCCGACGAATCGAAGGCAAACGCAAAGGCATTGAAGTCGTTGCGCGTGACCAAGGCCCCGGCATCTCCGACCCGAACCTCATCTTGAGCGGTCAGTATCGATCCAAGTGGGGTATGGGCGCGGGCCTTCGAGGTACCAAACGCCTCGTCGACGATTTCGAGCTCGATACCGTGCCCGGGCACGGAACCACGGTCCGCATCCGAAAGTACATCAACTAAACCGTGGACATCGGAACCGCTCAGCTCCCCGCCGAAGGGGAAACCGTCTGCGGAGATGCTTTCCGCATCATTCAACGGGACAAACGCTACCTCTTCGTCGTCGTCGACGGCCTCGGCCACGGACCTCATGCCGCGACCGCGGCAAACGCCTTCTGCGAGTACGTCGAGACGCACCCCGACGAACAACTCGACATGATGCTCCATGGTGCCGATCGCGCCGTGTCGAGCACACGCGGGGCCGCCGCCATGATCGCTCGCGTCGATGTCCGCACGGCGACCATCGACATCGCCGGCGTTGGAAACGTCGCCATGCGGGCGTGGAGCAAGGAACGTTTTCAACCGCTACCCATGCGTGGCGTCCTGGGCCGAGGCATCCGCAACGTGCGCGTCTTTCGCTACAACGTCGCTCCGGGAGATCTGTTCTCCCTCTACTCCGACGGCATCTCGGCCAATTTCGACATCGACACCATCAAACACCAGAGCGCCACAAACATCGCTCAATACATCCTCGCGGGTCATCGCAAGTCTCATGACGATGCGACATGCGTGGTCGCGCGTTATCTTGGTGCCTGATGCCCCCTTCCGGCAAAACTCTGCCGCAACCCATCACGCTCGATATCGGCACGGAACACGAGCGCTTCTGGTGTGCCGCCGAGGGCAAACGTTTCGCCGCGTCGCTCGGGTTTGACACGACCGCACAAGGCGAAATCGCCATCTGCATCGCCGAGCTCGTCTCCAACGTCGCCAAGTTTGCAGGTCGAGGCACCGTCACCTTCACCGCACTCGACGATCCGCGCATCGGCATGAACATCGTCGTCGAAGACACCGGCCCCGGCATCGAGGACCCGCAAACATCGATGCAAGACGGTTTTTCCGAGGGAAGGAAGCTCGACCCCGGCACACCACGACGCAGCGGCCAAGGCCTCGGCGTAGGACTCGGCGCCGTCTCCCGCATGATGAATCACGTGGAGATCATCAACCTGCCTCAACAAGGCCTACGCGTCGTCACCACCAAATGGCTCGACTCACGACGCGGCTCCGGCTCCTACCGCGCGATCGCTCCACCCACCAACAAAGATCCCGGAAGCAACAAAGATCCCGGCAGCAATCGTTGAGGTTCGGAGCGACAAACTTTCCGTTCAACGGCGATTCACGTAGCTCGCGTAGCTCTCCATCAACGCGAGATAGATCCACCGACCGAGAACATCGGCGCCCGTGCCTGAAGGATGCGCCAAGTCCGCGCCTCCAAGACCTCGCTGCACCCAAATCCCCATCGACCCGAATCCACCCATCGCGGTGAACGTATCCCAATACGCGCAACCAACTTCCGCCGCGACTTGCCGCTGGATCGCCGCGAGCTTCGGCACCACCGGGCGACTCGAATACCCGCTCGCTTTCTTGTCCGCACGATCCATCGGTCCCACGAGCAAACACGACGAGTTTGGCAGGGCCGTACGAACCTGTTTCAACACGTCCTTCATCGTCGACGCGTACTGATCGAGCGGAAACAGCTCGCCGTCTTCGCTCTCGTTCATCCCGTATTGAAACACCGTGAGCGCCGGATCCCGCGCCGCGAGCTGCTCGGCGAAATGCACGTCGTCGCTCTTGTCGAGGAAACGAATGCGACATCCCTGAATGCCGATCGCATCAAGCACGACACCGGGTTCGTCGCGCTCCATCACCACCCCGAACGCTCGAACCCCCGCGCCATCGGCGCGAACTTCGATCGTGTGCGGACCATCGGGCACCTCGTACGTCGAGAACTTCGATGCCGGCGTTGGCGAACGCGTGTCGATGGTTTCACGCGGTACACCATCGATCGAAACGATCATCGGCCCGCCCTCTTCATGCGCGAGCCAATCCACGACAAACCTCGAGACGTTTCGTCCGTACGAACCTTCTTTTGCGGTCGAAAAGCGAGAAAACGCGCCCTTGCCCACGGCCTTGAACGACACGCCGCCGAGTCCGTAAAACCCGTCCGATGCGTACGGACCAACGACCCGACTGACCTTCCAACCCGGAGCCGAGAACCGCTCGACGTCGTTGTGAAAGTACCCGGGCCACGCGTTGGCCATGAGCATGAACCCATGACCCGCATCGCCGAATCGCTTCTGCAGCTTGCGCCGTAACGTCGCCGTGATGAAGTCGCTCGCGACGATCGAATCGCCGAAGTACGTCACGCGCGCGATCGATCCGGGCACCTTGCGTTCGACGTCCCGCAAGCGTTTGAAGAAAGCATCGAGCGCGTGGCCCGAGGGGTCTTCGATGGACCGCGGAGGTTTGTCCACGGACGCACCGACCGCAGGCTCGACAATTTCAGCAGCCGCCGGCGGCAACGTCACTTCTTCGGGTTGACTGAGCTCGGTCTGCTGCGTCGTCTCCGTCGCGAGCGCAGCCTCTCCCACGGAGGCGACAGGAGCGGCAGCCGGAGCGACGGCGACCAAGCCTTGGCCTTCGGGAAGCGGCGTCAGGAGGCGAAAGCGGGCCAGCGCCGGGTGGAAGTACGGGATCGCCACGAGGACCAACAACGTCACCAAGGCCAACGTTGCGGACGACTCGAGCCCGTTTGTCCCGCGAGGCAACGCCGTCGTGACGACGGGTTTGTCGCTGGGGGTTCGTCTTGGCAACGATGCTTCGTGATGAGAAGCGTCGCCCGGCGGAGATGAATCGGTTTGTCTCGGCGGCGACGCTTCTTCGGAGGAAGGTTTGTCGTGGGACGGAGGATCGGCTTCGTGCCGAACGGCAGTCATGGGAGCGAAGGTCAGCCGCCTTGTTTCTGCTTGAGCATGGCCACGGCGCGATCACGACACGCCATGTCGCGCTGATGTTTGCAGATCGCGATGAGCAGCTTGATCTCTTGTTCGTTTGCCTTGCCGGACCACACCTTGCCTTCGATGCCGCGACGCAAAGCAGCTTCGTCGAGTTGTCCGGGAGGCGGCGGAGCGGTCGGAGCCGTGTTTGCCGTCGGTTCAGCGGTCTTGGTCGTCGATGCCGTGGACGAACCCGTGCCGCCCGAGCTTGTCGGAACCCAACCACCACCTGTCGCGGGTGGAGGATTGTTGTTCGGTTGCGCGACGGTCGGTTCTGGACCGCCGAGCGTTCCGAGCATTTCGACAGCCTTTTTGCGCTGTTCGGGGCTCACGCTGGGCGTGGACAAGATCTGCTGCAAGACACGCTTTTTCTCGGCCGGATCAGACATCTGATCGACCTTGCTGAACATCCAATCGGCCCACTTTGATTCGATGTCTTTGAACTCTTGCGTCTCGCGCACGGGCGAACTGTCGTTGATCGCTTCGAGTTTCTTGTGCGCGCGTTCGAAGTCTTTCGCTTCGACGAGGTCTTTTGCTTCTTTGAGCAGCTGAGCTTCGAGCGGGTTGATTTCGGCCGTTTGGGTCGGTCCGGTCGTCTGGGTTTGTCCCCGACCACTCAGCGCGACGACGAGACCGATCACGATGGCGGCGACGACGACACCGATGCCGATGAGTTTGCCCATGCCGAGGCCGGGCTTTTGCACCGGTGCTGCGGCCGCAAGATTGTCGAAACCGGCGAGAGGACGAACCCCTTGGCCATCGACACCCATGCCCATGCCGGCGCGGAAAATCTTTCCAGCTCCAACGAATCGCAAACGAACATCACCCAGCTCGAGCGCATCGCCCGCTTCGAGGATGCCGCGCTTGAGCTCGACGCCGTTGATGCGAATGCCGTTCGCGCTGCCTTTGTCGATGATCTCGAAACGCCCGTTGCCAAGCGCGATCAGCTCCGAATGCAAACGACTGACGGAGCTGTGGTTGATCGAGATCGTCGCTTCTTCGGCGCGACCGATCGTGAAGTGTTCGCGATCGAGCGGGTACTCGGTGCCCGGGTTTGGACCGACAACCACGACGAGACGATTGGGCCGTTGATGGACGGGGACCTGCGTCAGCGCTGCTTGCGCTGTTGGATCCGTCGCCGGAACGATCTTCGATTCGTCGACCAGCTCGAGGCGATAATCACCGAGCTGAATGATGTCGCCGGCGTTGACCGGTTGTTCCCCAACGACACGAACGCCATTGACGTACGTCCCGTTGTAACTCTGCACGTCCCGGATGATCCAAGCCTCGCCGCTTTTCGCGAGCCTTGCGTGCTTGCGGGAAACGTTGCGGTCCGTCAGGCGAATCGAATTCTCATCGCCGCGTCCGAGGCCGTATTCATCGTGGGCGAGAGGGAGTGCGGTCTGTTTCCCCTCGTCGTCCTCGATCGTTAATTTCCACATAGACAAGTCGCCGCGAAGCCGAGACGTGGCTCGTCGGGTAAGCGGTACTCTACCGGCGGATCGCTTCCGAACGCAACGCCCTGTTCAACATTTGGGCATCGAAGTCTGAAGAGCGCCATCGCGACCAACTTCACGACCAAACCAAGGG
>CAYSYX010000303.1:2121-11429 GCA_964435055.1 uncultured Polyangium sp. | reverse complement strand
GCCTTCGAGCATGAGCGGTCGTTCCATGCGCAATGCGAGCCACAACGACAGCGCGATCTGCGGGTCGGCCAGGTAGCGCGCACGAGCGAGGGCATGGCCGAGCGTTTGCGCGGATTGCAGCGAATCGTTTGCCTTGGCGGGACTTGCGGAGCCGGATTCGGTCACGTCGGCACCCTACCACGACGAGTTTCCAAGCTTGGTCGCAACGGAATCATCCGCAAATGCCGCAACACGCGTGGGTTCCTGGTATGGATCGAATCATCGCAAATGAGCGACGATCTCGTGCGCGTCGACGCAACGGGTGCAGCGCATCCCGTCGGCAAAGCAGCCAGCCAGAAGATGCGAGCGCGGCAAGGTGGTTTTCGCCTGATGCCGGCGCCGGCGCACGTCGTGTTGATGCGCAAAGCCGACGAGCAAGGTCGCGCCATTCCCACCGATGGATCGCTACGTCTCGCCGGTGAAATCACCACGGCCAGCGTCTTGTGCGACGTCTTCGCGATGGTCGGTCAGAGCCGCTGGGGCGGAGAACTCTCCGTCTTCGACGGCTCCAACGTGCGGAGCATATTTTTCGACAACGGCATCGTCATCAGCGCGCAATCGAACGTCGAAGGCGAGCGCCTCGGCGAAGTGCTCTACCGCTACGGCGCGCTCACGAAAGATCAGATCGCGCTCGTGATGAAGGCGGTGAACGTCGACACGAGGTTTGGCGAAGCCGCCGTGCGCATGGCGCTCATCACGCGCGAAAAATTGTTTCAGCTCATCGCAAAACAAGTCGAAGAGGTCGTCTACGCGACGCTGCGGACCGAGAGCGGCATGTTTTACTTTCTGGATCGCTTCGACGAATCGCGCCTGACATCTCGGCAAAACATGACCGTGAACAACCTCATCATGGAGGGTGTGCGGCGCATGGACGAGATGAAGTATTTCCGCGAGCGCATCCCTTCGGATCAACACGTCCCCGAACGCGTCAAAGGGCGCATACCGCCCACGGGCGACGAGCTGCTCAAGGTGTACAAAGCGATCGATGGAACGCGCTCGATCGCCGACATTTGCCGAGCGGCGGGGCAGGGTGAGTTCGACGTCACGCGGCTCGTGTTTCAGATGCTGCAAGAAGGGTCTGTCGTGGTACGTCCGCCGCGTCCGACCGGACCTGCGGCGATCGTTGCGCTGTTCAACGAAGCGATGACCTTGGTGATGCGTGAAGTCGATGCGGTGGGTCGAGGCGATGAAGTGCGCAAGCACCTCGCATCGTTTGCGACGGGCGCGGGCATTTACGACACGCTCTTCATGCGTGCGGGGCCGAAGCCCGACGGCACGCTCGACGAGCACAAATTGATCGACAACGCCGCGATGCTCGCAGGTCCGGATCAAGCCGAGAGCATGCTCGCGCAGTGGCTGCACGACTATGTCTCGTTCGCCATTTTCATCGCCGATCCGGTGTTGCGATCATCGGCGGGTTCGTCGAAACACGGTCCCGCGTTCGCGAAAAACGTCGCCGAAATCGTCGCGCCGCTCGCTCAAAAACGTTGATGCACCAACGATTCAGCTGCGACGAATGTCGTAGGCGCGGATCTTCTTGTGCAGGTTTGTCCGCTCCACACCGAGCACCATCGCCGCACGGGAAATGTTCCAATCGAGGCTTTGCAGCACTTCGATGATGTAACGACGTTCGGCCGCGTCTCGGAACTCGCGCAACGTCATGCGTCGTCCACCTTCGGAGCGGGGAATTTCCGCGAGCGACGGAGGCGGCGGAATGCTCGGGATACGGGGTTTTTCCTGGGACGACGGGGGTTCGTCGTCGAACGGACTCGCATGCGGATCCTCGGGAAGATCCGCCACGGTGACGACGTCTGCCGAGAGGATGGCTGCCCGCTCGATCACGTTGCGCAGTTCGCGAACGTTGCCGGGAAACGTTCGGCGCTCGAGCGCGGCGTACACCGTCGCGTCGATTCGTTTTGGCTTCAAACCATTTTCTTTGCAGAACGCCTGCATGAACGCGTCGGCAAGCGCCCGCAGATCTTCGGGTCGGTCGCGCAGTGCCGGAACACGCAACGGAAACACCGCGAGACGGAAGTACAAATCTTCGCGAAATCGACCGGCCGCGACTTCTTTCTCGAGGTCCTTGTTCGACGCAGCCAAGACGCGCACGTCGACTTGAATCGGATGTTCGCTTCCGACACGACAAACCTCACCCGACTGCAAAGCGCGGAGCACTTTGGCTTGAGCCGAGTGGGCCATGTCGCCGATTTCATCGAGGAAAAGCGTGCCTCCGTGGGCCTGTTCGAAGAAGCCTCGTTTGCGATTCAACGCTCCCGTGAAGGCACCTCGTTCGTGCCCGAACAATTCGCTTTCGAACAGCTCGTTGGGGATCGCCGCGCAGTTTACCTTGACAAACGGCCCGGTGACGCGCGGGGACAAACGGTGGATGGCGCGGCTGACGAGCTCTTTGCCGGTGCCGCTTTCGCCCGTGATCAAGACGCTCGTTTTCGTGGGCGCGACGCGATCGATCTCTTTGTAGACCTTTTGCATCGGCGGCGAACGCCCGATCATTTCGTAACGAGCCAGCAATTCCGACTCGAGGTCGTGGACTTTGCGGGCCAGCTCGGACGAACGCAGCGCGTTCTTCACGCTCACGAGCACGCGTTCACGCGTGACGGGTTTTTCGAAGAAATCCCCGGCTCCGAGCTTGATCGCTTTGACCGCATCGTGGACGGTCGCGTGTCCGCTGATCACGACGACGGGCAGGGTTCGTGTGGACTCGTCGTGACGAATTCGTTCGAGCACTTCGAGGCCGCCGATGCCCGGCAGCATCAAGTCGACGATGACGATGTCGACGGGCTTTTGTCCGTGGGCGAGCAGGTCGAGGGCGTCTTCGCCGGATTCCGCTTCGATGACGTCGTACCCTTCGCCGCGAAGAACCAGATCGAGCGTGCGTCGGATGTTACGTTCGTCGTCGACGACCAGCACCGTGGGGCTCACGGGGGGTTCGCCCGAGGGTCGTTGGTCGAGGTCGCCGCGCGTGGATGGAGAGGGTTCTGTGGGGTTGGACATGCCCGGAACGACATTACTACGCGTGTCTGTGCGAGGCCGGAAGCGGAAGCACTGGCGCGCAGCGCCGGGAAGGGCTAGGGACGCCTGGATGAGCGAGGTTTTTCGACTGGCTCGATTCCGTTCGTACGTGCTGCCCGCAGCAGGGTTTGTCGCGTGCTTGGCCTTGACCGGATGCGATCTGCAAGTCGGCGACGGCAGCAAGGCGACGCTGACGTACACGGAAGACGCACGTGACGCCTACGAAGAAGCGATGCGCGCGTATCACAGCAAATCTTGGGACGATGCTCGCGCGCTCTTGTCCGAAGTTCGCAAGCTCTTTCCGTACAGTCGTTACGCCACGCTCGCCGAGCTGCGTTTGGCGGACTTGAACTTCGAACAAGAGAAGTACGCCGATGCCGTGTCGTCGTACCGCGAGTTCATTCAGAATCACCGCATGGACCGCGACGTCGAGTACGCGCGGTATCGCATCGCCAAGTCGCTCTTCCGCGACATCGATGAAACGTTTCTTCTGCCGCCTGCGGAAGAGCGGGATCAAGCGACCACGCAAGAAGCTTATCGGGAACTTCAAGCGGTTTTACGAGACAACCCGCGCACGCGATACGTGGATGATCTGACGAAGATGATCAACACGGTGCGCGGAAGACTCGTACGTCACGAGCTGTACGTGGCGCGGTATTACCTGCGACAAGACATGTTTCCCGCGACGATCGCGCGTGTCGACAATGCGTTGAAGAAGTATCCGGGTTCGGATCTCGAGCCGGAAGCGTTGGTGCTCAAAGCGGAAACGTTGCTCAAGATGAACGAGGAAGCGAAAGCGCGCGACGTGTTGCAGAAGGTGATCGACGAGTACGGCGGGCCGTTTGCCGTGACGGCAAAGAAGTTTCTCGCGGAGCTCGATGCGCGGCCGAAGTCGCCAACGAAAGCGCGGCAGGGGTCGTAACGCATGGATGCGTCGCAAATGCGGCCGACCGCAGGCGTTCGTTACGCGGTCGAACAATCGGCCGTTGAAGGATCGGTTGTCGTGTACAGCGGATTCGCGCACTTGCCGGATGCCGATGTGCCGCTGGAAGTACGCGTCGAACAGGCTGAAGACGACGGACGAACGAGTGTGGTGGCTCGGGTCGAATGTGCGGCGGAAGTTGCCGACGGCCCGGCGCTGGAAAAAGCGGCGACAGCTTTGATCAAGGCCGCGGCTCGTGGTGCCCGTGACGCCGGACGAACACTTCCGAGAAGGATCGTGCGGTGGCGCGGGCCCTGAAGAGAAAAAACATGGTAAGGGTCGTTCATGGCTGAACAGAGGGTGCCGATGACACCCGAGGGGCAAGCTCGACTTCGCGAAGAACTCGAGCGACTGAAGAAGGTCGAACTGCCCCAGGTGGTCAAGGACATTAGCGTTGCGCGGGATCACGGGGATCTGTCGGAAAACGCCGAGTATCACGCGGCAAAAGAACGACAGGGACTCATCGTCGCGCGAATTTCATTCATCGAGCAGACGCTCAGTCGCGCCGAAGTGATCGACCCGTCGAAACTCAGCGGGAGCAAGGTCCAGTTCGGGGCGAAGGTGAAGCTTCTCAACGTCGATACGGACGAAGAAAACACCTATCAAATCGTGGGTCCCGAAGAAGCGGACATCAAACAGAACCGCATCTCGGTGTCTTCGCCGTTGGCTCGGGCCCTGATCGCTCGCGAAGTGGGCGAAGAGGTGAAGGTCAACATGCCTGCCGGGCCGCGAACGTTCGAGATCCTCGAGATTAGTTTCGCATGACAAACCCGGATGGGGACGGACTGCACGTCCCGCCGGCAGCACCTCGACGCGGTACGAGTGCCAAACGTGTCCCGGTTGGTGAGCCGAAACTTCCTTTGGAGGAGGAGGTTTCGGAACCCCGTCCGCACAAGCGCATTGAAGACGTGCCGCTCGGGTGGCGCATCGCCGATGGTTATCTGGCGATCGGCGCCTTTTTGATGCTCGAAATCGTCGTCGTCGCGATCGGCTTCCGTCGTGAGTTTGTCGGAGCGTATGAGCCGATCTTGGCGATCAAGTCTCTTTGGCCGATCGGTTTTGCGGCTGCCGCACCGATTGCCGTCGTCGGCGGCGTCGTCGTCGAGTTGGCGCGACATGCGTACAAGCCGCTCGCGCGGATCGGTTTGTCCGGGGCAAGTGCGCTGTTTGGCGCAGGCGTCGCGTGGGGTGTTTCCACGGGTCGGCATCTGGCGGGTGGAGCGCGAATTCCGTTCGTCCTCGGCGTTGCCCTCGTGGGCTTCTTCGCCGCGTATGGCCTCGGGCCGGTGCTGGCGCGGGCCCTGGTTCCTCGTCAAGACAAACGGTTTGTCGGGAACGTATTCGGTGCCGTGGTCGCGATCGTCGTCGGTCTGGCGCTGATCAACAGCTTCGTGTTGCCGCGGCTTTATCCGGCGTTTCACCAAAGCTTGGCGCTTCTGTCGCTGCTCGTCGTTCCGTTTGTCATGGTCGCGTTCGAAGGGTTGCGCGAGTTCTGGCGGGATGCGGCGAATCCTCCGCAAACGTTGTTGCAACGTTACGCGGGCAAGCTCGTACGCGTGGGTTTGGCGCTCGTTGCGTTTGCATGGAGTTGCGCCGTGGCTGCGAAGTCAGCCGAGCGCATCGCACCAGCCGACAACATGCGTCTCGTGTACGTGACGCACGCGCCCGTGATGGCGCATGCGGTGGAAATCGCCGCGCTTCTCGCGCCTCCACCGCCGCTCGATGACGCAGCCCTTGCGGAAACGTCGCAACGCTCCGGGCGTTCGCTCGATTTGAGTGGCCGAGACATCGTGCTCATCACGGTCGACGCGTTGCGAGCGGATCATTTGGGCTCGTACGGTTACGGCAAGAACATCACGCCGAACTTGGACGGTATGGCCAAGGAAGGCGTCGTATTCGAACGCGCGTACACGCCGACGCCGCACACGTCGTACGCGGTCACGTCGTTGATGACGGGCAAGTACATCCGACCGTTGGTGCTCCAAGGATTGGGCGCAGACTCGGAAACGTGGGCCGGGCAGTTGCGGCGATACGGCTACAAAACCGCCGCGTTTTATCCGCCTGCCGTGTTCTTCATCGATGCCGAGCGGTTCGGTTCGATTCGCGATCGCGGTTTGGACTTCGAGTACCGCAAGGTCGAGTTTGCTTCGGCTGAGCTTCGTGCGCGGCAAGTCGGCGACTACATGGGGGCGCTCAAAGCCGATGCGCATTTGTTCTTGTGGGTTCATCTCTTCGAACCGCACGAGCCCTACGAAGCGCATCCGGAATATCCGCTCGGCGACCGCGACATCGATCGTTACGACGCTGAGATTTCCGCTGCAGATGCAGGCATTGCGACGATCGTCGCCGAGGTTCGGAAGAAGCGTCCCAACGCCGTCGTGATTGTCAGCGCGGATCACGGCGAAGAGTTTCAAGAGCACGGCGGTCGTTACCACGGCTCGACGGTGTACGAAGAGCAGGTGCGTGTACCGCTCATCGTGCATGCGCCGGGACTGCTTGCGCCGCGGCGTGTCGCGTCGCCGGTGACGATCATCGACTTGTTTCCAACGGTGCTTTCGGCGCTCGACATTCCGCGCCCGGCGCGTGTGCGCGGCACGGACATCGGGCCATTTCTCACAGGAACCAGCACGAAAGAATCGGAGCGCGGCTTTGCGTTTGCCGAGACAGACACCATGACGATGCTCGCGCGTGGTGCCTTCCGACTCGTTTGTGCTCGAAGGATTGGCGCGTGCGCGCTCTACGACATCGACAAAGATCCTCAGCAAACGCGGGATTTGTCGGCGATTCATCCAGCCGACGTGGCCGAGATGCGGGCGGAACTTCGCGGAGTCGAAGGGTCGCACGGGCGTTACGAGATCGCGGGGCTTCGTGTGGAAGGCAAAGGGTGGCCCGATGCTTTGCGTCGGGGAATCGCCGGAGATGCCGACGCCGCAGTGGATGTAGCCGCGCTCCTCGATGATGCGGATGTGGGCATTCGTCGCAAAGCGGCGGAAGTGCTCTTCGAACTGCATCGCAACGAAACCGCTGCGCCGATGCGTTTGGCGCTCGTCCGCGATGAAGACGATGTCGTGAAACGATGGTGTGCGCTCGGCCTGACGCGGCTTGGCGAGGGCGCTCCGCTCACGCGGGACTTGGTCACGGATGCGGATCCGACGTGGCGACATCTGGCCGCGTTTGCCCTGGCTGAATCGGGCGATGCTCGAGGCGAGAAGGAGCTCGTCGCGTGGCTCGAAGAAGGGTACGGCAAGCGCGCGTCGGCGAAGGAAAAGCTCCCGTTCGAGCGCGCGAAAGAGATTGTCCAAGCGCTGGGAAAAATACGCGCCAAGTCCGCCGTAATCGTTTTGATTGACGCACTCGATGACGTGCGACTCGCCCCGTTTGCAGCGGCGGCGCTGGCCGCGATTGGACAAGAGTCCGCGCGTCCCGCGTTGGCTGAACATCTGGCGACCGAACGTTATCAACCCGCACGGATCGCCATGGCCGAAGCGATCGTTTCGCTGGGTGGAGGACCGGAGCTCGTTGCGCCGTTGATTCGTTTGCTCGGCGTTCCCGATCCGCTTCCGAATGGCCTGCGACTCGCGATCGAAGCGGACATCATCAAATTCATTGGAGGTCCAAGGGATCGCGATCTGAACCGCTTGCGACAGTTTGCGCGCAGTGGTGTCGGGATGGGGATCGTCGTTCCGAAAAAAGGCACGAGCGAATCGATTCGGGCGTTGTGTCGAGCGCGATCCGTGGATGATCGTCCGGGGGAAATTCGCATCGGCATGGGCTCGGGACGGGTTCGTCCAAGTACCGGTCGAGATCGGGAACTCGTGCCGATCAAAGCGCCGGAGCTCGATCCGCAGAAAACGGCGTTGCTGCATGTGCCTCCTGGAGAAGCGTTTCAGGAGGTTTTCGCGACGCTTCCCGAGACGGTTGGGGTTCGTCCGGGTGATTTCGGTGAGTTTGTCGTGTACGCGACGCAAAATATCGAGCTGTCGGTGTGCGTGATCGTGCCTTTGGCGCCCGAACTTCCGCCGCCTCCGCCCGAACCCTGGACGCCCGAGACACACGACGAAAGTTCTTCGGGATCCGGCGGGGCGGGGGGTGGTTCATCCGGCTCGGAAGACCGTTCGCCCGTCCCTTGAGGCGAAAGCCGAACCTGGACCATCGACACTTTTGCGAAAAGGCGTTGTCAGGTTCATTGACGCCGGACTTGGCACGGCTAGAGTCCCCGGCGTGCCGCGACAGGATAAGCAGCAAAAAGACCGCGACGACCGTGACGAAGACGAGCGTGACGAGGACGAGCGCGAAGAAGAAGACGAATCGGACGACGCTTCGGATGAAGACGAAGACGAATCGGATGATGAATCCGAGGACGAATCCGAAGACGAAGGCGATGCGAAAGAAAGCAAAGCCGACGACGATGACGACGGACAGCGGGACGAAGCTGCACAACGCGTCGCCAAAGCTCTCGGTGTAGCCGAAGAAGACGAAGCAGAAGCTGCGGCTGGTGAAGATGGCGCGTCCGAGGACAAACCCGACGAAGCCGAAGCTGCAAAGCCGAATCGAGCTGCCCGACGTCGTGAAGAAGCGCTCGCTCGACGAAAGAAGCGCGAAGCTGGAAGCGCGACGGAAGAGACGAGTTCGTCCAAGGACAAGAACGCTCGCGCCAAAGAGCTGCTGAAACGACGCCGTGAACAAGCTGCATCGGCTGCGCGTGCGCCCGTTGCAAACACGCTCGATGCGGGCGAAATGGTCGACGACGTCCTCGCTCGAACGACCGCCGCGATCGGCAAGTGGTTCAGGTCCAACGTGCAGGCGATCCAGTGGGTCGTGCTGATTGGGTTGGTCGGAGCAGGCGGGTACGTTTTCTATAACTCGCGCGTCGAGAAGAAAGCGGGCGAGTCTTCGGCGAAGCTCATGGCCGGTGTTGCGGCGGATCGAGGCATCGTTCTCG
The DNA here is from genome assembly GCA_964435055.1 of uncultured Polyangium sp. Taxonomy (GTDB): domain Bacteria; phylum Myxococcota_A; class Polyangia; order Polyangiales; family Polyangiaceae; genus Polyangium. The sequence continues at coordinate 2,436 of CAYSYX010000303.1, read as the reverse complement.
AGGAGGACAAACGCTCCGACGACGAGAAGGAATTCGACACGCGAAAGGTCTACAAATCGACGACGGAGCAAGCCGACGCCGAGCTGAGTTCATTCAACGCGGTTGTCGAGCAGCACAGCGGTTCGGGTGCGGCGCTTTTGGCGAAGCTTGGTCAAGGTGGAGCGCACGAAGCCCGCGGTGTTCGGCGCCATTGCCTCATCATTGGCGATTGTGGGAAGTCTTGTGTTCTCGCTCGTTGGCAAGGTCATCCTGGAAATCATCGGGCGGTCTATCGCGCTCCTGATTTGAGCACCACGAAGGTAGAAGGCGCATGAC
>CAYSYX010000303.1:0-2111 GCA_964435055.1 uncultured Polyangium sp. | reverse complement strand
CGATCGCGGTGTACGGCGAGGTTCTCGCGTCTCCGCTCGCGGCTGCGGATCCGGACGTGAAGGGCCGAGCGACCGAAGGCATCGCGTTTGCGAAAGAAGGCAAAGGCGAGCTCGATGCGGCGCTTGCGAGTTTCAAGGAGCTCGGGGCGATCGACGTGAAGGGCTACAAAGAGCTCGCGACGTATCACGAAGCGCGGGTGCTTTTTGCGAAGGGCGACAAGGCGAAAGCGAAGGAGTTGCTCGAGCCGCTCAACACGAAGCTCACGACGCCGACGCCGGAGCCTCAGCCGCTTGGATATTTGAAGGGCGCCGTCAGTGATTTGATGACGCAGATCGATCCGAGCGCGGCATCGGCGGCGGCGAACAAGCCACCGCCGGGCAAAATGCCGACGCCGCAGGAGTTGCAGGACATGGCGCGGCGGGCGCAAGAAGCGATCGAACAGAAGGCGCCGCCGAAGAACGAAAAGCCTTGAGCGTGATGCAGGTTGTGAAGTCGCCGATGACCGTGGTTCGAAACATCGTTGGAGCAGCAACGATGTTCGCCGGCGTTGCCGGATTGTTCGGGTGCGAGGCATCCGGCGTTCCGGCGACGCCTCGAGTGCCCACGTGGTTGCATCATCCGGGTGGCACGTTGGCCATCGCGTTGCGTAGGCCGCTCACGTCAGATTCGCGCAAGCAAACGGAGACGTACGAGCGTGGGCAACCGGTGCTCGATGTCGAAGGGCGTCGCGTGTTCGTCGGATCGAGCGACAACGGCATGTACTGTGTTCGAGCGCAGGATGGCGTCACGATTTGGCGCTTCGAGACACTCGGCCCGGTGCAAAGTGAGCCGCTGTACGATGCATCGGAAGATGCCTTGTATTTCGGCTCGAACGATGGCGCGCTGTACAAAGTTTCGGCAGCGGACGGCAAGCTGAAGTGGCGTTTCTCGACGAACGCCGAGATTTTGCGTCGTCCCGTGATGCGTGACGGTATCGTGTATGTCGTCAACGCGAACGATACGCTCGTGGCGTTGCATGCGGACACGGGTGAATTGAAATGGCACCAACATCGGACGCCGGCGTTCGGGATGGAAGTTTCGGGGTACGCCGGGCCTGCGTTGGGTCGGGACAAGGTGTACATCGCGTTTTCGGATGGCGTGGTGCTCGCGTACGACATCGAGGACGGTTCGGAACAGTGGCCGATCGTGGATTTGGCGGCGGAAGCCGAAGCGAACGGGCCTGGTGAACGGACGCGTTACTTGGATGTGGATACGACGCCCGTAGTGGCGCGAATTTCGTCCGGCGACGTGGTTTTTGTGGGCAGTTACGGCGGCGGCGTGTTCGCGCTGGATGCGGAAAACGGCACGCGGGCTTGGGTCAACGAAAAAGCGACCGGCGTTACAGAACTCATGTTATGGGAGCAGCCTGAGCATGCTCCGCATCAAGGGCCGTTGCCGACGGTGGCGAAGCAGCGGATTTTGTTTGCATCGTCGGGGTTGACAGGGCTTTGGGCGTTGGATCCGAACGATGGTCGGACCTTGTGGCGTCGGAATTTGCCTGAAGGAGGCATCACGATGCCGGTGGGCGTGGCCGGAGCGTTGCTGGTGGGCACGTCGCGGTACGGATTGTTCTTGTTTTCGCCGGTGAACGGCGGGTTGATCGACGGGATTTTGCCGGGTGCGAGCTTTGCGATGACGCCTGCGGCGCATGGAAATAGGGCGTTTGTGCTCGACAACGGGGGTTCGTTGTTGGGAATTTCGATCGCGCCGCCACGGGGAGCCGCGAAGACGCCGGACTGGCCACGGTTCTGAGTTCGAGCGGCAGGATCTGAGAAGCGGCCGGCGCCTTGGAAAAAGTGGGCGTCGGCTGAGTTGCGTGCGCTGCTCGAGTGGTTGGCACCTTGGGGCGAGGTGCGCGTCGAGGCGTGACGACGTCGCATAACGTGATCGCGTGACGCGGACAAACCCACGTAACGAGCGCGAAGAGCCGCGTTTGCTGCGCGAATCCCCTGCTTCCCGCTACCAAACAACTTCGCATAAGATACATTATGTCAACTAAACGCAAGCGTGCCGGGACGGGCATGGTTTTGCGGCCCCTTGCATCGCCGTCGTTCACAAAGTACCTGGCACC
>CAYSYX010000302.1:0-11468 GCA_964435055.1 uncultured Polyangium sp. | reverse complement strand
CGTGAACACCCAACTCGTCGATTGCGGCTGCCACACAATCGACGAAACGGGCAGTGGCGAATGGGAAACGACCTCCATCGTCGGCAGCGTAGATCACGACTTGCGAACGAGGAAAGCACGAAGTGATGACGATGTTCGGGGAAGGGCGAAAAATCCCGTGCGCAACGTAACGAAAAGCAACCGACGTCGCGCTCGATGCATGATTTCGGGCGAGTTCGGAACACGTGTTCATGCGGAACAATTATGTGTTCAAACCAAATCGCGCCTTCAATTCACGCTCTTTTTTCTCCGCGGCTTTGGTCGTACATACCAAACCCACGAAACACGACCGCGGCACTCGACGCACCAATATGACCCCATTTTGCGCCTCGTATATTTTCTCGCCCGCGTCGCGCAGCCGTTCGGTCGATACTTCGAGCACCACGGGCGTTGCCGATCGTTTGCCCACTTTGCTCTCGAGGCTCGGGGCCAAGTGCACGTGCGTCCGTTTTTGCGGAATGAGCCCCTCGCGCGAAATGGGTTCCGTCGCTTCCACCGTCGTGCCGTGAAAGAGGGATCCGCCCGCTTCATAAAGATGCCAAGACGCTTCGAGCGCTTCGAGCGTCACGGGCATATTCTCCGTCGAATGTCCCTGACAAGCACGAATTCGTTCATTCACGATTTCAAGGCGATTTTTGGAGTTCGTTCGGACAACCTCCTCCAGGTCGGCGCGATTCATCCGCAGGTATCGCAGGACTTCGCCGACCGGCGTCCATCCCGCCGCGTCCATGGTAATGCCCGCTTCGCGCGCTCCATGTCGAAGCAGCCAAGAAAGTGTTTTGCTTTTCTCAATGATGTTCATGATGCACGGACCATAATCCCCGGAATCATCACGCGGAACTCGTAAGATCGGATGAACTATCACGAATTGTGTTAGTAGGTGGAGTATGTTCGAAACGTCGTGGTTGCGTGCTTTCGCTTCTTTTGCCGAGCATAAGAACTTCACGCATGCGGCTCGAAAGCTGCACGTGTCGCAACCGGCTCTTTTCGCGCAGGTACAAAAGCTGACGGAGGCGGCGGGGACGCAGCTGTACAAACGCGTCGGACGAGGCATCGTTTTGACCGAAGCCGGCACGCGCCTGGCAGCGTTCGCCAAGAAAAACCTCGCCGAACAAGCGGCCTTGTTGGAGGAATTTCGCACGGGTCGAGCGCGGGCGAACGTGGTGTTGTGTGCCGGTGAAGGTGCATATTTGTATTTGATTGGTGAAGCCGTGCAACGTTCGGTCCGGGATGCGCGGACGCCGATTGAATTGCTGGTCCGAGATGCCGACGACACCTTGACGGCATTGCGAACGGGCGCGGCTCATATCGGTGTTTTACCTTTGACCACGATTCCCGCGAACATGACCGCGGAAAAACTCGCGGACGTGGGGCAAATGTTGGTGCTCCCGGAAGCGCACCCATTGGCGCAAAAACCTCGATTGACACTCGAAGACCTCGCCGGCGTCGCGCTCATCGTCCCGCCTCCGGGAACGGCGCAACGTCGCACGCTGGACAGTGTATTTCTGAATGCGGGCGTTTCTTGGGAGATTGCCGTCGAAGCGCGCGGTTGGCCGCTCGCCATCCATCTCGTCAAGCTGGGAACAGGTTTGTCGATCGTGAACGATTTCTGTCACTTGCCTGCGGGCCTCGTGGGAAAACCCTTGGATGGTTTGCCGAGCCATACCTATTATGCGGTGCGTACGAACGACACACCTTTCGAAGGCGCCGCCGAACGCGTATGGAAGCGGTTGATCGGCGGGAGGCGCCATTGACGACCAACACGAATGGTCTTTATCGAATTCTCGCAATCGATGGCGGCCCCGCGGCGCCCGTGCAGATTCGCATGCTGCGCAGGCTCGAACAAGCGTACCCGGGGTTTCTGGCTTCGACCCATCAATTTGCGGGCACCTCGGACGGCGCGCTCATCGCCCTATTTCTCGCGTCTCGATTGCCGCGCGATCCCGAAACAGCCAAACGTATTTCGCTGGACGTCCTGGATGACGCCATTGCATTTTCCGATGCGACGATTCGCGCGCTTCAACCGACGACTTATTCGATTTTGCGATTTTTGAGCGGTATGGGCGCGGTGGTGGATCCCTCGCCCCTACGCCGGGTCCTCGAGCACGCATTTGGAGATATGAAACTTGCCGACCTCGAACGTGATTGCGCCATTACGTCCTTCAATGTCGACGATATGCAAGGCGAAAGCATCCTGAAACTCGGGAAGTTTTGCCCCGTGGATCGAAACATCGTCGATGCGCTCTTGGCGACGACTGCATTGCCGATGTACATGCCTCTGCACAATATCGATGGGCGTCGATATGTCGACGGCGTCATCACCGCCAATGATTCGAGTTTCAATGCCGTCGTAGGTACGGCGATGATCTGTGGGTTCAGGGCCGAAGAACTCGCGCAAAATCCGTCATCCGCATCCGATTTGTCTCCGGCTTTGGAGGCTATGGTGGCTCGAGCCAAATCGTCGAGTTTGGAGGAGGCCTGCACGGGCTTTCGCATTTTGTCATTGGGACTCAAAGAAAAAAATCGCTCGGTGTATGTCTCGGAAACGCTCATGAGACGTTTCTTCGGCGATCAATTCGACACATACGAAAAAGATTCGGATTGGGGTTGGTTTCATTGGTTGTTGAATCGCCCGCGTCTTCTGCCGGCGATGATTTATGCGGCAAACAATGACAATATGGCGTTTCTTTGCAATCGACTGTTTTCGCGGCGCTATTTGCGATACGAGCCGGGCGACGACGTCATCAGCGATGCATGGCGTGTGCTCTCGCGAAACGCCCAAACGTTATTCGACAATGCCGAGAAACTCGTCGATTCGTTGTGGAAGGAAGGAATCGAGCGAAAATCACCTGATGGGTCTCTGCCGGCCACTTCGATTTTGATGGATTTCGTCAAATCCGAATGGTTGGATGCGCCGCCCCCCGTGGACGAACCTCCGGCGACTGCGCCACGATTGACTCGTCGACGTAACGGCGGAGCGTAGATCCGAACTCGAACGTGTAAGTACGATCGAACGCATCCCAAAGCGCTCGAGCCGCGCGAAACGAATTACTTGACGGATTTCGATTCGAGGTCCCGGCAGCGTTTTTCAAGCCAAGCCCGGGCTTGGACTTCGGTGGCGAAAAATTGCACGTCGATATCCAATTGCTTGTGAATCATCTTGGAAGCTCGATAAACGAGCGATCCCAAAACTTGGAAATGGAAACTCGCTCCGATGACCGCGCTTCCCCGAATGGCGGGAACGAAAATGTCCGCGTACGAGCCATCCGCCATTGCCCGTCGGGCGCCGGGCGTGACGGATTCGAGGCGGGAGACGTTGGTGAATACGAAAAACTGCGGATGTTTTCGGGCGAAATCGAGCTGTTTGGCAAAAATATCGACCACGTGTTTTTCTTCGACGCGCCCGATCAAATGCCAATACACCAAGTAAGGCGGCTCGAATGTCACGTGGCTGGTCGTGGTCTGCGGCATGGAGGATCGTTATTCTTGGTCAAACGGAAGTTCCCCCCACTCATTCTGGATTCTGAAAATCAACCACTTCGACATCCCCTTCCCACGGGGCGCCGTCGCGAAGTTTGAGCGTGTCTTCGCGCGCCGCCAAACAAGCTTCACTGCCGGTCACGAAACGACGACAATTATCGGGCCGGATTTCATAAATCGTGCAGCGATTGTCGGCTGCCTGCAATTGACACGGTCCGGGTTTGGCGAAACGTAACGATATTCGGCCGTCTTGATGGCGAACGATGTATTTGGACGTCGTGAGATCCTTGCGCCCGGCCTTGCGAAATCGATCCAAATCGACCTCGTCCATGATCACATTCGAATCGTGACAACAAGCTCCACATGCAATGCAATCGAGCTCGAAGGTGCGGGTAGAACCTTCATGAATGGCGTCACGCGAGCACCAATCCATGACGGATCCGGCATATTGCGGCCGAATTTTGGCTCTGGCGAGGCCTTTGGCCGGCCCGTCCGCGACCCTCGTCGTTCGACGATGTTCAATGGCGAGCAAGGCCCAACGCGGCAATTCCGGGACTTTGCCTTTGGCATCCACCGGCAATAGAACGTAAACGTCGTCGCGTTCGTCCACGATCGCCGCACAACCGCCCGCACGCACGTGAGCAGCTGCACGAGCGAGCCAGCGCGGGCGAAATCTACGCCAGATAGGTCGAATGATGCGAGTCGCGGTCACGCCGCGGAAGATCCTCGCGAATGAGGGATTTGTCAAGAGGTTCGGAGACGTTTGTCCGTAAGCGGGCTCAGCGCAAGCTCATTGACAACGAGCAACCCAGTTGACCGAGTTGGAGACGAGCGCCTTGATGTTCGTGTTGGACCAACCATTGGGCGCATAATTGCCGGCATGAGCGATATGCACGACACGCCCGACGGGGCTGTCGCGAAGAACCACGGCGTCAATCGCGTCCGGACTGCCCGCAACGCGCTTCACACCGGCTCCGGCTTTCGCGATCCCCACGTTCGATGTGGATGCGAAGGTGAACGTCGAGGGCAAACCCGCCCAAATCGGGTGATTCATGAAGGCCGGGTCGACCGTGTAACTCACTTGGCCGGTGTACGCACCGACGCGCGTGAGCAAAACGAGCGGGGCGAGCGTTTGCCAACGATTACCCAAGACTTGATATGCAGCCCATTCGGTCAAAACGATCCCATTGCCGCTCGTATTGACATAATCGAGCAACGCCGTTTGTCCGGCGGCGGGCATGTCCGTTTGGAATGACGTATTGCCGGGACCACCCGCCAAAACGAGGACGGCGCCGAATCCCATGGGGCTTGGGTTTGTCCCGTTGTATTGATACGAAGGCACGGCCGTCGTGGTCACGGTGAAACCGGCATTCGTCAGAGCCATCGCCAATTCGGCCGTTCCCGTGGGGCTGTCGTCGGCGATGATGAGCGCGGTCTTGTTGCACATACACGTCGCATTCGCACACATACCCGATCCGCAAACAATGCCGCAACCGCCGCAATTGTTGGGATCGTTCAGCGTATCGAATTCGCAGCCGTTCATGGGATTGCCGTCGCAATCGGAAAACCCGGCGGCGCACGTGTCGAGCTTGCAGAGACCGTCGACACATGCAGCAACGCCGTTCATCGGATCGGCGCACGCCATGCCGCAGCTTCCGCAATTCATCTTATCGGTCAACAGCGCCGCCTCGCACCCGTCGGCCGCCATCATGTTGCAATCGTCGTAATTCGGTTGGCACATCCCGATTCCGCAGACGCTCATGGTGCAATCGCGCGTGCCATTCGACACGGGAGGACACGACATGCCACAGCCGCCGCAATGGTTCACGTCGCTGCGAGTATCGGTTTCGCAGCCGTCGACGGTACCGCCGAAACAATCGGCATATCCGGCATCGCACATGCCGATACCGCAGACGTATCCGGCACAAGCGGGCATGCCGCCTTGTACGGGAGGACAAACGTTGCCGCAGGCGCCGCAATTCACGGCGCTGTTGGCCAAATTGACTTCGCAGCCGTTGGCAAAAACGCCGTCGCAATCGGCATATCCCGGATCGCATACCGCCACGGCGCACATCGCGCCTTCGCACTTGGGCATACCATTGGGAGGCGCGGGACAAACTTTGCCGCAACCGCCGCAATGTAATACGTTCGTCGCCAATTCGGTTTCGCAACCGCTCCAAATGCTGAAGTCGCAATCGGCATATCCCGGATCACACGCGCCCACGGCGCAAACGCCATTCTTGCATCCGGGAGCGGCATTGGGAGTGGCGGGACAAACGTTTCCGCACACGCCGCAATTCACGGGGTCCGCGGCGACGTGCACTTCGCAGCCATCCGGCATTTCGCCGTTGCAATTTTCATAGCCGTTCACGCACAGACCAAAAACACATGCGCCGGCTTCACACGTGGGTTGCGAGTTCGGCGCAGGGAAACACGTGTTTCCACATCCGCCGCAGTTGGTCGGATCTCCGCCGAGGTTCACCTCGCAACCGTCCGGGATCTGAGCATTGCAATCGGCGAAGCCTTGTTTGCAAATGCCGACGGTGCACATCGAGTTTTCACAACCGCCGAAGGCATTGGGCGCTTCGCAAGCCGCTCCGCACATACCGCAGTTCTTGCCATCGTCGCTCAATTTGACTTCGCAACCGTCGATCAACGATTGATTGCAGTTGTCGAAGCCCGGATTGCAGGTGACTCCACAAACGCCATTGGTGCACGTCGCTCCGCCGTTCACGCCGAACGGACACGATTCATTGCAACCGCCGCAATTGTAGATGTCCGAGCTCGTATCGACGCACGCCTCGAAACAACACGATTGCCCTGCCGGACAAGGTGGTCCGTTGCCGCACGGTTCGGTATTGACATCGGGACCGGCATCCGCGGCGACTTCGCCGCAATTGCCTCCGTAACAATACGCTTCGTCCGTACACGATGCGGCGCCGACGATAAAAGACGCCGCCGCCGCGAGACCAAGAAATACACGCAATTGGTTTTTCATTACCGACCTCGGCGACGGCGCATCGTTACCGCCAACGCAAGAGCTGCCATTGCCAGAGGCGCTTTCGGCGCTTCACGCGAGTCGTTCGACCAAAGCGTGCAAACGCATCCACCGCCACCCGTCGCTTGTCCCCAAATCCCCGACGTTCCGCCGCTCGACGACGACGCTGCATTGCCGCCATTGCCGCCATTGCCGCCATTGCCGCCCGAACTCGAACCCGAGCTCGAGCTCGAACCCGAACCCGAGCTGCTCGACGAACCCGTCGGCGCGCCGCCGTCGCCCAATACGCACATACCTTCGACGCAAACGGTTCCTTGCGGACACGTAATCAAGCTGCAATCGATGGGCACACACGAATCATTGACGCATTGCTGGCCGCCGGGGCATGGGAATTCGCCGGTCTTGCACGGAGGCGCGCACACGCCCAACGTGCATTTCGTTCCCGCAGGACACGGCGAGGGCAAATCCTCTTCACCGTCGCAGTTGTTATCGAGGCCGTCGCAGATATCGAGCTCGGGTTTGACGCCGCCCTGGCATTCGAAGGTACCATTCACACAAGCCCACGTTCCGGCTTTGCACGGGGGTTTGTCATTCGGCGGCACGGGTTCGTCGCAGGACGTTCCCACTTTGGGATCATTCGGCGTGCAGCATCCAGGAACGCCTTTATAAACACACACGCCACCCGGGCCCGAACACGTATCCGTCGTGCAAACATTGCCGTCGTTGCATTGGCCGTCGGCATTGCAGCAACCCGGTTGCAAGGCGTGAGTGCACGTGTGATTCGCCAAATCACACGCGTCGACCGTGCACAAATTCGCATCCGCGCAATCGGCGTCCGTTTGACAACAACCCGGAATCGCGCCGCCCGAACACGTCCCGCCGGGACCCGAACAAACCGCCGCCGAACAGAGATTGCCTTGCGTGCAATCGAGGTCGTTATTGCAGCACCCGTTGATCAACGGATGCGAGCACATTCCACCGGCCCCCGAACAAATATCCGCGGTGCACAGGTTATTGTCCGCGCAATCGGCATTCGAATTGCAGCAGCCGGGAATCCCCGCGTGACTGCACAATCCACCGGGCGTCGGGCACGTATCCACCGAACACTGATTGCCATCATCGCAATCGCCATCAATGACACAACAATTCGGAATCTGCGGATGCACGCATACTCCGCCGGGCACGGGGCAAAGATCCGCCGTACACGCAATGTTGTCGTTGCAATCGCTGTCCTTGACACAACACCCTTCGCCGAGCTGCGCACAAGGACCCGTCACCGATACGTCCGACATGACCGGCGTCAAGAACCCGGGACCTTTCAATTCCGTACGAACTTGAACGTATCGCCCCTTGATCCCGGACAACATGCCGCCGTTTGTCACGACCGTATAAGGTGCCGAGCCGAGCTCCGCGAGCGTATTTGCCGCTCGCGCCAAGACCTGAAGAGACGTCTCCGTCGGAATCGACGCTTGAGGTTCGGTATTCCAAACGACCTTGCTCCACGGGATATTCGGCACACCGCCGTCGTAAATCCCGTCCCAGCTCCCGACGCGCGTATACGGAGCGATGCGATCGACCTGCACACCGGTGAAATCGCTGTAGATGTACGGGTCGTAATCGTAGGCGCCGGGCCCCGCAATCGACGGCGACGCGATCGTCGCGCCCGTATTGGGATTGAGCTTGATCATGTGGTGCGGGGTCGGCCCGTGCACGATGCCCCAGATGTTGCCCTGGAAGTCAACGGACAAACCATGCGGCAATGACCCGGCCGCGTACGTCCCGAGCAACGTGCCGGTGTTCGTGTACTTCGAGAGGGTCCCGGCGTCATAGTTGGCACTCCAAACATTCAAGTTCAGGTCGAGCGTCATCGCGGTCGTGCGACTGGGACCCGCATAAAACGTGCACGTGTTGGCGACGAAGTCCGCTTTGTACCAACCCGCGCTGCCGGCAAAGTAGCTGCCCAAATAGGCGGAATTTCCGTCCGGACTCGCCACGATGCCGTACGTGCCCGGACAGTTGACCGTCTGCACTTGAAGCGTGTCGATGTTGACGCGTCGAGTTCCACCGGACGAACTCGAGACGAAAACATAACCGCCGCCGGTCGCGAGCGAATACGGATTGCCGCCGACCGTCACGGTCGCTTCGAGGGCGACGGGTTCGTCCGGATTGTACCTATAAATCTTGCCGTCTTGATGCGTGCCGACCCAGATTTTTCCACGTCGATCAACGGCGACGCCACGCGGCCACATGTTCGTCGGACCCACGGGAATCGTCGTCAAAATGCATTCGTCGTTCTGTCCGAAAAACTCGGTCGGATCGTCGGGATTGATGATCCCGTCATTGTTCATGTCCTTCGATGTGTCGATGACGCCGTTGTTGTTACGGTCGATGCAGTGGGCCAAATCGCCGGAGAACTTGGAAAACGTTCCCTGTTTGCCGAAGGCGCGATTGACAATCCAAACGTCGCCGCGCGTATCGACGGCGACGCGACCGGGACAATTGCCCACCGTCCCGAAGTCGCAATACGTCTTCGAGGCCTGAGCTCCCGTCGCTTGCCCGTTGATCGACACGAGCGCCGCGTCGTACCGTCCGGTCTGTTTCCCGGTCGTCGAATCCAACCGTACGACCCAGCCATAACGATAGTTGGTGGCCCAAACAATCGTGGTTTTTGAGACCGGGGTTCGTCCAAGCACGATCTGATTCGACGGGTTGTGCTGCGTGTTGGTCAGCGTGCCGCTATCGAAATCAGGATCGAGCGTAAATGTTTTGGTTTGTCCCGACGCAGGCGACGCCGCCAAAAGAACCATCGGCAACGGCGCAAGATACGACCATTTGAAGCTACGATTCATCGCAACCTTCCAACCCAAGGCATGAGAGCGAATAGGACTCGCCCGGACCTCATTGTCAGAAGACCTTCGTCACCGCTCGACGTCAAGCGGATCTTCTTGATATGGTCTCGCGAAGACCGTTTATGCGCCTCAACCATCTCCGCACTTGGACGCCTGCCCTATTGGCCGTCACGTTACTGGCGAGCTGCGGCAAAAAGAAAGAAACTCCCGCAGCTCCGACGACCGAAAAAATGACCGTCGTCGCTTCGGATGTCGCGCCTTGTCTCAATGGCCTGCGCCCGACGAAAGAGCCGATGGCGGTCCTCCGTAAAGGCGATCTCGTCTATGTAAAAGGAGAACCCAAAGGGCACCTCGTCTGGAAAGAAAAAGTCGACGGTGTCGTTACGACGCGTGATAGCGACATGATTTTATTCAGTCGCTGGCCGAGCCGAGAAGAGCTTTACATCTTCACAAAAGACCTCGGCGAAACCATTGACGTGCCCAACGTCGCGACGTTCTGTGACGCCATCAAGCAATCCGGCGCGAAATGGCAGCGTTATGAATGCGACAACGCGTTGCAACGACATCGAACGGCCTCGGGAAAGTTTGTCGGGTACATCGTGTGCACGGAAGGTCAATGTCCCGTGGCGCTGCATCACGAAGGACAAACCCAGGTCGTCACGATCGACGGACTGCTCGACGTGCGTTCTTATATCGTTGATGGTCAAACGATCTTCTTGGCCACGAAACGTTTCTCGAAAAACGACGGCACATGGACCGGCGGCGCGATCGTGCCCATCGATTTCTCCGGACCGGCTCCCAAAGTCCTCGCGGAAATTCCGCTCGATGAAGTCGACGCGCGCGACGCATCGATCGTACGAACTCGAACGGTTCAAACGGAACTGCGCGGAAAAACCATCCGCGTCTTCGGAGACAAGGCGGAGACCGAACGTGCGAGCGGGGTTGTGAAGTCGAAAGAAGCGTTTGACGAGACGCACCCGTTGCTTCCGGTGACCCTCTGAGCGACGCTCGACCACCGACCCGCCACGGGTTTGTCCGGTTCGCTTCGCCCGTGGCTCTCGTTCTCGTTTTGGCAACGACCCCCGCGCGCGGGGATGATTCCAAGCCCCTGGAAGTCGTCGTCCAAGGTTCGCAGGACGGGCCGAAGCCGGCTGAAGACCGACCTGGATCGCGCGTCGACCGTCGGGACATGGACGAACGACTGCCCAGGTCCGCGCCCGATGCGCTTCGTTATGAGCCCGGAGTCTTCGTGCAACAGACCGCGCACGGACAAGGTTCGGCATTTCTTCGCGGGCGTACGGGCCAACAAACCGTCATGCTTTTCGATGGGATTCGGATGAACACGAGTCTTTATCGACAAGGCCCGAATCAATATTTTTTCACGCTCGACGCCCACACGATTCACCATATCGACGTCATGCGCGGCGGTTCGTCCACGCGCCATGGCTCCGACGCCATCGGCGGGGTGCTCGATGCGCATCCTGTCGAACCCACGGTGGATCTTTCCGCCAAACGATTTTCCGTGCGTCCGCGCGCAACCGCGCGTTACGCCTCCGCCGACAACGACTTTTCGCATCGTTTTCAGGTCGACGCGAGCATCGGCAAGCGCCTGCGATTTCTCGGTGGTCTTGGACGTCGAGAGGCCGGGCGACTTGAAAGCGCAGGTCCCGTTTACAATCCGCTCGACGGCAAATTGCCGCTCGTTCCGGTATTCGCTCCCGACGGCCGAACGCAACTCGGCACGGGGTTTCGAGAAGTCACGGGAGACGCTCGGTTTGTCTTGGGACTGTCCGGCGGAAAACGCCTCATTGCCGCGACGTATTTGTATCGTCAATACGATTCTCCGCGTACGGATCAATGCCCGCCTCCGTTTGCTCCGATCAGCGATTGCTTGAAATACGACGAGCAATTTCGATCGCTGGCTTATCTTGCCGCCGAAGGACCGCTCGGTTCCTGGGGACATTTCGGACGCATTGCTTTTTCCTACCAAAGACAGCACGAACGACGCACGTTCGATCGTCCCGGGTCTTTCGTGAAAAACATCGGACGCGACGCCGTCGATACCTTGGGCATTACCGCCAAATACACCGGGAACCCAAAAG
>CAYSYX010000301.1:10375-11469 GCA_964435055.1 uncultured Polyangium sp. | reverse complement strand
ATGGCGAGATCAAATCTGATGAACGATGCCCAGTCCGCACGAAGTGCGGACTTCGATTGTGTAGCGTGGGGTTTTAACCCCACGCGTTCCTGCGAAATGACGGACGGTTCCGAGTTGTGAGAGAGTCCCTTCAACCGTAGGCGGCTCTCAGCTCTTCGCGGCCTTGGTCGTCGGCGCGGGGCGTGAACTGCCGGCGTGCGTCCATGCGCGTTCGGGGCCGATGGCAAGCCACGTCAAGTCGACCGTTTGTTCACCAACGGTTGCTTTGACTTTGTCGCCCCATTGCGCCGGTTCGGGAAGTGCCAGCGTCTTCTCTTTGGCGAGCGTTTCGAGCGTCGCTTGGTTCGTGCGGAACACCGCGATGCCTTCACTGGCGAAGAGCGTCGCGTACGCGCTCGGCACGAGCGGCGCGATCACGGCGCGCAGGTTGGTCAGCTCGATGAGCGCATCGGCGGCCGAGCGAACTTCATCGACGGAGCCGAGCACCAACGCGATGCCGGTGTCCGCAGCCGGCGCCGGGGTTGCACTTGGACCAACCGCGACGGAGCTGGGCGTGTGGCGAATGCCTTGGACCACGTTGAGCGTCGCCGCGGTTTTCCACGGAACGAGTTTCGCGAGCGCGGGGGCTTTTCCGGACACGGTCCCCTCGCCTTTTTTGTCGCGCAGCACGAGCACGTCATCCGTGGGCAACGCGCGTGGAACCGTGACGCGAACGGGTCGCTTGAACGACCTCGGATCACCAACCGCGCCTGTCGCGACGGCGTAGGCGAGCGTTTCGGCGCTGGCCACGACGAACGACGGTGCGCCCGGAATACGCGGCGCCGGATCGGCTGTACGCAGCGACAAACCGTTTGTCGCGGGCGGGTACAAATCACCCGACGTGATGCGTCGATCCGGTTCGATGATGCGTGCGCCTGTCGCGACGAGATCCACGAGGCCCTCGGTTTGGGCGAGGACTTCGAGCACCTGGCGCGAAGGTGGCGCAACGATGAAATCGAGACGTGAAGGAACGCGCTTGCTCTTCAGGAGCATCGCGGCCGCGAGCATGTCGCGGAGCGTCGCGCCCGAGTCTCCGCCGAGGATGACTTGGCTGA
>CAYSYX010000301.1:1737-10365 GCA_964435055.1 uncultured Polyangium sp. | reverse complement strand
GTTTGCCCGCGAGATCACGTACGGGACGAACCACGCCTGCTTCATCCATGAGCAGCGGATCGACGGTCGCGAGATCGATGGAAATGACTTCTTCGCAAGGAGCGCCCGGATCGGGAACGAGCGCGCGGTGCGCTTTCGAGCGGCGTTGATCGCGGAGGAACACTTCCGTTTTTTCATCGCTCACGAAGAGCGCGGCAGCGGCTCCGACTTGCGGGGCGATGCCACAGAGGACGGCGCGATCGGCGACGGAGATGAGGCGAGCGCTGGGCCCGGCAAACTCGAGCACCACGGGAGCGGCGTGTTCTTTTTCGATGCGGCGAACGATGTCGTCGAGGTTGCGGCGCAGGAGTTCGAGGGCCACGTCACGCGCACACACGAAGGGGCGCACGCGCCCGGACAGATGAATCTGCACGCTGCGCGGCGGGCGCACCCACGTGGATCCTGTCGCCAATGCTTGGCCGAGTTGGGCGGGAGAAACCACGAGGGTAAACATCCCGATGCCGCCGACGGGAGCGAGGCGCAGGTCGTCTGTCAAAGCGAACCTTGCGGGAGCGGCGAAACGTTCGAGGTGAACGGGGGCAGGAAACCCGATACCTCCACGCGCGATCGGCACATTGTGGGCGGGAAATTCCGGCGAGACGGCGCGCGGAGCGCCGTCGGCAATTTCAGCGAGCGATTTCGCGTCGCTCACGCACGTGCCTTCATACGCCACCGCCAACTCGACAGGCGTTTTCTTCATGCCGAGTGCGAGGGCCTCGCCGAGGGTTCGTCCGGGACTGCGCGAGAGGATGATCTGGTCGACTTTGACCTGAACGAGATCCCCTCGAAGTGCCGGATCCGCGGCGCGACCTGCGAGGATTTTTTGAGGCATCGTGCGGGGAGGATCCCCAGCTCGTGCACGCATTGTGGTTGGGCCGTCCTTCGTCGGTATCGGTTACGCGTGGACAAACCAGGTATGACCACGACATGTCTTCGTTGTTGAAGATGAAGCCAAGCGGACGAAGGACTTTGAGGACGCTGCTGCGCCGACCAACCCCTTCACGTTCGACCTCGCGTCGTCGCCATCCTGTCGCGCCGCACGTTAGCCGTTAGCGGGGATGAGGGTCAAGCGTGCTTAGGCGGGCCCGTAGGTGCGGGAATCGCTCGGATGCTTTCGGGATGCAAGAGGCAAAAAAAACACGCGGTCCCCGACGTACCCAGGCCGGTCGAGTCATCGGACAAATCCCTATTTTTCCGGATCAACGCATCTCTTCTTGCCTTTGTCTTTCCCGTTTGCTCCGGGTTCGCTAACGTCTCCCTCCATGTTTCAAAACGTCCTCAAGGAGGTCGTCGACGGGACTGAAGGTGGCCTTGCAAGCCTCCTGATGGACTTCGAGGGCATCACCGTCGACAGCTATTCGAAACCGGACGCTCCGTTCGACATCAACATCATCGGCGCGGAGTTCAGCGTCGTGTTGAAGTCGATCCAGCGCGCCGCACAGATGCTCGAAGCTGGCGATACTGCGGAAGTCGCGATTCAAGCGGCGAAAGTCACCACGCTCATCCGCGTCCTCGGCAACAACTACTTCATCGCGTTTTCCCTTCGCCCCGACGGCAACCTCGGCAAAGCGCGATACATGCTCCGCACCCGTGCACCGTTGCTGCTCAAGGAGCTCGCCTGACTTCCCCATCGCGTCGACGCGTTCTCGTCGTTTCCGGACCGAACCTCGATCGTCTCGGCAAACGCGAACCATCCGTGTACGGCACGACCACGCTCGCCGATGTCGAAGAAGCGGTGCGTGCCGTCGCGACGGGTGAGAACGTCGACGTCGAGTTCTTCCAGTCAAACCACGAAGGCGAATTGATCACCCGCGTTGGACGCGCCGCCGACGATGGGTTTGTCGGCGTCGTGTTCAATCCCGCCGGGTATTCGCACACGTCCGTCGCACTTCACGACGCGATTCGGGCGAGCGGTCTGCCCGTCGTCGAGGTGCATCTCACGAACATCGCCGCGCGCGAATCCTTTCGCCATCACTCGATCACCGCCGCCGCATGCGTGGGCTCCGTCAGCGGTTTCGGCCCTGCGTCGTACGTGCTCGGATTGCTCGGACTGCTGTATCACCTCGATCATCGATCCGCGTAAATCTCAACGCACGACAACACTCTTTCTTTTTCGTCTTCTTCCGCTAGAAGTGCACCCGATTTCCAAGACGCAACGAGTACGCTCTCGTCTCGCTGCCCTTCATCTCGAGTCACGGTGCGCATGAACATCGACCTACAACAGATCCAAGCGCTGCTTCGCCTTCTCGAGAAGCGCGACGTCACCGAGTTCGAATTCGAAGACGAACACGTGCGGCTGCGTCTCGTTCGAGGCCAAGCGTCTTTTGCTCCCGCCAGACAAGAACCCGCCCAGTTCGTCGCGGCACCTCAACCCACGGCCAATCCGTCCAAGGATGCGACTCCCGGCGAGAGACCTGTGGACGAGTTCATCACCTCCCCGTTTGTCGGGACGTTCTATTCCGCTCCCAGTCCTGAGAAACCGCCGTTCGTCAAGGTCGGCGATATGGTGAAGTCCGGACAAACCGTGTGCATCGTCGAAGCGATGAAGCTCATGAACGAAATCGAAGCGGAATGCGACGGCATCATCGAAGAAGTGCTCGTGCAGAACGGCAGACCGGTCGAGTTCGGGATGAAGCTCTTCCGCATTCGCAAACCGTGATCTCGCTCGAAGCGCAGATCCGAGGAGATCAGGGCCTTGTTCCGCAAAATCCTCATCGCCAATCGAGGTGAGATCGCTCTCCGCATCATTCGTGCGTGCCGGGCGCTCGACATTCGTACCGTGGCCGTTCACTCGGTCGTCGACGCCGGCGCGTTGCATGTTCGCTTTGCCGACGAAGCCGTGTGCGTTGGTCCGCCCGAACCGCGCAAAAGTTATCTGAACATGCCGCAGATCCTCGCGGCCGCGGAGATGACCGGCGCGGATGCGATCCATCCCGGGTATGGGTTTCTCTCGGAAAACGCCGAGTTTGCCGAATTGTGTCGACGTTGCGGCCTCACGTTCATCGGTCCCACGCCGGAACTCATGCGCCTCTGGGGCGACAAAGCTTCCGCGCGTGAAACAGCGCGTCGTCATGGTTTGCCCCTGCTCCCCGGAACCGGAATTCTTCGCGATGCGGCCGAGGCTGCCGCGCAAGCTGCCGACATCGGCTACCCCGTGATCCTCAAAGCGGCAGGCGGTGGTGGCGGACGTGGAATTCGCATCGTTCGCAGCCCGTCCGATATGTGTTCGTCCTTCGAAACCGTCACGGCGGAAGCGATGGCAGGCTTCAAGAACTCGGACATCTATCTCGAAAAGTTCATCGAAGAACCCCGCCACATCGAACTGCAAATCCTCGGCGTCAAACCGGGCAAAGTCTTGGTCTTCG
Organism: uncultured Polyangium sp.; assembly: GCA_964435055.1. GTDB lineage: Bacteria > Myxococcota_A > Polyangia > Polyangiales > Polyangiaceae > Polyangium. The sequence continues at coordinate 6,961 of CAYSYX010000301.1, read as the reverse complement.
GTGAGCGCGAATGTTCACTCCAGCGGCGCCACCAAAAGGTTGTCGAGGAAGCCCCGAGCCCGGTCATGACCGCGGACAAACGCGGTGCTCTTGGCGATATGTGCCGCGTGGCGCTCGAAAAAACAGGCTACACGTCCCTCGGAACGCTCGAGTTCCTCATGGATGAAACGGGCGACCTGTACTTCATGGAAATGAATACGCGTTTGCAGGTCGAACACCCGGTGACGGAACTCATCACCGGCATCGATCTCGTCGAAACGCAGATTCGGGTCGCAGCAGGCGAGGACGTCAACCTTCCGAGCGGACGAGAACTTGGACTGCGCGGTCATGCGATCGAGTGCCGCATCAACGCTGAAGATCCCCGTACGTTTGCCCCATGGCCCGGGCTCATCACGGAATATCACGCGCCGGGCGGGCGCAACGTACGCGTCGATTCCGGCGTCTACGGCGGCATTCGCGTGCCCAACAACTACGACCCGATGCTCGCGAAACTCATCACGCACGGAGCCACGCGCGCCGAAGCGATCGCGCGCATGCGCTGTGCCCTTGACGAGTTCATCGTCGGTGGCATTCGCACGAACATCCCGCTGCACAAAGCGCTCATGCGTGATCCCGATATCGTTGCCGGCAAGATGTCCACGCGAACGATCGAACGCCTGAAGTTCTGAGACTTCGTGAACAATTGACGCTGCGGATCACGTGCGGTGTCGGTCGCCTCGAACCTCTGCGTAAAGCCGTTCGCTTTTGAACGAATCGTCGGCAAATCATGCGCTTGCGCTCGATGAACGCGGCGCATTACATGAGGCGGTCCGCGTCGCAATCACCATGCTTGCGAGCGCTGCGTTGCAAGGTGGCTGTTTTCCGAACAGCGGACTATAGAGACGCCCGCGTAGCTGACGATCCAACGCTCGGATCGTCAAGAAACGCTGGGATTTCCGGCTTCAAATTCACGGTTCGCCGATTCGTTCCGAGGTATGTTGGTCATGAAAAACGGTCTTCAAGTCGACTTCTCTTCCTGGGTTAGCGGCACGTCGAGCCCGGACGAGCTTGTGCTTGGTGAACCCGGGTTCGTCTATGCAGATCTCTTTGACCCCCTACGACTTGCCGAACTGACGGATCGGTTTTTCGCGTACTTCGAGGCGCAGGATCCCGAAGCGTTTGCCCGGTTCAACGCATACCGAGCGTGTCTTGGCGAGGGCATGGGTCCGGAAGCGACATCCGAGGCTCTCTTGGCCGGTGCTCCGCATCTGTCGCGTTTCGTGGCGCGGCTCTTCGGTGTGGAACGTGAAGCGCAGGCGTTGCGAGATGCAGCGACGGGACGTTCGCCGCTTTGGGCCTTCAAGAAGGACTTTGCCAAGGCGCGTGTGTTCAAGCCGAACGCCGGTAAGTCGTGGACGGGAACGGCGGTGGAAGCGAAGCATGCCGCGCATCGCGCGCTCGTGGCTGCTGGAGCGCCCGCGAGCTTGCTCGAATGTGGATCCCTCGAAGAAGAACTCGCCATCGCCGAGGCGACGCTGCACCTCTTCGAAGTCGATGCGGTTGCTCGTAAGGCGGCAAAAGCCGGCGGAGCTGTTTGGACGGATGAACTGCATGCTCGAGCGGCGGCTGTTCGAGCGGCGATTGCCGGGGATGCGCTTTTGGCCACGGTGGCGGCGAAAGCGATCGCCGTATCGGGTGACAAACCTTCGGATGCCGAGGACAGCGCGGTCATTGCGTTTGCCCTCGATGCGATCGAAGCGTGGCTCGTCGCGCGCAAAGCCGATCATCACGATCCTGCGGCCAAATGGGCGTCGCTCGCCGCACCGGTTTCGATTGACCATCAGAACCTCGTGCGGTTGCGTCGGGCCGACGAGAAGCTCCCCGAGCTGTTTGTCGGACATGAACACGAGCGTCGCCATCGCGATGGGTTTGCCCTGACCGATCGTCGTGGCACCGCGGTCGATGCCGAGCGCGAAGTCGATTACTGCTTGTTCTGCCACGATCGCGACAAGGATTCGTGTTCGAAGGGCTTGCGCGACAACAAGACCAAAGCGATCAAGAAAAACCCGCTCGGCGTGAACCTCGACGGTTGCCCGCTCGGCGAGAAGATCAGCGAGATGCATTTGATGCGTCGCGAAGGTGATTCCGTGGCGTCGCTCGCGCTGGTTTGTATCGACAATCCCATGCTCCCCGGAACGGGTCACCGCATCTGCAACGACTGCATGAAGGCATGCGTTTATCAGAAGCAACAACCCGTTAACATTCCGCAGGTCGAGACGACGGTTTTGACGGACGTACTCGCCTTGCCTTGGGGCTTCGAGATCTACGGTTTGCTCGCCCGCTGGAACCCGCTCAACGTGCATCGCCCGCATCCGCGACCGTACATCGGGCGCAACGTTCTGGTCGTGGGCCTCGGGCCGGCCGGTTACACGTTGGCGCACCATTTGAGTGTCGAAGGGTTTGCCGTCGCGGCGATCGACGGGCTCAAGATTGAGCCGCTGCCGGTTGAACTTACGGGCTCGTACGATTCCCCTCCCCGCCCCGTGCGTGACTTCCAGAAGCTCTACACCGAGCTGGACGAACGCATTTTGCTCGGGTTTGGCGGCGTGAGCGAATACGGCATCACGGTTCGTTGGGACAAAAACTTCCTCACCGCGCTCTACATCACGCTCGCGCGACATCGGCATTTCCGCGCTTACGGAGGCGTGCGGTTTGGTGGGACAATCGATTTGCAGGACGCGTTCAAGCTTGGGTTTGACCACGTCGCGATCGCCGCCGGCGCCGGCCGACCGACGCTCATTCCGCTCAAGAACAACGTGGCGCGAGGCATTCGCAAAGCGAGCGATTTCCTCATGGGCTTGCAGTTGACCGGTGCCTACAAGCATTCGGCTTTGGCCAACATGCAAGTGCGTTTGCCGGCGATCGTCATCGGCGGAGGTTTGACCGCGATCGATACGGCCACCGAGCTCATCGCGTATTACATCGTCCAAGTCGAAAAGACCGAAGCACGTTTGTCGACGCTGATTGCGGAACGCGGGGAAGCGTCCGTGATGGCGATGTTCGATGAAGAAGAGCGCGAGTTCATCGCGGAGCAACGCGCGCATGCAGCGGCAATCAAGGCGGAACGCGATCTCGCGGCGCGTGAAGGACGCAGCCCGAACTTGCAGAAGCTCATCGATGCGTGGGGCGGCGTTTCCATCGCCTACCGCAAGCGCGTGCTTGATTCACCGGCGTATCGCCTCAACCACGAAGAGGTCGAAAAGTCGCTTGAAGAAGGCGTGCGCTACATCGAGAACATGGCGCCGGTCGAAGCGCTGCTCGATGAACGCGGCCATGTCCGCGGCATGGTCTTCGAGCGTCAGCGGGTGGACGAAAAAGGTGCGTGGTCGGCTACGGGCGAACTCGTCGAGCTTCCCGCGCGTGCGGTGTGCGTGGCTGCGGGCACGAGCCCGAACGTCATGTACGAAAAGGAAAACCCCGGCGTGTTCCAGTACGACAAACGCCGTCAGTATTTCCTTCCGCACCGAGCGACCGTGGATGCCGAGGGCAAACTCGTCGTCGAGCCCGTGGCGGATGCGCGCGAAGGGTTTTTCACGAGCTTCAACGACGGCGAACATGCCGTCAGCTTTTACGGCGACAATCATCCGCATTACGCGGGCAGCGTCGTCAAAGCCATGGCGAGCGCCAAAGACGCGTATCCGCATGTGACGGCGCTGTTTGCCCGAGACATCGCGCGACTGGGTGAAACGTCGCATTCGGAGCGCGATGCGAAGGCCCGCGCGCTCTTTGCAAAACTCGATGACGAATTCCAAGCGGTGGTTGTCCGGGTTGAACGACTCACGTCGACCATCGTCGATGTCGTCGTTCGCGCACCCGCGGCGGCTCGTCGATTCGAACCGGGCCAGTTTTACCGATTGCAAAACTTCGAATCTTCGTCGCGCGTCGTCGATGGCACCCGTTTGACCATGGAGGGCATCGCGCTCACGGGCGCGTGGGTGGACAAAGAGAAAGGCCTTCTGTCGCTCATTGCGCTCGAAATGGGCGTCTCGACGCGACTGCTGTCGTCGTTGCAGGTCGGCGAACGCGTGGTCGTCATGGGGCCGACCGGCACGCCGACGCATATTCCGTCCGGACAAACCGTTTTGTTGGCCGGCGGTGGCTTGGGCAATGCGGTGCTTTTCTCCATTGCCAAGGCGCTCAAAGCTCGCGGCGACAACGTCGTGTACTTTGCGGGTTATCGAAATGGCGCGGATATCTTCAAGCGTGAAGAGATCGAAGCCGCGACGGACCAAGTCATTTATTGCACCGACGCCGGGGTCGCGATTGAACCGCAACGCCCCGATGATCGCCATTTCCGCGGCAACATCGTGCAAGCCATGATCGCCTACGCCGAAGGACGACTTGGCGGCGAGATGTTCAAGTTGTCCGAGGTGAGCCACATCATCGCGATTGGCTCGGACAAGATGATGAACGCCGTGCGTGAAGCGCGGCACGGCGTGCTCGCCCCGCACCTCAATCCGAAGCACTTGGCCATTGCGAGCATCAACTCGCCGATGCAATGCATGATGAAAGAGGTTTGCGCACAATGCTTGCAGCGTTGGGTGGATCCCGCGACGGGCAAAGAGCAGTTTGTCTTTACCTGCTATAACCAGGACCAACCCATCGACAATGTCGACTTCCGCAATTTGGCAGCTCGGTTGCGCGCGAACAGCGCCCAGGAAAAACTCTCCCTGGCCTGGTTCGAACGCATCTTGGCGAAGCAACCTGATTTGCGTCGGGTTTGACCGGGGACGACACGATGCATCCGATTGCCGAAAAAGTCATCGCGCGAGACCTTCGGGCGACAGCACGTGCGTGCAGGCTCGTGGATGATCGCGTCGGCGATTATCGGCAGATTCTGGTCGATTTGTTTCCGCACACCGGTCGCGCCTGGATCATCGGCGTGACCGGCAATCCCGGCGCAGGCAAAAGCACCCTCACCGACCGGCTCATTGCGGCGTTTCGAGCGCGAAAGAACAAGGTCGCCGTCGTCGCCATCGACCCGACGAGTCCCTTCTCGGGCGGCGCCATCTTGGGCGATCGCATTCGCATGCAAGCCCACGCGACCGATCCCGAGGTCTTCATTCGTTCCGTCGCCACGCGCGGAGCCCTCGGAGGTTTGTCGCGGTCAGCGATGGATATCGTCCGCATTCTCGACGCGTGGGGTGCGGACCGGCGCGGTGACTTGGCGCTCGACGCGCTCGGC
>CAYSYX010000301.1:0-1727 GCA_964435055.1 uncultured Polyangium sp. | reverse complement strand
GTGTTGGGCAAGACGAACTCGAGATTACCCGCACCGCAGATTCGACGCTCATCGTGATGGCGCCGGGACTTGGCGATGACGTGCAAGCCATCAAGGCCGGGTTACTCGAATGCGCCGATGCTTTTGCGGTGAACAAGGCGGATCGCGACGGCGCGGACGCGACCGTACGGGACCTCGAATTGATGATTGCGCTGGGCGGTGAAGTCGTCCGCGCGGGCGTGCATTCGCGCGGGCATACCGCGGGTACGCTCGATGTGGCGAAACAAGTGGTTCGTCATGACAAGGACAAATGGATTCCGCCGCTCGTGCGCACGGTCGCCACACGCAACGAAGGCATTGCCGATCTTCTCGCCAAACTCGAAACGCACCGAACGTGGCTGATGGAAACCGAAGCGGGGAAAGCTCGGCGTTACGAACGGTTGTGTGAAGCGATGAAAACGGAGCTTCGAGGCGCCCTTTTCGATGCCGCGGTGGCCGATTTGGGGGCGCGTATCGATGAAGTAGCCTTGGCCGTCGCCAAGCGTGAAACGGATCCGTACACGGCTTCGGAGCAGCTCGTGGCGACATTTCGCGGTCGCGCTTCTGTTTAGGCTGAGTTTTACCGGGCGAAGCCGTCCTACCCTGCGGAAAACTTCATCACGCCGTCGTCGACCTTTCCGAGGCGCATGACGGCCGAATCGATGAAATAGTTTTGCGGGTAATACCACGGCAATTTTTCCGCTTGTTTCGGGAATTTGTCGGCGGCTCGCTGCACGTATCCTGCGCTCAGATCCAAGAGCGGTCGCGTCCCGACGGTGTTTTCATCCGCGCGAGGTACACATCGCCGATAACCGTGTTTGTCCATGTGCTTCAAAAGGCGACACACATAATTCGTCGAAAGCTCGGCGCGCAGCGTCCACGATGCGTTCACATATCCCGCGCACAACGCGAAATTGGGAATGTCGCTAATCATGAGCCCCTTGTAAATGAGGGATTTCGTTATGTCGACAGCTTGACCGTCGACAACGACCGAAATACCGCCGCACGCGAGCAATTGCAGGCCTGTGGCCGTCACGATGATGTCTGCGGGAAGCTCGGTTCCCGATTCCAACAGAATGCCCGTCTTCGTAAACGTACGAATGCGATCGGTCACGATCGACACTTTGCCTTTGCGAATGGCGCGGAAAAGGTCGGAGTCTGGAATGACGCACAAGCGTTGGTCCCACGGCGCATATTGCGGATTGAAATGCTTATCGATGTCGAAGTCCGCAGGCAAACCCACTTCGAGGCCTTTTCGCAGGATTTTGCGCATCGCATTGGGTGCTCGGCGGCTTACTTGGTAAAACGCTGTTGCCAAGGTGGCTTGTTTCCAACGGGCAATCGCGCCTGCTGTTTTCAGCGGCAAAAGTTCACGCAATTTGTTGGCGACGCGATCCACCGACGGCAATGACAAAACATACGTGGGCGAACGTTGCACCATCGTGACATGCTCGGCGTCGTCGGACATCGAAGGCACGAGCGTCATAGCGGTTGCTCCGCTGCCGATCACGACGACGCGTTTGCCGCGGTAATCCAAGTTTTCCGGCCAATGTTGCGGGTGAATGATTTGGCCTTGGAAATCGTCGCGACCCGGAAAAACCGGCGTGTACCCTTCGTCATATCGATAATAACCGGCGCAGGTATAAAGAAAATTGCACGTGTATCGTTTGGTCTGGTTGTCTGGACCAACCAACACATCGACCGTCCAT
>CAYSYX010000300.1:0-11514 GCA_964435055.1 uncultured Polyangium sp. | reverse complement strand
TCGCTTGGTGACTTGTGTCGCTGGAACGTGCTCGACCCGTCGGCGTCATTGCATGACGGAATGGTGCTCCAGGCGTTTGTCCCGAAATCGGCACAGTTTTCGCACGCGCTCGTCACGGAAGAAGAAAATGCCCGGGTGCTCGCGGTCGGATCGCCGGAATTTTTCGAACACTTCGAAAGCCTCAAGGGGCGCAAGCGTATGGAAGTCGTCGCGCGCGAAGGCGATACGTGGCGAGGTTTGTCGAAGCGTTATGGTTTGAGTCTCGGAATGCTCGAACGCATCAATCATCGAAGTCGAAGCAGCGTGTTGACGCCGGGCGAAAAGATCGTCGTGTATATGGCGGCGCCGAAACCAGCCGCGCCAAAAGCTGCGCCGCCGTTGCCTGCGGAATCGGAGCCGCTCGAGGAAAAACCCGAAGCCCCGTTGCCCGGCGTTTTGGCGGAAGGCGAATCCGCGGCCGGCGACGGAAGCGGCGAAGCCACGGCCGCAAAATCGACCGAAGATGCGGCGGCCGACGGCGCGACGAGTGAAACGCCCAAAGAAACGGGGCCGATTGCAATGGCCAAAGATACCAAGGTCACGAAGGTTTCCAAAGACGTCAAAGACGTAAAGGAAGCCAAAGGCGCCAAACCGTCCGCTCCCGAGACCACGACGCCTTGAGGCGCTGAGTTCCCGAATATGCCGCTCGTCCGCGGCGTGGACCATCGCATAGGGTGATTTTTTGCTGGCCAAAACCGGCGGTTTTGCGGCATGATGCGTTCATGCGTCGGTCAAAGCTACTTTTCTTGGCACTTGTTTCGCTTGGTCAAACCCTCGGCTGTACGCCTGATGAGGCCGAGCCGCCGCCCGAGTTATTGCCCGGACCTGCGGAATGGAATCGCGACGTCGTTGCGCCGGAAGATGCGGATGCGACCTCGTCACGTTCCACGTGCGCCTATGTCGCCGGGGCGTTACCCGCTGAAACGCAAGGGAAATCGCGTCCGTACGGCAAAGAGGTTCCCGTCGATAACATCGTCGTGCTCATGATGGAGAATCGGTCGTTCGACCATTACTTCCAAAAACTACCCGAATCCGGACAAACCGACGTCGACGTGGCCCCCGAAAATTATACGAATCCCGATGCCAATGGGATGCCGGTGGCTCCGTTTCGCGACAGTCAGTTTTGCGTCGTCGATACGAATCACGAATGGACGGGGACGCACGAGCAAATCAACGCCGGAAAAATGGACGGGTTTTTCAAGACCAACGATGGTTGGAGCGAACTGCCCGCCGGTGCCGGCATGAATGAAATGTTTCGCGCGGGCGATCGGGCGCTCGGATATTACACGGGCGAGGACATTCCCTTTTATCATTGGGTCGCCAATGAATTCGCGATCGGTGATCGCTACTTCTCGTCGCTCGCGGGTCCCACGTGGCCGAACCGAATGTATCTTTATGCGGCGACGTCGTTCGGAGCGGTGCATAACGACGTCATTTCTCCCGATAAAACCATTTTCGATTACCTCGAACTGCGCCAAGTCTCGTGGAAGGTGTATTATTCCACGACGCCCGGTTTTGCCATTTTCATCGACAAATACCTGCAACTCAAAGGGCAGCTCGAAGGCCGCTTCGTCCCCATTGCGGAATATTTCGCCGACGCGGAAGCAGGCAAATTGCCGTCCGTGGCCTTCGTGGATCCAGGCATTGCGCGTGAAGGTTACGATCAAAATGACGAACACCCGCCGGCCATTCCGATGATCGGCGAACACTTCGTCGCGACGGTGATCGATGCGCTGACGAAGAGTCCGCAATGGAGCAAATCGGCGTTTTTCCTGACGTACGATGAACACGGCGGGTTTTACGATCACGTCGTCCCGCCCGATGCTTGTCCTCCGGACGATCATGCTCCGCTGCTGAAAATGGGCGATACCGATGCCAAATTCGACGAATTGGGTATTCGCGTCCCGTTCATGGTTGTTTCGCCGTATGCGAAGAAGCATTACGTCGATCACAAAACGTACGATCACACATCCATTCTTCGTTTTATCGAAGCGCGCTTCCAGATCCCGGCGATGACCCATCGCGATGCCAATGCCGAAGCGCCGTGGGACATGTTCGATTTCGACAATCCGCCTCACGCTGCGCCTCCGACCGTCACGCTCCCGCCTGCGGTTGACCAAGCCAAACTCGATGCGTGCAAAGCCATCTTCGATCCTTGAGTCGGCGCTCGTCCTCGCGCTTCTCACCGGTGGTTGTCGCGACAAATCGTCCGCGGCCCTGACCAACGTCGTCGACGCGGCGCCTTCTGCCGACGCTCTTTCCGCTCCGATCGCTTCGCCGAAATTCGCCACCCTGGTCGGCCTACCCGCCTCACGCGCGCTCGAAGCCCAGGCCAAGATCGCGAAGCGTTTGTCCACCGGTACGGTTTCTCCGGACGATCCCGATGTCCTCGTGTTGCGTCGATCCATCGCCGCGGGGGCCCCGATGTGGCGGCGACGTGAAATGCTCGCCGGCGAAGTCATTTTCGGCCCGCTGAAGTCCGTTGACGAAGCCGGAGGCGCGCTGGCTCGTTTCGACGCGGCCATCGTGCGCGCGGACGTTGTCGCCGCACGCGAAGCGCTCGATGTGATCGCTGCTCCCTTGCGCCTGTTTGTCGAAACATCGAAGACGATCGTCTTCTCCGATCTTGTTCTGGGACAAACGCTTTCGGCCACCGCTTACGATCTCGGCTCGCTCGCGCTCGAATCGACGCCCGCCGCTCCGGATGGTTTGTCCGGCGTCTTGGCCGATCTTCAAGGCTCGCTCGACTTCATCGAATCGGCTGCCGGGCTTGTGGCCGCGAAGGATCTCTCGGCGACCAAAGACGCGCTCGCTGCGGCTCGGGCGGAGGTTGGTGCGTTGCGGGTGAGGCTCGATGCGGCGGTTGCTTCGCGATCGTTTGGAGATCGCGCGTCGTTTGTCCTGGGCACCGGGCGTCTCGGCGTCGCGTTGCGGCGTCTTGCTTCGGCTGTGGGGCAGGATCTTCGCCCGCCGTATCGAGCTCGGCGTTCGGTCGAGACAAACGAGCGGGATGAACCCGTGTCGGCCTTCACGATCCCGGCACGCAACTTCGTGCGCGATGATCCCGAGACGCTCGCGTACGTGAACCTCGGTCGCGCCCTTTTTTTTGACAAACGCCTCTCCGCGCAAAAGGTGCGCGCATGTGCTTCTTGCCACATCCCCGAGAAGGGTTTGGCGGATGGAACGGCCCGTCCGCGATCGCTGGAGGTTGGGATTACGTTACGACATACCCCGTCGCTTCTGTACGGATCGCTCCAGGCTGCGTATCTCTGGGATGGTCGAGTTCTCACGGCCGAACGTCAGGCGCTCGGCGTGATTCACGCCAAGGCGGAGATGGGTTTGACCGATCAAGGCATCGTAGAAGCGCTGCAAGGTGCCGAGGATCTGCGTCCGCTCGTTGCGGTGCTCGAGGTCGCGAAAGTCACGCCGGAGGTCGTAGGACGCGCGCTGGCGGCGTATCAGGCGCACGAGTTCGTCCCGGCGGATGCTCCGATCGACCGCTATGCTCGAGGTGACGAAGGCGCGCTTTCGGAAAAAGCCCGCGCGGGGCTCGATGTATTTGCGGGCCGAGGTCGCTGCGCGCGTTGTCATGTTCCGCCGTTTTTCGGTGGCTCACGCCCGCGAGATTTCACCGTCCCGATCTTTGCGGTGCTTGGTGTTCCAACGAATCCCGACGCGACGACGATCGACGCCGATCTCGGTCGAGGTGCCGTGACGCATCGTGATGCGGATGCTCATGCCTTCAAGACGCCGACGGTGCGCAACATCGTGCGCACAGCGCCATATTTCCACCACGGGGCGTATCGAACGCTCGAACAAGTCATCGAGTTTTACGATCGCGGTGGTGGCGTCGGGCTTGGTTTGTCGGTTCCCAACCAGGATCCGGATGTGCGCAAATTGAATCTTTCGCCCGAGGAAAAGTCGGTGTTGCTCGAATTCTTACGCGTTGCGTTGAACGATGCGACGAAAGCGCCGGCGTTGGCGGAGAAACGTCGATCGAAAGAATAGGCCTTTCGATCTCGTCTCGACCAACTCGAAGGATTGTGGCATTCATCGTGCCCAGGCATGAGTCGTCAACGGACAGACAAACCCTTGGTCGTGGATGAAGAAGACGAGCCGCGTCTTGATGAAGCCGACGATGAATTCGAGGACGGCGACGATGAAGACGAAGTCGCGCCCTGTGTGGTGCTCGGGCGTTTGTCGGACCTGAAGGGTTACGTGGATCCCGCGTTGTTACGCGCGCACAAAGATCGGCCCGTGTGGTTCATGATCCAGGACGATGCGGATTTCATGACTCTTTTCGACAAACATCCCGAACGACCGGTGCCCGCTTCGTTATCGCGATCCATCATGGATTCGCTGCGTTCATTCGCGGCAGCGGAGAGCGACGCTTTGCAGGCCGTGCTTGGATCGACGGATTCCATCGAGTTTGGGTTTCACGAGCGAGCGTCGGTGGATGATGTCGCGTTGGCCTTCGAAGAGGACGGCTTCGACGTAGCGTTCGTGCTTTGCGACGGCAAAATTGTCGAAATGGTTGACGACGACGAATGAGTCGAGGTTCGGTTCGCCAAACGCGGACCGCCGTTCACGCAAATAACACGCAAACGACTGAGAATACCGGATTGGCGCGTCTTATTTCAAGACCCTGGATCCAGGCTTTTTTGTCGCGTCATTCGTGGTGCATCTCGGTGCTCGGCGTTTGGCTTTTCCGCATTCGACATGATCTCGCGACACGAATCAGATGTTCCGGGTTGTAGCGGACGCGTACGGCGAGTAGCAGTGCCCATGTGCGAGCCGAGTGGTTCGGATCCTGGATCCGCAGGGGTGACCGAGGGCGGTTGGGACTCGAAATCCCAGGCGTTGACAGCAATTTTTGAAATGCGTCGTCAAAAATTTGGTCCTTCTCGGGCATTTCGAGGGACAATGGCGTCGTTGAAAGAACTCGCGCGCGATCGCGAGCATCATGCGGCAGTCATTTGGCTCTATTGAGGAGGTGCGTCGGTTCGTGGCGCTTTCGTGCTTTCAGCCTGGTGCTGATTGATGGAGTGCAACAAGAATGGACAAGACAAGGGGTTTGCGGTGATCTCGTTCGAGCGTCACCATCAATCTGCGCTGCCGTTCAGCGGCGGGGGAGACATGCGATAACCAACGCGTGTCGTATTACATTCGAATTGGACACGAGTGTCTCGGTCAGTTTGGGACGAAATCTCTGGATCTCGTGGACTCGAACACAGTCGTGGTTGGCGGGGCCGAGAAGGTGTCGCGAAAATATCGGCGAAATTCGGGGCTTTCAAAAAAATGATCCTTCAGAAATTTTTTTATGAATTTTCAAGGCCGCTTTGGCAACTGTTCAACCCGGTGTCCCATTGTCGCATGGAGCACATTGTTCAACTCAACGCATCAACCCTTACTGCTGAACTTTTGACGAGGAACGAGTAATCATGAATACGTTTGTCCTGGCGGTGGGTGATTGCAGTTCGCGAGGTAGGTCATGAATCGACGTGCAAGGTTGGAAGGCAACCGCCTTCTTCGGTGGACGTTGGCGTTTTCAGCTTTGGCATCGCTGGGTGCGTGTGGGGCCGAGGCACCTGGGTGGGGTTTGGCGGAGTCGGACGAATCATCGAGTGTGCGCACGCCTGAAGTGCTTGCGCGCCGGGGAGATCGTTCGTCTGCCCAAATGCCGGTGGAACTTCGCGCGGCGTACATTCGGAGCGTGCAGACGGACGCTTCGCAGGTGTACGGGGCCGCGTTGGTTCGTCCGGGCGAGTTTCATTTGACGAACCCTGCGCAATCGTTTGGCGGCAAGGTGGATTCGGCGGGACTCGAGCTTGCGCCGGCCGATGCGGCTTGGTCGCTGTCGTTGCGCACGACGGCGGTCGGGTGCGACGGAGCCACCGTTTTGCTCGACCAACCCAAACTCGAAGCGGAGGGCAATCGAGTTCGTCTGGTCCGATCGGCGATTGAAGAGTGGTATTTGAATGGTCCGCTCGGGGTCGAACAGGGGTTTGTCCTGGATCAAGCTCCGGCGTGTGCGGGGGAAAAGGTCATTCAAATGCAGGTGGGCGGCGATCTCCACGCCGAGCTCGACGATGCTGATGGTGACGGGCAAGGGGAGTTGATTCGTTTCGTTCGTCCGGATGGAACCACCAAAGCAACGATGTCGCATCTTTATGTAAGTGATGCGGAGGGCAAACGGGTTCCGGCATGGTTGAGCGTGAATTCGGGCGCGATCGCGATTCATTTGGACGATGCGGGCGCGACGTATCCATTGGATGTCGATCCGCTCGTCGCCGTGATTGAAGCAAAAATTCCGACGCCCGATAATCAACCGAACGATCAATTCGGTTATGGTTTGGCATTTTCGGGAAATACGGTCGTCGTAGGTGTCCCGAAGAGCGACGATTTTGGTACGGATTCCGGGGCGGGTTATGTCTTTGTTCGGCAGAGCCCGGGGGTTTGGGTGCAACAAGGCCCGAAGCTGTTGCCTGCGGATGGTCGTCCGGGACAATGGTTTGGTTTTTCCGTGGGTTTGTCGGGCGACACGGCGGTCTTTACCGCTCCTTTTGATAACGACGGTGGATTCGCGGCCGGCGCGGCGTACGTGTTTGTCCGCAATGGCAACGTGTGGTCGCAACAAGCCAAACTTCGCCCGGCGGACAATGTGAGCGGCGATGTTTTCGGTATTTCCGGGGCAATCCATACCGATCGAATCGTCATCGGGGCTCACGGTGCCGATGACGCGCAAAATGGTTATGAATCCGGCGCGGCTTATTCGTTTACGCGGAGCGCCGGTGTTTGGACGCAAGAACAAAAACTCATTGCTCCCGACGGCGAAGAGAATGAATTGTTCGGCGCGACCGTCGCCGTTTCCGCAGCCGCCATCGGCGTGGGCGCCGTATACGACGACGATCTCGGCTTTCATTCGGGATCGATGTACATGTACGGTTTGAATGGTCCGACCTGGGAGCAAAAGCAAAAGCTCCTGGCCCCCAATGGTGCGGCCGGAGATCTCTTCAGTTATTGGGCGGCAATCTCCAGCGACAAGATGATTGTCTCGGCCGCTCTTTATGACGACGGCGTGCCCAATTCGGATTACGGCGCGGCATTCGTTTACATCAACATCGCCGGCAGCTGGGTTTTGGAACAAAAACTCGTTGCCAACGATCGAAAGCCGGGTGATTGGTTCGGTTCGCACGTCGCCATCGAAAACAATTCGATTATGGTCGGTGCGCAGCAAACGGACGAGTTCGGCGTCGATTCCGGATCCGCGTATTGGTATAACCGGACAAACGGCACGTGGAACTTGCGCCATAAACTGCTTCCTCAACCGGGCGCGCAAGGCGACAGGTTTGGCTGGACAGTCGGTGTTTCCGGCAATCTTGCCGCCGTGGGTGCGCCGTTCGACGATACGAAAGCCACCGATGCCGGCGCGGTTTACATTTTCACCGAAAAGAAAACCAATGGCGAACCGTGTACGAACAACACGGAGTGCTTGAGCGATATTTGCGTCGACGGCGTTTGTTGTGACACCGTTTGCGGTGGCGGTGCGGGAAATGATTGCCAAGCGTGCAGCGTCGTCGCCGGTGGTCCCGTGGATGGCACTTGCTCCGCCATTGCCGCGGGGACGAGCTGCCGGGCGTCATTGGGCGCTTGCGACGCCGAAGAAACTTGCAATGGTGTCGATTTGTCCTGCCCAACCGATCGCAAAGTCGCGGCCGGCACGGAATGCCGCGCAGCGGGTGGAACGTGTGATATCGCCGAAAAATGTGACGGCGTGACAAACAATTGTCCCGCCGATGTCAATGCGCCGGTAGGCACGGTTTGTCGCGCTTCCGCCGGTTCGTGTGATATCGCCGAAACGTGCAGCGGGAGCAGCCCCACGTGTCCGGTGGATACCACGGTCGCCGCCGGTACGGTTTGTCGTGCTTCCGCCGGGGCCTGCGATGCCGCCGAAGTTTGCGACGGAGCCACCGGCGTTTGTCCGAACGATCGCAAAGTCACCGGTGGCACGGTATGCCGGGATTCCGCGGGCGCATGTGACGCCGCCGAGGTTTGTGATGGCACAACGAATGCCTGTCCGGCGGACGAGAAAACGCCAGCGGGCACGACGTGTCGCGCTTCCGTAGGCGCGTGCGACAATCCGGAAGCTTGCGACGGCGCGAATAACGATTGTCCGGTCGATACGAAGCTCGCCATGGGCACGTTGTGTCGCGCATCCAATGGCATTTGCGACCAACCCGAAGTGTGCGATGGGACAAACGATACCTGTCCGACCGACAATAAATCGCCGACGGGAACGCTTTGCCGTGCAGCCGCCGGAATTTGCGATTTGCCGGAAACATGCGACGGCACCAATGACACGTGTCCGACCGACACCAAACCTCCTGCAGGAACGGTTTGTCGCGCTTCGGCAGGCTTGTGCGACGTCGCGGAAACGTGCGACGGGACAACCAATGATTGCCCCGACGACGGCAAAGTCGCGAGCGGTCAGGTTTGTCGTTTGGCCAAGGGTCTTTGCGATGAATTCGAATTCTGCGACGGCGTCGCCAATGATTGCCCCGAAGACAAGAAAACCTCACAAGGCGTTTTCTGTCGTGCGCCGGCCGGACTTTGCGACGAACCCGAACAATGCGACGGCGCAAATGACGCGTGTCCCCCCGACAAACTCACCCCCAACGGTATCGTTTGTCGTCCCACCGAAGGCGCTTGCGACGTTTCGGAAGTCTGCAATGGGCAAAGCGTGCAATGCCCCGCGGACAAACTCGTTGCAGCCGGCGTAGTTTGTCGCGATTCGCAGGGTACTTGCGATATCGAAGAAAAGTGCGACGGAAAAGATCCGGAATGCCCTGCCAATCAACGCGTCGGTGCCGGCATTCCGTGCCGTGCTTCGGGCGGCGAATGCGATGCCATCGAACTTTGCGATGGTAAAACCGATAATTGTCCCACCGACGGACCCGTTCCGGATGGCACGGTATGCAGCATCGGTACGTGTGAAGAAGGCGTTTGCACGGAAGAACCCCCGGCGAAGCCGCGAGACCTCGCGCTTTACGGTGGTGGACCGGTTTGTCAAGCCAATTATTCGGGCGGTACGTCTTCCACCGCTTGGCCCGTCGCGTTCCTCGCCATGGCGCTCGCTTCGCTCCGCCGCCGATTCCGCTCCGCCAAACCTTGAAAACCCGTTCCGCCCCGCCAAACCGTTCGTTGGGTAAAACCAACGACGACGCGCGCCTCGCCCAATCCCTCCGCGCTCGATCCCGCACGGCCTTTCTGACCCTGCTGGTCGGCTTTCAAGAAGCCGATCGGCAGGCCCAGGGCGCTCTATCTCAGGGCCGCGAGCGATCCATTTACCCGGGCCTCGTTTCGGCCATTTTGCGAATCGTCGTCGTCTTATTCGCCGAAGCCCGCGAGGTCTCGGTCAATGGTGCAAAGCTCGACGCATTGCATGCGCTTCATCGGCAGCTCGTGCCACATCGGCAAGGTGTTTTGTTCGATACGCATGACGCATGGATGCGGGTTTTGGCGACGTGGCACCAATTTCGCCAAGGGCTTCCGCGTTCCGACCGTATTGGCGCCGATGCCTTGTTTCATCCCGCATCGACGGCGTTCCTCGAAATTCACCTGCCCGATGCCCTGGTTTGGCGTGTACTCGATGCGTTGCTTCAAGCGGACGGAGTACACCTCGATTTTGCGCGTCTCGACCTCGAGCACCTCGGCACTTTCTATGAAGGTTTGATGGCCTTCGATTCGCTCGATGCGCGCATTCATTACGACCTCGCCGCCGCATTCGACATGCGCGATGCACCCAGCGACGATCGCAAACGCCTCGGTGCGCATTACACGTCCCGCAACATTACGCAAACCGCTATTGATCGCGCCCTCGAGCCTCTTTTGGCGACCGCGGACTCAAGCCGAGCACTGCTCGCTCGGCGCATTTGCGATCCCGCCATGGGCTCGGGCGCGTTCCTACTCGAGACCTGCCGTCATTTGGCTGATGTTCTGCTTCGATTCGGAGAACCTTCCGGTACCTGGTCAAACGTTTGTCTTGGCGAAGACGAAGTCGTCGGCGCGCAAAGGCTGGTTGCCCGCCAATGCATTTACGGCGTCGATAAGAATCCGCGGGCGGCCGAGCTTGCGCGCTGGGCATTGTGGCTCTTGACGTCGTCGCGAAAATCGCCGGGTGTTTTGCTGGACGAACATATCCGCGCCGGAGATTCGCTGATCGGCCGACCCGGAGGCGATCATTGGTTTTCCGGTGAATTGCCTCGAAAATATCAAAAATATGCCGAATCGTGGTCTCGGCATCGGCCATTTCACTGGGATGTCGAATTTCCAGCCGTCATGGACAATGCGGGATTCGACGCATTCGTCGGAAATCCTCCGTGGGTTTCGTACGCGGGCCGAGCTGCGCAACCGCTCGATGATGATTTGCGGGCCTATTTTTCCGACACGAATCCGGCGTTTGCAGGTTACAAGAATTTGCAGGGCCTCTTCATTTCGCGCTGTGCCGCCATGTTGCGCCCCGGCGGGAGGCTCGGGTTTGTCTTGCCATCTTCCATGTCCGAGCTCGAAGGGTATCTGCCCACGCGTCGGGCGCATGAATGCTTTTGCGAATGCGACGATGATTTGCCGGATTTGGGAGACGTATTCGATGATGTTTTTCAGCCCAGCATGGCGCTCCTGTCGACTCGGCGCGACAAACCAATCTCTGTCGAGCACCCCCGGGTTTGGCCTTTGCATCGATCGGACCTCGATCCCGACGGCCTTGCGTTGCTGGCCCGTTTGTCCGCGTTCCCGACGTTTCCCCCCGAGCTTTTCGGTGAACGCGGATTCCAGTCGATGGGTGAGGATATTCAGCACCTTCATGCGCTCGATGCGCCTGCGGGCGCATTTCGTACCGGCGTGCGTGTAGGCGGGGACATCGAACCATTTTTGCGTCGGTCGCCTAAGTTTTATTGTGATCCGGCGGCCTTTGGAGGTCGATTTCGGGCCGCTGAAGAATGGGCGTTGGTGGCCTTGTTGATTCGCCAAACGGCGCGGTTTCCGATGGTGGCTTTGGCCGACGGTCAAGCATTTCGCAATTCGATCCTCGCGGGGTTTGCGTCTGAGACCTGGAGTCGGTTTTTCCTTTTGGCTTGGCTCAATTCATCGCCCATTCGCTGGTTTCATTACGTCCGCAATCGCGATGCACGTCAAGGCATGCCGCAAGTCAAAATTGCTCATCTGCGAGCGCTCCCCGCACCGCGTTCGAATGCGTACGTGCAGCGGATCGAGACGTTGGGACGGACGTTTGGCCAACGTAACGCCGGCGTTTCTTCCGACGAACAACAATGCCTCGATGATCTCGTGACAGATGCGCTCGAATTGAGCTCTGTGGAACGGCAAATCATCCAACATTGGCGATCGGCTCTGCTCGAAAAGTAATCCTATCCGTTTGCGCCGAAACCGCGTACGATGCAGCGTCATGCGTTTCTCATC
>CAYSYX010000299.1:2012-11619 GCA_964435055.1 uncultured Polyangium sp. | reverse complement strand
ACGGAAGACGGCGTTCCGTACATCGTGATGGAGTACCTCGAGGGCGAGGATCTCAAGCACACGATCCGCAAGAGCGGCCCACTTCCACTATTGGATGTCGCCCGAATCATCACGCAAGCGGCGAAGGCACTCGGACGTGCGCACACGCTTGGGATCGTTCATCGCGACATCAAGCCGGACAACATTTTCTTGTGCAACATCGACGGAGAAATCTTCGTCAAACTGCTCGATTTCGGCGTAGCCAAGATCGATCAAGGTTCGACGATGGAGGGCGCCACGACGACCGGTTCGATGATGGGCACGCCGCTCTACATGAGTCCCGAGCAGTTGCTCAGCGCAAGAACGGTCAGTCACAAGTCGGATCTCTGGTCCCTCGCCGTGGTTGCTTATTTCGCGCTCACCGGCCGCGTACCCTTTGGAGGTGAAACGATTGGTTCGCTCTCCGTAGCGGTACATCTGGGTGTTTTCCCCGCCCCGAGCACGGTTCGTCCGGACCTACCCGCCGCGGTGGACGCGTGGTTTGCCCGGATGCTCAAGCGCGATCCGGCCGAACGTTACGATTCCGCCAAAGAGATGGCGGATGCGTTCGAAGCTGCGGCGCATGGTCGAGCACCGATGCTCTCGCTCACGACGTCGGGCGTGGGTACGTTGCCCGGACCAACCTCTTCACCGGCACCGGTGAGCATGCCGATTCCGAGCTACGCGCCGGTGTTGTCGCAATCGACGCCTTCCACGACGGATTCGCAAAACATCGTGGCGCTGCCGCAACCCACGTTCGCGGGCACCGCGTCGGATGCCGGGAAACGGACGAACGCATCGAAGAAGCAGTTGATTGTCGCTGCGGTTGCCGCAGGTGGCGCCGTGCTTTTCGTCGTCCTGCTCGTCATCGCGTTTTCGGGCGGATCGGATGATTCAAAAGACAAACCCGAGATCGCCGCGCAACCGGACAAACCCGTCGCTCAAGCGACGTCGGCGTCGCCTGTTCCCCCACCGGCGTCGACGTCCGCCGCGCCCGTGCAATCCACGATGGTGACTGTGTCCACGCAAGATGCCCCCACTTCGACGAAGAAAGTGGAGAAGACAACGCGAGTCGTGACGCCTCCCCCGCCGCCCCCTGTGACCACCAAGACGACCAAGAACAAAGACACCATCGGTTTTTGAAGCACGTTTCCATGCATTCAACGAAGAAGCGAATCGGGGCAATGGTTGGCGCGAGCGTCGTCGCGTTTACCTTGACCACAATTGCGCACGCGCAGCCGAAACAACCTTCCGCCGCAGCCAAAGACACAGCGCGCACGCTCTTGCTCGATTGTCGCGCCAAGACGGCAAAGAAGGACCTCGAAGGCGCCTTGAAGTCTTGCGAAGGCGCGCATTCGATCATGGGAGTTCCAACGACCGGTCTCGAACTGGCGAAGGTCAAAGAGGCGATGGGGCGCCTCGTCGAAGCTCGTGAAACCGCGCTCGAAGTCGTTCGTTTCGACAACTCGGGCAACAACACCGCCTTCTCGGACGCTCAAGCCGAAGCCAACAAACTCTCGCACGATCTGGAAAAACGCATCCCGTCGCTCGTCATCACGGTGTCGGGTTTGCCTTCGGGAAAGACGGCTCGCGTCGTCGTCGATTCGGATGAAGTCCCGGCCGCCGCTCTTTCGCTCCCGTTCCGAGTCAATCCCGGCGATCACACGATCGTCGCTTCGGCGCCCGATCTTCCCGACGCAACGCGCACCGTCTCGGTCAAGGAAGGACAATCGATTCCGGTCGAGTTTGACCTGGCCGCATCGTCGTCACAGGACAAACCATCTCCGGGACGAAACATCCCCACGTGGGCCTGGATCGTCGGCGGTGTTGGCCTCGTCGGAGCCGCGGGGGCCGTTTATTTCGGCATCGACTTTGCGGACACGAAAGATCGCGTCGATCGCGATTGTCCAAACGATCAATGCAACGCGACGTATACGACCGAGGAGGCCAAGGCCCTCCAATCGCATTGGAACCAAGCGCTTGGTTTGACCGTCGCGTCGGGCGCGATCGGTGCCGCGTGTCTCGGCGCGGCGATCTACGGCTTTGCTTCCGCTCCCAAGAAGGACGCCGCAACCGCCACACGTATCGTTCCGTGGATTGGAAGAGACGTGAGCGGCATCGTCTTCAGCGGTTCGTTCTGACGCACCGCTTGACGATTGACGGCTTCGATTCGCTTGCTCTGCTCCGCACGTTGACCGGTCTCCTGGCGACACGGCTTGTGATAGAGTCGTTCCTCCGTGTTGCTCTCGCGTTTACGCCTCGTGTCGCTCGGTCCCTTTGCGGACTTGATGATTCCTTTGTGCGACGAAGACGGCGTTCCCAAACCGATCGTCGTACTTTTCGGAACCGAAGGGATTGGCAAGACAACCATTCTCTCGGCGATCGCCACGACGCGGCCGGGACATACGATTGCTCAGCATCAGCCTTGGAAAACCGATGCTTCCGCCGATGGTCCGCCGTTTGTCGTAACGGAATGGCAGCTCGGCGATGACGATCCGAACCGCCCCCATCCGCTCAGAGTCGCCAGTCCCAATGCTCGCCTGGACGAACGTGATGACGAAGCTCTTTTGCGTCGAAGGGAACAGACGCTCTTCGATCGACGAGCGGGAGAACGTGGGTTTGTCTTGGTACCCATCTCGGGGGCCCGGTGGTTTTCACGTACGGCCGTGATGCTCACGTCGCCGGAACGAACGTTGTTGCGCTACGACGTGCGCTCGACGGTGAATTTCGAAGACGCGACGCGCACGGACTTGGCCCGAGAAACCAAGCAGATTTTGTCGTATGCCTGCATCGCCGCCGCGCTCAGTCGTGAAGGTTCGGGCGGGCCGCGACTCGAGCTGCCGCGCCTCGAACGGGCTTTACGAGGCACGTTGACCGAGCTGCTCGAAGCGGACGGTTATGCATTTCTGGGCGTCGATCCTGTGCGTCTCGAGCCGGTGTTTCGTGATCCGGAAGAACGTCGGGTCGAGTTTGACGACCTTCCGCGCAGCTTGCGGCACGTGGTCGCCTTCGGTGCGCTCGTCGTGCGTGCGCTCGCCGCAGCGTGCCTCGATCGCGATCCGCGCGAGAGCGAAGGAGTCGTGCTGCTGGATGACCTCGAGAGCGAACAGCCGCTGTTTCGGCAGCGTACGCTCGTCAATCGACTTCATCGCGCGCTGCCTCGCGTGCAGTGGATCATCACGACGAGTTCCCCCGATGTGGCGCTCGGATGTCCACCATCTTCGCTCATTGCGTTGCGTCGTCGTCCCGGCGGAGCGGCGATCGATTTGCATGAAGGTGTCGACGCGGTGCTGCACTAAGACGCCCGTTCGCGGGGCATCGATGGTACGATCGAGAGGCTTGTTCACCCAGCGGACAGGCCCCTTCTACCATGCTTGACAAACCTGTTTGTCCCGGCCGTTCAACGCGAACCGGTCGAACCGTCTCCACCCTTTTGGCATCGGTCGTCATCGCGATCTTCGGAGCGATGCCGGGCTGCTCGCTCGGAAACATTGCGGCCGACCCTTGCAAAAACAACGACGAGTGCGTCTTGACAATCGGTCCGATGAGCCAATGCACGAACGGGTATTGCACCGATCCTCCGGCGTGTAAGACCGGGCATGATTGTCGCAAGCTCGCGGGCGGAGGGGCGTGCGTGGAAGGTTTTTGCGTGTCGACATTTCCGACGCATCCGCAATGCACGTCGCTCCACGAGCCGGCCGATCTCTTGGATAAGCGTTTGGCCGGACCGGGCGCGCCGCTGGTCATTGGAAGTATTTATTCGTTGAGCGAGCTCAAGGACCAGGTGCTGGCCGAATCCGTTCGACTCGCCGTGGATGAAATCAACAACCAAGGGGGCGGAATGAACCGCAACAAAAACCTTGGCGTCGTGGTTTGCGACAATGGCGGACCGGGAAACAAGGCTGTCGATGCGGAGCGAAAAACCCTGACGAACAACGCGGTGGATTACCTGGCGGGCACGCTGGGCGTTCCTTATATCGTCGGTCCGTTGTCTTCGGCGGATTCATTGAACGTCGTGGGACGAATCCTTGAGAAGGGTTATCCGACGGTCGTGATTTCAGCGTCATCGACGAGCCCAACGTTGACGGACTTCGACGACGCGCTCAACAATGGGAAACCGGGGTTGTTTTGGCGTACGTGTCCCAGCGACGTATTGCAGGGTGAAGTCATGGCCGTCGAGGTGATCGCGAAGGATCCTGCGGTCACGAAGGTTGCGGTCATTTACAGCAACGATGCGTACGGCCAGGGTTTGTCCGCTGTATTTCGCGACAATTACGGCCTGATGAATTCCAAACTCTTTCCGGTCAACGATCAGCAATTTGACGATCCCAGCTTCATGACCTCGTTGGCCACCGACGTAAATGCGTACGCGCCAAACGGAGTTTTGGTGATCACGGTCCGCGCTGGAAATACGATTGCGGTGGTCAAGTCGCTGGCCGATACGATGGCCGGCAATGCGAAGTTTTTCTTTACCGACGGGGCGAAAGATGCGACCGCGATGTTCGATCCCGCATTACCCGCCAAAGTTCAAAGCATCATTGCCGCGTCGCAAGGAACGGCTCCCGCCAGCCCGTTTGGCGCGGTCTATGAAACGTTCCGGGCCAACTTCAATGCGAAGTTTCAACGCGATCCCGCGGACTTTTCATTCACCGCTCACGCGTACGACGCCACGTACATCGGCGCGTACGGGGTCATCTGGGCGTCACGCGACAATGACAATTACGACGGCAACAATGTCGCCGACGGGATGTTGCAACTTTCGTCGGGCATGGCGGTGAACATCAGTTTCAGCGATTGGGGGACGGGAAAAACCACCCTCGTCTCGGGTATGCCCATCAACGTCAAGGGAGCGTCCGGGGAATTGCAATTTAATCCCGATACCGGCGAAGCCCCGGGAAACATTGAAATTTGGGCGGCATCCGGCGGCATGTTCACGACGGTTGGAACCATTACCCCGTAAAACCCACACGAACCAAACCCATGCGTATTGTTGCGATTCGTTCTCCCGGCGGCCCCGAAGTTCTCGAAATACGCGACGTCCCGCAAATACAGCCGCCGTACGGGCACGTGCGCGTGCGTGTATCTCATGCGGGCGTGAATCGAGCGGATTTGCTCCAACGAGCAGGGCACTACCCGCCCCCGGAGAACATTCCCGCCGATATTCCGGGACTTGAATATGCGGGCACGATCGATGCGCTCGGCGAAGGCGCAACCCGCTTCAAAAGCGGCGAACGCGTTTATGGGCTCGTCGGCGGAGCGGCGTATGCCGAATATATCGTCGTCCACGAACGCGAAGTGGCCGTGGCTCCGACAAACCTGAGCGACGAAGTTGTCGCTGCGGCCCCGGAAGCGTTTGTCACGGCGTATGACGCTCTCGTCACGCGCGGTCGATTGCAGCCGGGCGAAACGGTGCTCGTTCATGCCGCCGGAAGCGGCGTGGGCACGGCGGGCGTGCAAATTGCTCGCGCACTTGGATGCACCGTTATCGGAACGAGCCGCACACCGGACAAACTCGAGCGCTGCAAATCGCTCGGACTGGATCACGGGATTGTCGTGACAGACACCAAGTTTGCCGACGCCATCCGCGGCTGCACGAACGGCCGCGGAGTCGACGTCGTGCTGGATCTCGTCGGCGGCGCTTACGTTGCGGAATCCGTCGCCGCCGCGGCCAAACGAGCTCGCATCGTCGTCGTCGGTTTGACCGGGGGAGCGAGCACGAAGCTCGACCTCGGTTCGTTGCTGGTCAAACGATTGGAGATCATCGGCACCGTGTTGCGGTCCAGACCGATCGAAGAAAAAATCGACGCCGCACGAATGCTCGAACGAACGATGACCCCATGGCTCGAACGTGGCGTGGTCAAACCCGTGGTCGATCGCATTTTTCCTTTGGGCGAAGCCGCCGAAGCGCATAAGTATGTCGCGTCAAACGCGTCGTTCGGCAAGGTACTCTTGGACGTGCGAGCGTGAACGAAACGCCGCAAATCCGGCCGAATTGCGCCCGTTGCAAACCAAACTTGACAAGCCCGTCGTGACTCGTTAGTGGTTCGAGTCGATGTTCGAGATGGCAGCAGCGTTGGATTTCGATGCCGTGTTCGGGGCTCTCCCGACGCATGGTGTCGCGTCTGCTGCCGACGTTGCGACGCTGTGTTGTTGTTGTTGCTGTACCTGGGACCGGTGGGATGCCCCCGGTCGTACGGCGATCCGTCGCGCGTAACGATCGTTGAAGCTCCCGCCGGTCCACCTGGGTCGGCGGCGTCGTAGCTCGAAGCATAGTTCTTAAGCGACAAACCCGCCACCCAACGAGGTCGGCGGGCGCGTATGGTTCACGGTCTCCGATTTCGTTGCGAGTGGCGCTCGAGGAGACCGAAATGCGTGCCATTCCTTCGTTTCAGCATAAAGCAGTCAAAAGCCGACACGTTTCTCCGTACAAACGAGTTTTTCTCGGTGCTTCGTTGGGCCTGACCTTGCTCGGCTTACCGAATGTCGGTCGAGCGGAATCCAAGGCCTCCGATAAGGAGCCGATTCGGGTGACGGCGGCGCCGGGCAAAGGGTTGACCGTCGACGCGGGAAAGCTGTTTTCGCTCAATCTGCGGAGTCGAATTCAGCTCCGTTATCAGCTCAATGTGCCGACGCCCGACGATCAAGGCGAACGAGATCTGCAACAATCGGTGAACATCGGCACGGCACGCCTTTGGTTGTCCGGGCACATCCTGACGCCAAAGCTGAATTACATGACGCAATTGGCCGTTGCGGGACGCGATTTTCGCGATGACACGCGGTCGCCCATATTCGACGCGTATCTTGATTGGAAACTGCATCGAGATTTCAGCATTCGGGCAGGTCAATATTTCGTGCCTTTCGATCGCTTGCGTACGGTGCGTGAATTCGCCTTGCAAATGGCAGATCGCCCCGCACCGGTCAATGAATTCACCCTCGATCGCGATGTTGGAATCACGTTTTATTCCGACACGTTCCTCGGCAAACGTTCGCCTATTGCCTGGCGATTGGGCATTTTTGGCGGAGGTGGAACGAATCTGACGACGAGCAAAGAAGTTGGCGGGTTGTTGGTCGGGCGTTTGGAGCTTCGTCCTGTCGGGCCAATCGATGATGATTCCGAAGGCGACCATGAGCGACGTAAAAAACCCGCATTGGCGGCCGGTGTCGGTTATGCCCTGAATTGGAATACGAACCGAGCGCGGAGCACGACAGGAGCCACGTTTACCGGCGGAACGACCGATTACGAACATATCGCCGCGGACCTGGTCTTCAAGTGGCGAGGTTTGGCACTCCAAGCAGAACACGTTTGGCGCACCGCATCGACCAATACGATTCAATCGACAAAAGCAGATGGATCTCCGCTGACCGAATACACGCGGTCCGGTCGCGGGTGGGTCGTTCAAGCGTCGTACACGTTCGATCCGCCCGTGGAAATCGTCGCCCGTTTGACCCGATCGTACGCTGCTGCGGGCACGGATCCGGCGCTCATCAAGGACGTATCCGCGCGTCCTTATGAAATAGGCGCGGGACTCAATTATTACTTCAACGACCATCGCCTCAAGGCGCAAGCGGATTGGATCGCAAGAACGCCGCTCGACTTCGACTCCAGCAAAACGACGCATGTCGTCCACCTGCAAATCGACGCAACGTTTTGAGCTCAAAGGAACAACGAACATGACAAACTCGATCCACCGCCGCCTCTTCAGTCTTGCCCTCATCGCGCTGCTTGCCGTGGGGTGCAAAGGAAACGACAAGCCGTCGGGATCGGAGCCGATCACGTTGCTGAACGTATCGTACGACCCGACGCGGGAATTCTATGAAGAGTTCAATCGATCGTTCGCGAAGCATTGGGAGGCCACGACAAACACACGCGTACAAATCAACATGTCGCATGGAGGTTCGGGCAAACAAGCTCGCGCCGTCATCGACGGGCTCGAAGCGGATGTCGTGACGCTCGCGCTGGCGTACGACGTGCAAATGCTGCACGAAAAAGGAAAACTGATCCCCGAAAATTGGCAATCGCGACTTCCAAACAATAGCTCGCCGTATACGTCGACGATTGTTTTCGTCGTGCGCAAGGGGAACCCGAAGAACATCAAGGACTGGGACGATCTGGTTCGTCCGGGCATTTCGGTGATTACGCCCAATCCGAAGACATCCGGAGGCGCACGCTGGAATTATTTGGCGGCGTGGGGTTACGCTCTACGCAAACCCGGCGGCACGGAAGATACGGCGCGCGAATTCGTGACGTCTCTTTTTCGCAATGTACCCGTTCTCGATTCCGGAGCGCGAGGTTCTACGACGACATTTGCGGAGCGCGGCCTTGGTGACGTTCTTTTGGCGTGGGAGAACGAAGCGCTGCTCCTTCTGCGTGAAATTGGCAAAGACAAGTTCGACGTGGTGAATCCGTCGGTGAGCATTCTGGCCGAACCGCCGGTCACCTTGGTCGATAAAATTGTCGATCGAAAGGGCACGCGCGCCGTTGCCGAGGGATATCTACAATATCTGTATTCGGCCGAAGGCCAGGAGATCGCCGCCAAACATCATTATCGGCCGCGGTCTCCGGAAGTTGCGAAAAAACACGCGGCGGAGTTCGCCGAACTGAAACTCTTTACGGTGGATGAAGTCTTCGGCGGATGGTCCAAAGCACAAGCCACGCATTTTGCCGATGGCGGGATGTTTGACCGCATCTACGAGGTCAAACGATGAAATCCGCACGGCGTCACGTCATGCCCGGTTTTGGACCAACGTTCACGTTCACGTGGGCTTATCTCGGCCTGCTCGTGCTCATCCCCTTGGCGGGTTTGGTCGTGAAAACGGCGACGCTGGGCGCCGGGGCATTTTGGACGACGGTCACCTCGCCGCGAGCACTTGCCTCGTACCGCCTGAGTTTCGGGGCTTCGTTTGTCGCGGCCTGCATCAACGCCATGTTCGGATTGCTCGTGGCGTGGGTTCTTGCGCGTTATCGTTTTCCCGGACGAGCGCTGCTCGACGCTCTGGTGGATCTGCCATTTGCGCTCCCGACCGCGGTCGCGGGATTGACGTTGACAGCGCTTTACTCGGAAACAGGTTGGCTTGGCAAACCATTGATGGTTTTAGGCGTCAAGGTTGCTTTTACGGAACTTGGAGTGATTCTCGCGTTGACGTTCACGGGTTTGCCGTTCGTGGTGCGAACGGTCGAACCGGTATTGGCGAGTTTCCCGGGCGACGTCGAGGAGGTCGCGGCGGTTCTTGGTTCGAGTCGCGCCCACACGGTGCGTCGCGTGATACTTCCGGCCATTTTCCCGGCCTGGATCACGGGTTTTACCCTGGCGTTTGCCCGCGCCGTCGGTGAATATGGATCGATCGTCTTCATTTCGGGAAACATGCCGATGCGCACCGAAATCACGCCATTGCTCATCGTGACGAAGCTGGAACAATACGACTACGCCGGCGCCACGGCTTTGGCGTTGGTCATGTTGAGTTTCTCCTTCATCGTTCTCTTCGTCATCAATGGGCTCCAACGCTGGGCCGGCACCCGATTCGGCTTCGACGCGAAAGGAGGGTAATGGTATGTCTGTACGAACTGAGCCGGCATGGGTCCGTCGGCTGC
>CAYSYX010000299.1:0-2002 GCA_964435055.1 uncultured Polyangium sp. | reverse complement strand
GTTCTTGGGTGTATTCGTGGGACTTCCCGTGTTCGCGGTCTTCGCCCAAGCGCTTGCGAAAGGATTCGGCCCGTATATCGCATCCGTCCAGAAACCCGATGCCTTGGCGGCCATTCGCCTGACACTCCTGGTCGCAGCGATCGCAGTCCCGACCAATACGGTGTTTGGCTTGGCCGCTGCGTGGCTCATTGCGAAATATCATTTTCGCGGTCGCGACATGCTCGTGACCCTCATCGACCTGCCCTTCAGCGTGTCCCCCGTGGTCGCGGGCCTCGTGTTTGTCCTGATGTTCGGACAACAAGGTTTGCTTGGCCCGGTGCTCGTCGGCAATGACATCAAGGTGATATTCGCGGTGCCGGGCATTGTCATCGCCACGTTGTTCATTACGTTTCCATTCGTGGTGCGCGAGGTTTTACCTGTACTTCAAGCGCATGAAGGGAATGACGAAGAGGCGGCGTTGACCTTGGGAGCAACGGGATGGCAGGTATTTCGGCGAGTCACTTTGCCGCGCATCAAATGGGCGCTGCTCTTTGGGATTATTCTGGCCAATGCTCGAGCCATGGGCGAATTTGGCGCGGTCTCGGTTGTTTCCGGGCATGTTCGAGGTGTCACGAACACAATGCCTCTGCATGCCGAAATTCTCTACAACGAATACGACTTCGTCGGCGCGTTTACGATCGCCTCACTCCTGACGCTGCTCGCATTCGCCACGTTGATTGCGAAGAAAATCGTCGAATGGAGGTCATCGACATCATGAGCGTTCGAGCCGAAAAGCTTACCAAACGGTTCACCGAGAAAAACACGCCGGCCGTCAATGACGTCTCCTTCGAGGCTCCCACGGGCGCCATCACCTCGCTCCTCGGACCTTCGGGCGCTGGAAAATCGACCATTTTACGACTCATCGCGGGTCTGGAATCGGCAGACGCGGGGCGCATTTACATCGACGACGTGGATGTCTCCGCAACCTCCGTACAGAACCGTGGCGTCGGGTTGGTTTTTCAAAACTATGCCCTCTTCCAACAGATGACCGTGTTCGACAACATTGCGTTTGGCTTGGACGTACGCAAGCGACCTCGGGGCGAAATCAAAGATCGCGTGGAGGAGCTGCTGCGCCTCGTGCAGCTCGGCGATTTGGCCAAACGATATCCCGGACAACTTTCCGGAGGTCAACGTCAACGCGTGGCATTTGCTCGGGCTCTGGCCATACGGCCCCAAGTGTTGCTCCTGGACGAACCATTTGGAGCGTTGGATACGCGCGTGCGGATCGAATTACGTGAATGGCTCGAGCGATTGCACGACGAAATGCGCATGACGACATTGCTGGTGACGCATGATCAGGAGGAAGCATTCGAGGTTTCACAGCATCTGGTCATCATGGCGGATGGTCGCGTCATTCAAGCGGGTTCGCCGACGGACGTGTACGACCATCCGGCAACGGCGGAAGTGGCGACGTTTCTCGGGGCAAACCTATTGCGTGGTCATATCAAAGCCGGTCGTGCCGAGGTAGGTTCGTTATCGGTTCACGCGCCCGGTGATGCGCCTGAGGGGGCCGCCGCAATGGCGGTCGTACGGGCGCACGACGTGCAACTGACGCGACCATCGGATCCGTCGACGCAAGGATCGTTCGGTCGAATTACTCGCGTGCGGCGTGTGGGAGGACAAACCAAAGTCGTCGTCGCAATGCCCGGCGGAGATAACGTCGCGATGGACATCCCTCGCGAAGACTTCGACAAACTCGGCGTAACGGTCGGCGATCGCGTGCTCGTCACCGCCCGTACCGCCAATGTGTTCGTGCTGGACTACCAAATATAAAGCACATTCACAACTTCACCTTGACGAACTCGCGGCCGTCGTGATTGAATCCCGGTACGTGTCATCGGAGACGTCCCGCCCATGCCGCTACCCCTCCCCCGAAAGTTCTCCGTCATGCAATGGTCGCCCGGCGCAATGCATTGCATCGGCCTTCTGCTGAGCTCGTGCAGTTTGGCTTGTACCCTCGAAC
>CAYSYX010000298.1:0-11621 GCA_964435055.1 uncultured Polyangium sp. | reverse complement strand
CGCGCGTACCAGGAACCGTGGCGGAAGTAGACGTTGCCTTTGAGGGGGCGGGACGTGGGACGAGTCGTAGACCGAGCAGTGGCCACGTCAAGGGACGACTCAGCGCGCGACGAAAGCTTCGGCCACCCTTAAAAACCCTCTTGACGCCCGCGCGACAATCCCCTTTGCTGCGCATTTACACACATGCTCGATCTTAGGGTACTGCGCGACATCTGGACGGAAGATGGCGCTCGCTCCGTCTTCGCCGAGTTGATGAACCAGTGTGTGCGCAGCGTCTACAAAAACGCACGGGCCATCCGCCCCGACCCGGGCGACGAAGGAATTGATACCTTCGTCGGAGAATTCGACACTGATCTTAAGGTGTACCAAGCCAAATACTTTTGCGATCGAATCGGACAAGCGCAGCAAAACCAGATTCGCGAGTCGTGGAAATCCTGCGTTGACAGCAGCTATTTTCCTCGACTCACATTATGGACATTATGCATTCCGATCGAGATGAGCGTTGAAGAAACGCGTTGGTGGCAATCATGGGTTCAGAAGGAGGTTAAAAAACACGGCCGCCAAATTGAACTTTGGACGCGCACGCGATTCATCGCGTTCTCTGCCAAACCCGAAGTTGAGCGAGTATTCGCGATCGCCCTACAACGCAACCACAAGCACAATTCAGCAGACGCTGCGTTAGATTCTATGCGATCCTTGCGGTCACTAAACTTGCGCAAATTGCCGAATCCTGGGCACCTCAGAAATGCCATATTTGTGCGCAAATTAGAGCGTGCCGGAGTCGACAAACACGTGGCAGCAAGAGGAGCTTTTTACAACTTCGAATTGCTCCGGTCCTATATCGAACAGGGTAATAATGATGCCGAGCTCGCCGAGCTTGAAGACCTCGAAGAGAAAGTATTGGACCTATGGGAGTCGGCATATAACGAACGTGAGCCGAGCGAATTAGGACGACCATTTTACGCAGCCGTAGATCGCCTGATCGAAAATGAAGATCAACGAAAATTACGCACGTGGTTGCCAGCGCAAATGATACACAAAAAGGGAGCGATCCACTTCTGGGCAGATGCTTGTCAGGCTGGTTGGACAGCCGATTTTGAGGCGATCGGGAAAGAGTCGGAAACCAAATGAGACGTGCGCCCCCCTTATCGCCAAGGCAAAGCAGCTCCTACTCCATGGCCCGAACCCTTGTGCTTCTGGATACATGGTGTACCATGTTCGAGCTACCGATTGAACTTGAACGCGCAATGCTCATCGATTTTTCCCTTGAACATCCGAGATTTCTAATTTCACTTGTTCCTGAAATTGGTCCCGTCATACGTGCGCACGACCTTGGCAAGCATGACCTCGGCGATCTTTTTGCGCAGCAAACATTCAACTCTCTGCGCGAACGCTTCTCGACCATAGTATCAAACCTCATCGCACGAGACTTGGCCACGGAAATAATGCCAACAGCAGAGGACAAAGCCTTCATGCTTCGCCCAACGCCGTTGGGTCAGGACATTGCAAAAAAGCTGGTTTCGTCCGTCAGTATTGGCTACCGCGCGATGTGTACTGTGCTCTGCCAAGCATGGAAATCAAAGAATCTGACGGCACTCGCAACGGATCTCCGCAAGTCACTGCCCGATGAATCAATCGCGCGTGCGCGCCTTACGGAACCATTTTCCCCATGGGTATTGGGACTTGACTCCAATGACTAAGCGAATCTTAATTTCTGCTTTGCGGCTAGCCAGCCCGAATCGTCAATACAACGTCGAATTTCGATCCGGGGTAAATCTTATTACGGGGCCAATTTCTACTGGTAAAAGTTCGATTCTCAAGCTCATTGATTATGTTCTAGGTGCAAAGCAGATTTCGAGATATCCGGAAATTTCAAAATGCTTACGAGTCTATGCAGAATTTCTCGTTGGTGGAGAAACCTTCACCATTAGTCGGTCGCTTGTCCAACCCACCGCTCCAGCGAAATTGTTTCTGGCACCCATGAAAGCGGTGTTTGAGCAAGCAATTCCTGACATCGAAATTGCAGTTCGTCATTCCGGTACCGTGCCATCAATCAGCACTGAGTTCCTGAATCGTCTTGAGATGGGCGGGCTCAATATCAAGACGGCGCCGACCCAAGACGCCTCTGAGACATCCACGTTTAGCCTGCGAGATCTTATTACACTAGTCTATGTCGGACAGGATCGCATCGGCGCAGATAGCGGATTTTTCGAGAACTTCCAATACCAGAATACAAAGTTTCGCGCCGCCTTTGAAATCGTCAACGGGATATTTCATCAACTGTCATCGGATATCGGCCGGCTCCTCTTAAACGCAGAGGCAGAGGAAAAGCAACTCGCAAGTAAATTACTCGAATTCGACCGATTTTTGACGCAATCCCAAATCCCGCATATCGATCAACTCGATAATGAAATTCGCGAACTCAAGCAGGAAGAAGCGAGGGTTCAAGAGCTTATGCGGCGAGAACGGGACCATATCCGCGGACAGCTCGGCGAGAATCTCGACCTGACCACGCGCCGCGACAACATGATTGACCAGCGTAGCCAAGCATCCGCACGTGTCGGGGAGCTTCAGCGGATGCTTGGGCAGCTTGGCAGGCTTCGCGTCACGTATGAGCGGGAACGTGCGCAGCTCGAGTTTTTGCAGGAATCAGAGGCACTCATATCGGGATTGCCCGTCGTGCGATGCCCATCATGCCTCCAACAAATCGAACCTCGGCTTGATCCGCATCAGTGCTATGTATGCACTCGTCCTATGCCGCCGCGGTCCTCGGAAGTGGCAGTCGAAGCAAGGCTCCGATCCATTCAACGCAAGATTGGCGATTTGACGGATTTCATGGAGCAACTTGAAACGCAACGAGACGACCTCAAGCTTTCGCACCAGGCTCTCGATAAAGAAATATCAGCAATCGACTGGTCGCTCCATCGTTTGCGCGAGACAGCAGCGCTTCCTGATACGCGACGGCTCATGGAGCTGGACCAGGAGCTCTCCAAAATTCAAAATCGACGAACGATCGCAGTAGAAAGGCTTGCTCTACGCCGCAATGCACAAGGCGAAGGATCGAACCTTGAGGCTCTGCGTCGACGAATCCGCGAGTTACGTGAAAACCTTGATGCAGCCCGCGAGCAGCAAGAGTCGTCCGAAAGCGTACTCGCTCAATTTTCAACCATGTTTGCCGCCGTATTGGAATCATTACGCTTTCCCAACAAAGGCATCGCTCGGGTTGATCCGACCTCATATCTTCCAATTGTGCGAGACGTATTGTATAGTGATTTATCAAGCAAAGGCGCGATGTCTCTCGCAATGCTAGCATGGCATTTTGCACTCTTATTCCACGCGATTGATGCACGAACCCGATTTCCAAGATTATTGATGCTCGACGCACCCATGAGCCATGTCGGTCATGATTCAAGTGATGCGGACTTCAAAGATCAGAAAATAGTCGACGCCTTTTATGGCTTGGTGTCTTTGGTGCATGAGCACCTCGCGAACGAGTGCCAAATCATCATCTGCGACCCGCGACCCCCCACGTCGATGCGGCATCTGGTATCGGTCGAATTTACCGGCGAACCCGGCAGAGGACGGTACGGACTTATTGACGACGAGCCATCTTGAGCTGTGCTATAAAATGGAATCACAAGGACCAAGGAAAAACCACTATGATTATTGAGCAGGCATTTTATTCACTTCCGGAATTCCTCGTTGGAACCGGTTTCGTAAAATACGAATCCGAAGGAACGCTGGTGATGGCGTTCGCAATGGCAATGCTCCAAGAACTCAATGGGCGAAACGTAAATAATCCCATCGCATTGATCCGTGGAGAAGTCTCTTACATGGACACGAATAACCGTACGGCTGATATTCATTTCGATTATAGCAACCTCAACCTGCTATCGACCGCCCTTGGAATGTACGGAATCCGCCTGGATAACTGGCTGGAAGCAAAATTTTTCCGGAAAAACCATGCAAACTCGCCCACACTTGACACGACGACGGGTGCCTATGCAATTCTTCGGGATCTGCTAAGATTAGCGGTATTCCCGACGGAAGTAGAGCTCCAGTGCAAAAAATCACGAATCGCTCGATATTTCCTTCACGTGTATGAGGGGAAAGTTGAGGATCATATTGCTCTTCAGCGAAATAGCGGTAAGGGAAAACGAGTTGACCGTAATTGGCTATCGCGATTGTATACCCCCGGGAGCCATTCATTCGAGGCTGACGATTTTGGAAAAGAACCCTCTACCTTCGATGCGGAGATCGGAAAGGAACTTCGTAACATCAAATTTTCTGGCACCACGACTACCTATGCCATTGCACCTAAGGGTGCCGCATATTTGCTTTATCTAACACGGCTCGATAAGTTCACTCTGGAGCGTGACAACAAGAAGATTACGCTGGATCACCAAAGTTGCAACGAATCATCACCTGGAGTATGGTTGGGCTTTCGCAGAGAGTTAGACGGCCAGCTTGCTACATGAGGAATCTGATCCCGTAGTAAGTGCCCGCGGCACGCAGTGGATCGTCAAAGGATCGGTTGTGGGATATATCAAGGATTACATTCTAGAGAAATCACCTCTGGGTGCGGGCGGATACGCGGAAGTCTACAGGGCTACGCACAGGACGAGTCGCGCCGTAGTCGCAATGAAGAGACCGTTCAAAGACGATGAGGCCAAGGGGCGTCTCCGACGTGAAATCGATATCCAACAAAAATTATCGCATCCCAATATAATGCCAATTCTGGACTCCAATCCGACTGAATTATGGTTTTGTATGCCCATTGCGGCAGGTACATTCGCCAGCCTGCGCGACCAACTAGATGATGCCGACCTTCCTGCCATATTTGAACAACTTTGTTCAGCACTCGAATACGCGCACAATCAAGGCTTCATTCATCGAGACATTTCACCGTCAAACATCTTGGCCATTGACAGCGACGAGGGCCGCAGTTGGGTGATAGCAGATTGGGGGCTCGTTCGTCGCCCCAGAGGAGAAACCACAAGATTGCGAACCGCTGCTGGCCGGTCGTTCGGCACTCAAGGATTCTCTGCCCCCGAAATGTGGACAGATGCTCATGCCGCTGACCTTAGGGCGGATGTCTATAGCTTGGGGCGTGTGGTCGCATGGGCAATCTCGGGGCAATGGCCTGCACCGAACCTTCCTCTACTTCCGGAAGGAAGATGGCGTTCGTTAGTACAAGCTGCCACGCAAACCGATGTTTCAAATCGTCTCAAGAACCTTGCAGAGTTCAGGACCGAGATGCAACATGCGCTCACGACCGAAGCGCCATCACCAGAGGAAATTGCGGCGAAGCTTCTCGACAAGGATGACGAGACAGCTCAGGCTCAGTTGTTGGAACTTGCATTGGCCAATCCTGACAACGCAGACCTCTATTTCGATTTCGTTCCCAAAATCAAAGAAACCCACATATCGTCGCTTACCAAGACGAACCCAGCATCCGCCATCAAGCTTGCGCAAGCAATGTGCACCCACCTGTGTTCGTCTCCATGGAGCGGCCGCGACTTCAATCGCTTGAATGATTGCTTATTGATAATATTTCGAATTGCCACGTCTGCTGCTGAAAATCAACTACTCGAAGTTCTTCAAGATGCTTCAACCGCACTGTTCAAGGCGGACCCCCGTTGCCATCGATTCGACCAAAGGACTCGCACCCGGGCGTGGTTGTCGGGCCTAGGCGGCGAAGCGGCTGATACAGTATCGCGAGTATTGACACGCTTTCCCGATGCCGCCGAGTGGTATCAGAAAGAGTGGCGGAGTCCACGGGTCGGGGACAAACGTATTGCCAAGGCGTTGGGGATTACACCATAACGGCAACTGGCACGGATCCAGTGCAAGGCCAAAACATCACTGAAGCTCCATCGTGCTCACCGGTCTTTTTCAATTTTTCTGGGACGGACGTGCCCAAAGTATTCGTGCCCCGCAGCCATCATCTCAATCGACGGCTCCACGTTTTCAACCCGACCAATTCCGAATTTGAGCCCATCGCTTAATTGGTTCAGCATTAAAACAATACCTGTACGCCTTTCGTGATAAACACATGCAGCAATCAAGACGTCCAGAGCTTGAGCACCTAAACCTGCATGATCTGGGTCACTTCCAACCACCACAACGTATACCCTGTCGGAACGACGTGGTAGGCGCACCCCGCCATAGAGTGGATCGCTCGAGTTCTCATCCACCATGCGCTTGCAAAGTACGCCGATCTGCTCGCCCAATGCAGCACGTTCCTGAACGGTGAGGTCGCAGAACTCTTCTCTCACCGCATCTCGATTAAGCGATGTAAATAGGCCGCGCGATTGCGAACACTCCAACTCATCTGGTAATGGCATGTCGCCTGCCTCTGCAATGCCACGAATGAAGTCTTCAAGAACACTCGCGAGCGCGGCTTCTTTATCCCGAAATGCCGAATCTGGACGAACATGCCTACCGCCAGCGGTCACAATCTTGGCATCTGGTATCCCGGCGCAACCATCGAACGTGTCCCGCATAGCCGTATAGTAACCAAGGAGTGCAACCTCTGCACCGATTGTTGCGCAATCAGGGAACCGCAAGCAGGCATTGCGGCGGTCAAGATATTTGAGGAGGTCTTGCCAAGTGCGCAAGTAATGAATCAAGTGAAAAAAGTCGTCGATACTCATCAGCGAGGTAGGGATGTCCGCCGAGACATCCCCAATGCACTGCTCTTGGATATCTACAGTGATCTCAAAGCGACTTTCCAATAATGCAACCCCGTGACGGGGCGTAACGCTCCCGGCGCGAAATTCTTTTCGATCAAATATGCGATGCCGACCCCACATGTTTCGCTCGCCGAGCGTTCGATAGGCACCACCAAGTTGGGCCAGCGCTTTGGAGGCATACTTCCTGGCCCATTTCTTGGTTGCAGATAAATCGCGCGCTTTCTCTTGCGCCTTGACTTGCAATAAAATTGCTTCATTCTGATGAAGAAGCAGAACGTCAGATACCTCCTTCTCGACTTTGCCATCCCGATATTGCAGCGAATGGAACACCGCCTCGCTCATCAGGGGAATCGCTGAGATTCTCGAGACAAGCCTCTCAACTTCCAGCGTGCGAGCGTTTGATGCGTTCATTAATGCTCCGTGGCCTTAGAAGTCAACAAAATCACGAAGATCCTGCATAATTTCGACGAGTGTATTGGCCTCGCGCATTTCCCAATTGCTCACGCGAAAGACTTCCCAGCGCTCCTTTCGTAACCAGCGATCCTCCTTCAAGCGTTGTGAGTATCGTTCGTCGCTCGGAACCCAAGCACTACTAGCCTTGGTGGCATAATGGCCCCTATCGTCAACAAGAATTGCAAAGCGTCGGTCGGCCCAGAATGCAACAAAATCAACTCTGAGCAAGCGATCGGCGTGTTTTGAGTTCTGATCACGCAGGTGCGCCTTGGTGCTCGAATGCCACTGGATCCACGCTTGCGGAACCAAAACCGGAACATGTGCGTCCGCCATTTCAAATGTGACTGCATAACTTTGCAGAAATTTGCGCTCACATTCCGTTTCTGCCGTATTCCAAATAAACCGCTTCATTCGATTTCGCGCATCAATCCCAACCGAGCCCTCCAAAATGGATGTGAGCTTGACGAAATCTAAATCAGGATAAATGCCGCTTCGCAACACATGTGTCTCGGGGGATGGTTCGAACTCCGGGATCGCGCGTCCTTTGGTCGACCCAACGTTGACCGTTGGCTTCGAGCGTCCAAAAGCCAATCCCGCAGGAAATTCGGCTGCAAATAAGTCGGTCGGCGGAGCATTTTCTGCACTGACAGGTGCGCTATATTCATGGGCCCCCATCTCCGTGTGCGTAAACCTGCCGTTGGCGAAATCAAACCCATCGCGCTGCACGCTACCAACCAAGTGTCGCCATGTATCCTCCGATGTTGGCGACTTGTCTCTGGTCAGATCTAATAAGACGCATTCAAATACATCCAAAAGCTTTCTGACATCCGGCCACTTAGACAGATCCAATGAATCATAGCAAGCGGCTATCTGCCGACGTCTTATGCCCGACCCATCTGCGACAGCCGGCGCAGGTATGCCAGCACGCTCAAACATCCCTGCGATCTTTTTGACGCCAGTGCCGCATGTCGCCAGATGGTCCTCGAATGCGTTTAACGCGTACGAGGTGATCTTCGCTGCACCCATATCAACGCCGAGATTATCTGGCTCGCGGCAACATGTCAAACCACGAATTGCGCTCAGCGGCCCGTCCGTCAATTCTTCCGGTTTGAAGATCCCACACCCCCAAGGCACGAGCTTCACGTGCCGATCACCCACGGTAAAACTCCTCGTCAGCTCCGATGCACGCACGGCATCGCCCCACCGCTGGCTCAACAGCCGACAGTGCCGAATGGCAGCTTCACGAAGGGCAACATTCGAGTCCACTGTACAATGAGGAAAAACCGCGCTCCGTGTCGAATGTGCACGCCCTCGAGCGCATGTGTCCATCGTCTCGAGAAATCCTTCGCGACGCGAAATCGCTGCGACGACGCACTGCACGAACGTGCGCCGGACCGCACAAACAGCAGGCGGCAGCACGATGTACGTCCAAGACGAGCGCCCATCCGTATCCGAGGCGGCTCGTCAATCAGGAAGTTCCTGATATTGGCATCAGCGCTTTACCCGACCGCCATCCGTTGAATGCATCACCAACTGAAATCCACATCATTAAACCCAAACGAAGCTCACCGCCCAACACATACTCAGCTCGGAGTTGTGTATACTCCGCCTCCAATACCCGACGCCCGCAAACGACGGATATTGCCTGGGCGCGGCAAAAGGAAACCACTGGCATAGGAGGATTTCGGAATGGCTTGCAAACAGCATTCGGGAAATGAAATTGCAGAAATCGCAACACTGCCATTTTCGCAGGCCGGAGAAGGACGCCACCGATGCGCCGTATGCGCTTTCGAACTCGGCGAACGCCAAGCCGCAAGCGTCTACCTTTCACGCTTGGAAACATTGCGTGAACAAATCAAACGGCTCGGCGGCACGCCCGACGCATAAGACGATAAGTGGCAGGCACTCTGACACGAATCACACGCATTGGGGGCACACGATTCGGCTCATTTCACGCCGCTAGCCGCAGCCCCTCATCCATCCTGACAAACCCGCCCAAGGCCAGCTCCGCCACAGTCCTCGCCACGCGACGATACCGATTGATCATAATGCTCGACCGATGCCCCGTTCGGTCCTGCACCCACGTTTCGCTTTTCCCATTCGCCAATGAAACCGTAATGAACGTCGCCCGTGTGTCGTGCAAGCGAATGGGTTGTCGGGACCGACTCCGCTCGAATAAAATCGCGCGCGTTATGCCCGCCGCCTGCAAATGCTCGCGATACATCGCCGCCGCACGCCATTTTCCTATCGGCCGTCCATTCTCGTCCACAAACACGAGCGCGTCATCACTCACGTCCGCACCCGCGCGCGCACGCATATCACGCCACGCTCGCAATGCCTGCGCCGTGCCCGGCGACAAGGCCCAAGCGCGCGGATCGTCCGTCTTGTTTTCGTCGAGCGCGACTGCTCCCCTCTCGAGGTCGAAATCACTCCACGCCATTTTCGCCGCTTCACTTCGCCGCGGTCCTTCACGATGCAAAAATGCATAAAATATGCGCCACGGCAATGGCACGTTTGGCGAGGCAATCAATTTGGCGTCTTCGTCGGGATAAATCCACCCCTTTGCTTTGCCCGGACCAACCTTGGGCAAAAAACCCTTCGGCAACGGACTCGATTTGATGAGCCGCAATGGGAAAACCGCCATCGAGCACAATCGATGCATGAGCTGCGCCACTTGCCTACGCGTCGCCGATGCCAATTCCGACGGAATCGCACGCATCACATCCTCGGCGTGATCGAGCGTCAATTTATCAATGCGCACTCGTCCAATGACCGGATAAACATACCGTTCGAGGCGCCAAATATCGCTCTGGGCACTGCGTTTGTTATGAATATGATCCGGATACGCCCGGGCCAAGTCTCCCCGAGTCCATTGGCGCCCCAATTCCGCAATCGTGGGAATACGGTCAATTCGTTTTGGTATTGCTTTGCCCGCGACAATCAATTGAATGGCGTGCTGCACCTCCTCGAGCGCTTTGCCCTCACGCACAGCCGCTCGCGTAATGACCGCGCGCGCGTGCTCACCATGACCTGCCGCACGCAAATTCTCCACCATTTCGTTCAACAGCAAAACGCGAGCTCGCGCCGACGTTTCATCAGCGCATGTCGGCAGCATGAAACTCGGCCGTTCGCCATTGCCGAGCGTCACGCGCGCGTACCATTTGCCGTGTTTCCAATAAACATTGCCCGCTCGTGCCCGCCCCATGACTCACCCCCGAATCGATTTTTTGTTATTCGTTTTCGCCCGCTCTTGATGCAACCCAAGCGCATCGAGAATCTCATCGGCCTGCTCGGCCTCGATATCGGTCGCGTCTTCGTTTGCCCGCGCTCGACCGAATGCACCTTTCTCGAGCCACGTGATAAACACCGCTCGATTGACGATGCGCAATTTCCCAAGTTTTGTTACGGTCAAAGGAAACCCGGGATCACGGACCACTTCCAGATAAGCGCGGACCGATAAGCCCGTCACGGCTTCGACATTGCGCTGTGTAATGGTTTCGGGCGGCGCCGCAATGACTCGCACGGCATTTTCGGGAATGGACAAAGTCGCTTGAAGAAATCTGCACGAGCCATTGGACTCGGGCGCATGGTCGTTTCGTTCTTTCATCGTCACACCCTCCGCTTGCGCCCCCACGAGCGCCTTCACCGGGTGCGAGTTTGCCCCACGCCACAAAAGCCGATGCAATAAAATTCGACGCAGTTTCCGCTATCTACACAATCACACAATCACACAATCACACAATCACACAATCACACAATCACACAGCCTGGGGTTGGACGGAATGGAATTCGTCGTCAACCCCGCACATCTAACCTTTTCGTACAAAATCGCCGAGCAATTCCGGAACATCGGCATATTGACCCCTATTTTTCAAGGGCCCGTTTTTCGCAAGGCCACGCAAACGATCCACTTTTCCGATTTTTTGTCGCGGAAGAGTTCCCAATGACCATTGCAATCGATTCCATTCCGTCGTCAATGCAACAAGGGATCCGAATCCGTGACTTTTATCACCAATCATTGTCGATTTATTCGTTCTGTGAAGAAGAGCCACCCCTGGACCGGGTGGCTTGGGGGGTGGCTCGGGGGTGGCTTCCACCCTGGATTTGGGGTGGCCATCTCAAGGAAAATGCCACGATTTGCCACGGTCCGTGGACAAACCCATACGACACTCAAAACGGTCTTCCGTCCGTACGAATTTGCCCTGTAAAACGATTGTCCGGGGCGTACATTGCGAACGAAACGATGTCGCAAAATAAATCGTTCGGACGATGTTGCATTTTGTTGATCTCGACTTAGCTCATCGAGTATCGTCTTTTTCGGGGGTTGCACCGTGCACAAGAACAGCGTTCAGTCATCCGTCGTATCCGACGCCGTCGCCATCATTGCCGCATGCAAGATGTCGCGCATGATTGCGGAGGTCGCCATTGCATTACGCATCGTGTCCGAGGATGAACTTTCGTCGCCTCCGCAGG
>CAYSYX010000297.1:0-11642 GCA_964435055.1 uncultured Polyangium sp. | reverse complement strand
CGCGAAGCATGAAAATGCTCTCGAATACCGATGGGATGATACCGTGTACCTTGGTTGCGCGCATGGTCTTGCGGGAATCGTTCATGTGATTTTGGATGAAATCGCGTTTGTCGTTGATGCCCGAACCATCGCCGCGTCGGAAGAATCGCAGCCCGAAATTGAGGCATTATTTACTCCGGATCGACTCGCCCGTGTGCGTCAATCCGTGCGGCAACTCATTACGCATCAATTCGCTTCGGGCAACCTCGAGGCGATCGACGAATCGCCCGCGAGTGATCGACTCGTGCAATGGTGCCACGGCGCGCCGGGGCTCATTTTTGCGATTGCGGCTTTGCTGCGTTTGTCGCGGTGGAGCCATGAATTTCGCTCGGATCCATTGATGGAATGGGCGCAACGAATACGCCAGGATTTGTGTGTACCCGTTGGTTCGCCCGAATATGCTTCTATGGAACGGGCAATGGATCGAGCTGGGGACACCGTCGGGCTACGGGGAATGCCGGCGAAGGGAGTGGGCCTCTGTCACGGCATTTCTGGCCACGTTTATGCATTGTTGCGTTTGCACCGCCATTATGCCGAATCGGGAAATACGGACGAGGGTAAAGAACGTTGGTTACAGATTGCGCTCAAATTTGCGCAATACGTTGCGCGCGGTTTTACAATGCAAACGGGCGATAAAGCCGTCTTGGACTTGCTTGCGAGTGCCGATAGGCCGTGGTCGCTTTATGAAGGCGCGGCCGCGGTGCCGTGCGTGTTGTTCGATATTCTGTCGCCAATGGGAGCGAGACAGCCGGGGTTCGAATTGTGGGCGCCGTCGGTGGACCGGGTATAGCGCCTGCCTGAAGCGGCTTCTCTTTCGACTCGTGACTCGTTCTCAAAAAGTACGTCCGACTTTTCGGGCTGCGGGCAATAGTTGCCATCAACGGAGCGCGAACGACGCAACTTTCCCTCGCTCATGTGTATAGGGCAGCGACCGGGACGAATCCCGAAAACTTTTTTCAGCGCGCGGTCGATTTTTGCATCTGGTTACGTGGCTCACGTCCACGCACCTGACTACTGTTTCCGTATTTGTTTATCACAGCACTTTCGCCTTGGTGCAGTTCATGATGTATTCATCTGCCACGAGGGGTAACGGGATGCTTCAATCAGCGTGGGATCGGCGGTTTGCCAAGACGCTTGTAACCATCATGGGGTTCGTGGTGGTCACCGGGTGCATCATTCCAAACGCCCGGGCCCAGGCGCCAATCACGACCGCGGATCTGCGGCGCATCCTTGGTAATCCTCAGAGACTGGTTGGCATCCAGTATAATCGCGAGGTGGGACTGCGGTTTCAAAAAGATGTACTCGCGCACCTCGCAGGACTCAAGTTTGCCTATTCAAACACGAAGCCATTTCCGTCGCCGTTACGCGAGCAAAGGACCGCCAGTCGGCATCTATCAGTCATACCTGACGGTGTCGCCGGTGCGAGCATTGGCACCGTCGGGGCTTTGCCAATGGTCACGACTACGTATCCCGAAAGTACGTTCATTGAGGTGAAAGCTGTCAAAGGAACCATTTCACTCGCATACGGCCGCCACCAGATCACCGGTATGCTCGACGTTCTTTCGCGGTCGCAAGCAGCATCCTCGGTCGGAGACGCCCGCGCCTATCCCAACTTGTATTTCGTAATTACTGCGGATACGTCATTTCCTCTGACGTCGTTCAAGATGGAGTCAAGCGGAAAATCCTTGTCTGGCAGTCGTACGTGCTCGATGTCAAGGGCCAACTTGTCGTGGCTCCTCCGACGTGTATGAACTGCTTCGAAGTGCTTGTCGGCGCTCAAACTCAGAATATCCTGTTACCGGGAATGCCCTTCACGCTCGGGCCACTCGGGAGTACGGCATTGGGCGGCCTTGACGCGCCCATTCTGGATGACAATTTGCTCGGGTCTCCTGGAATACCGGGTAATACGGCTCCCAATCCATAGGAATAGGCATGGAAAACGACCCTCGCACCCGCCGCCCGTCAAGTCCCAAAGGCAAGCCTAAAGGATGGCTCATCAAGAAATCCGAAGCGAAGGCGGTCCTTGCCGAAGGAAAATGGGTTTCTGATCCCGAATTTTCCGGAACGGGATGCGACGCATTCGTATCCGACCGCGGCGAACTGCTGCTCCTCCTCATGAATTCGCGTAGCGTTCTCTATGAGTCGCGTCAACAAGTCGTGGAACGACAGGACGAACTCGAGAAATTACCGTATTCCAGCCATGTACTCGAAGGTCTGCTCCCGCAGGGGTCGCGTTTTATCGAAGCCGTTCCCTCGCTCATCGACGCATTGGCGAAACAATTGAAGATATCTCGTGAAGCGCTCAACAAGTCATTCGACAGTCTGACCTTGGTGGAGCAAGCCTTGGGCAAAGTTCGGCCGCGGAAGAAGATACTCGAAATACCCGGGTTGTTTGCCGGAGTCGTTGCCTACACAGGCGAGGTGTATCGCGTGATGACCGGCGGCCATTGGCGCCTGAACGAAGTTCACGGTGGTATTTGGGAACCTTACGTGCACGCCAACGATTGGGAGTATCTGAATCCGTTTCTGGAGCCGTACAAAGACATCGTCGAAGGGAGGCGCGGTGGGATTATGTTGAAACCACTGGTATCTGCGTCGCTACCGCGAAAGACAGCGCCTTCAACA
Organism: uncultured Polyangium sp.; assembly: GCA_964435055.1. Lineage (GTDB taxonomy): Bacteria > Myxococcota_A > Polyangia > Polyangiales > Polyangiaceae > Polyangium. Next base: position 8,978 of record CAYSYX010000297.1, on the reverse strand, counting down.
CAGTCTGCTTCGTAACGAAACGGTTTTCGACTCGTTGGGGCGACCGATTCGCACGTTCTCGTATGGTCCACTTTCGTCGCGTCAAATGCAGCAAATCGAGTACGACCGCTTGAGCGGCAATGTCGCGAAGAAATCGGTACCTATTGCCGAAGGCACCCCGATGCGACATTGAAATGGGACGAATACGAATTCGATTCAATCGGGCGTGAGATTCGGCATCTGACACCAAGGTACGCCATCACGACCACGGCGTACCGGACAGCATCGCCCGGGCGGGCGTGGCAGTCGCCGGTAGCGCCGTCAAAAGCCATCGGAAGCACTTGTCGATAAGGTTGGTCCTGGTGTAGCGTGCGCCATCCAGCGGACCATGCTTGCGAACAGGGGTGGGGAATGAACGGGCAACCAGCGGGACGGCCTTCGGTGACGACACCGCGATGGCAGGCGGCCATGGCGGCGTTGTCGCTTGTGCTGTTGACGGCGGTGGTGCTTCTGCCGATGGCATTGTTGGCATTGGGCGTATGGGGGCTCGTGCTCGGTGTGGCGAGTGCGTGGTCGCTCGACGTGGTGGGCGTGAAAAGTTCGTCGGCCATGAAAGAAGCCGTCGGGATTGCGGGGGCTTTATTCGGTTTGGCGGCCGTTATCACGATGGTCGAGGCGATGTTGTCGGGCATCATGAAGCTCGATGCATGGCGAAAGTCGAGAATGCCAGGCCATGCTCAGCCGCGCGTCGTCATTCCCCCGACAAACGGGGCGGCATCGTGGCGTTCCTTCTTGTACGAGCATCCGTGGTTTTCTCTCGCCGGTGTGGCGTTGCTCGTCGATGGATGCGTGGCGCCATTTCACGCGTCGAAAGCAATTCATTTACCGCCCGAGCTATTGGGCGGGTTCATTCTCACGGGCGCGACGTTGTTGTTTTTGTTTGTCGTCGGGTATGGCTTGCGAGGGTCATTTTATTGGATGCGATCGTTATGGTCGGGCGTGCGTCAATCGCCATTTTTCGCCGGACTCATGACGGCGGGTTGCCTCTTGGCGTCGGCGACGGTGCTTTTGATTGGGCATGCGTTTGGCCAGGTAGCATCGGCATTGAATGTGCCGGAGACGACGCGTGCGCTCGAAGCGTGTTCGGGATCGGCGGATTGTTCGCGGCGCGTTTTGCAGGGTGCGCTCGATGGTCAGCCGCGGAGTCCGGCTTCATTACCATCGGGCACGTATACGCCGGAGCGACAAGCGAGTTTTGATGCGTGCGTCGAAGAAATCTATCGTCAGGACAATACTGGAAATAGCCTGCGTCTCTGGGGCATCCGTGAAGCTTACCGCCTTACGTTGAACAACGACGAAGCTGAGGATCTCGTACACGGGGTTATTATTTCGGTGTGCCTCATCAGCGATCGAGTCACCGAAATTCGGCCCTATTTTGTTCGTTCGGTACAGAATGCAGCGAAGAAAGAATGGCGCAGAAGCCGTCGGTATTGTCCCATTACGATCGATGACCCTCCGACGCTTCCCGAAGCGTGTTTGTTGCCGACAGTGGAACAATCATACATTCGTGCCGAGCTGGCCAAGGCCGCGAATGACGCGTTATGTAGCCTGAGCGGGGACGAACGAATCGTGATCGAGCTCTACGTCTGGGAGGGTTTGTCCCATCGGCAGATTGCCGATCGACTCGGGATTTCCGAGGAGGCTACTCGCCAACGGTACAGGCGAGCTCGGCAGAACTTCGAGACGGAATTTGGTAAACGATGTCGATGACTTAGAAAATTTTTGTCACGTTTTCTCACCCGCCGACTGGGAGCGTTGGAATCGGTTCGTCACGCGAACCGTTGCCTTGGAGGTTTCCGATGGTTCCCGCTCGCGCTCTCATTGTCGTTCCGCCATTCCTCAAATACGCAGCCGGTCCGCTGCTCGGCCCCGCATTGCTCGTCGCCGCTGCCCGTGCGGCCGGACATGACGCCGATACGCTCGATTTGAGCATTCGATGGATTCGGGAGCAAATGCCCGTCGACGTGGCAATGCCGGCGTCGGTTGTCGTAGGAGACCATGACAAACCCGGCGCGATGCTTTCGACCATGCAACGTGAAACCCTCGTTCCGATCCTACGCGCCCATTTGACGGATTTCGAGCTGCTCGACGGGGCGGATCCTCATCTGTCGATGACCTGTTCGCACGAAGCCGCGAATATCGCCGTGGAACGAATGATCCATTCGCCCATGGGCGTTTGGATCCGCAAACAGCTCAAGGGATCGGCGGAGCCGCACGTATTTGGCGTATCCGTTCTTTTCAGCGGCCAAGTTTTGCCGGGCTTGGTGGCGAGCGCTATTGCGAAAGAATTGTGGCCGGAGGTGCGCGTTGTTTGGGGTGGGGCACATGTGACGGCGCTACAGGATCGAATAGCCGAAGATGCGCGTTATGGTCGATTCGTCGACGCCTTCGTTTTTGGTTATGCCGAGCGAACGTTTGTCGATTTGCTCGATGCCGCAGCGTCGGGGGCGTCATTGCCAAAAGAATGTGTCCAGCCTGGGGCAAAGTTCGCTCATCGGGCCCTGGACAATGGAACCCATGCGCCTGTTTTTCAGGATTTGGATCGTTATGGTTTGCCTCGGCTTACCCTTCCGGCGCAGATGTCTCGTGGGTGCAGTTATGCTCGATGCGAGTTTTGCACGTATCCCACGATTGAAGGCGAATATCGACCTCTGGTGCAGGCGGTCGTCGAGCCAGTGGTGATCGAGGCGGCGGTGCTTGGCGCGAACGTGGCCTTCAAAGACAGCTTGATCGTCCCAAATCGACTAATCGCGCTGGCCGATCAAATCGCGGGCCGGGTGCGCTGGAGTGGATGTACGAAATTGCATCGCTCGCTGGATGCAAATACCTTGCGGCGACTTGCCGAAGGCGGTTGTGACACCCTTGAAATCGGCCTTGAAACGATTGATCCCGAGCAGCAAGTGATCATTGAGAAAAAACAGTCGAAAGCGCTGTTTGTCCGGGTACTCGATGCCGCGGCGAATGCCGGCGTGGGCCTTGTCGTGAATTACATGACGGGCTTTCCCGGGCAAAATGCCAAAGCAGCAGCGGACGAATTGGCTTGGGTGCGGGAGCAACTCGAACAACGTCAAGGGCTACGGGCGATTGTGGAGCACAACGACTTTCAGCTCGAGCGGTTGTCTCGGATGGCTCGGTCGCCGCGTGTACATGGGATCGAAGTGACGCGGCAATGGCCTTGGGCGAGCGTGCTCGGTTGGCGCGTGGCAGTCGCGCGCACGACGCGCTTGCGAATGGCTGACGAGGTCGCGCGCGTTTGCGCACTTCCTTTGTAAAAGCAATAAGTTACAAAATTGTTGTCACGTTTTGAGACGTGCCGACTGGGATAGGCGGAACCGGCTGCCAAGCCGCCGGTCCTTCACGCCGCAGGGGCGTGAGTCGATGAAAGGTGACAGCAATGACCACGACGAAACAGCCTTCGCCGAACGATCAGCGGGCCAATGTCAAGAATCCGAACAACGCGGCGCATGAGGCGGATCGGCAGAATCGGATCCAGCAGGGACATCCGAATCCGCCACCTCCGGCGCAGCAGCCGCAACAGCCGAAAAAGTGAGGTCATGGTCCGGCGGGTGCGTTTGTTCGGCGCCCCCGCCGGTTTCCCCGATTCATGCAACGGAACCGTATGTTCGAGAGGTTCTTCGCACCATGGTGCAGTGCGTGGTTCCCGGAACGCGGGGACAAACCGTCGCTGCCCCAAAGCGATTGTATTCCTAGCATCCTAGGAACCTAGAAACCTAGTCGAGCATGGCACGCATCCCGCGTGACGCCGCGCCTTGAAACCTAGGAAGCTATCTTCCTAGATGACGCCCGACGTCATCACCGACGTTCGTGACCCACCGTTTCGTCGGAGCGAAATTCACATCCTGGTCATGACGCCCGATGAACCTCGTGTGAGCGAAAGATGGGATTCGCTTCCTAGGAACCTAGAAACCTAGTCGCGCATCCTAGGACCATTTTCTGCTTGACGCTCAATCCCTTGAAACCTAGGAAGCTATCTTCCTAGATGACAACGACCATCGCAGTTCTGAACCAAAAAGGCGGCGTCGGGAAGACGACGCTTGCCGTCAACCTGGCCACCGCGGCGCATCTCGACGGGCGCAAAACGTTGCTCGTAGACCTCGACCGGCAAGGCAGTTCGCTCGATTGGGGAGCCCAACGACGCGAAGGCTCGAAGCTCGAAGGTTTGTCCGTGGTCAAAGTCGACAAGGCTCTTCGAGGTCCGCACTTTCGCGAGATCATCGATGGGCGCGACGTCGTGATTTTCGATGGCCCTCCGCGCCTCGGGGAGTTCATTCGTGCCGCTGCGGCGCTCGTGGACATCGTGCTCATCCCGATTCAACCGGCGGCGTTCGATTTGTGGGCCGCTGCGGAAACGCTCGAAGACTTGGCGCAAGCGGATCAGATTCGCGCGGAGCTCGGGCGCGAACCGGTGCGACGGCTCTTCGTGATGAATCGCGTCGTCAAAGGGACACTGTTTGCGACGGAAGTTCCAAAAGCGATCGGGGAAGCAGGAACGCTCGCGAAGACGAGCATCCATCAGCGCGCGGCTTACGTGCGCACGGTCGCCGAGGGCGAGTCTGTCTTGACGCAACGACTCGACCCGGCTGCCGCCGACGAAATTCTCGAGCTGTACCGCGAGATTTTCCCCGATGCGTCAATTGCTGTCTCGGCGAAGAAGCCCGCGACGAAGAGTACCTCGAAGACGACCGCAAAGAGCACGAAAGTATCGCCGACAAAGACCACGAAAAGCACGAAGAGCACGGCTCGAAAGAAGGGCGCGACATGAGCACGAAGAACGAAGCACGGTCCCCGTCCCTCGCGTTGCGCCGTCCGAGCGCCGCAGCGCCACGCCCTCGCGTCGAAGAGTCGACGCCCGCGCCCGAACCGGAAGTCGTTGCGGCTCAAACGAATGAGCCTGCTCCAGTTGCGGAAGCTCCTCGACCACCCGAACCGCAAGCAGAGCCCGAGCCCGAAGTGGTTGCAGCTCCAACGAATCGCGCGTCACGCGTGCCAGTCCCGAAGGCGACGCTTTCGCGTGAAGCGGGACGCATCGAGGCGGAGCCGGAAGCGGACTTTTTCGTAAGCATTCCGAAGTCGAAAAAGAACGCGCTCAAGGTGCACTGCGCGCAAGCTGGAATCAGCATGCGCGAATGGCTGCTCGGGGTGCTCAACGAGAAAGGCATCGGGACCGACGAAGCCTCGAAACGCGGCAAAAACAAGGGATAACGTTGGCCTAGGTTTCTAGGTGCCTAGGTTGCTAGGTCATCGAGGGTCTGTCATGTCGAACGATTTCCGGCATCAGTTCAACGTGGATTTTCGTGAGCGCAACGCGAGCCATTCATCGATGACCGCGTACACGGCGGCGATGTCTGCGTCGGTCTGACCATGAGCACGCATCCATTCTTCGAATGGGCGCTCGCCTGCTGCCATTCGTGACAAACACTCGGCCACATCGGCGGCTGTAGGCAAGCCCGTCCGAACAGTAAGGTCCTTCGGTCCCGGAATGACGCCGGATGCAGTCAAGCGAAGAATGCTCGGAAGGTTTTGTAGGACGAACTCATCGAACGCGGCGAGAATCTGGGCGCGATGTTCTTCAGCGAAGTCACGGTCCATCGCTTGCTGCTCAAGGCGCAGACGAGCGTGTGAAATGCCGCCACGACACAACCACGCGCGCATGTCGTCGACAGAACTTCCGACGCGTCGAAAACGATCGTGCTCGAGCACTTCCAGCGTTGTCGTGCAGACACCGACGAGGAATTCGCGCCAGTTGGAACGCTCGAGGTTTTCGATGAGTGACATACGCGTTTGCCTCGTACCTTGGACGTTGGCGATCAACGCTATCGCTCGATCGATGATTGTCCAGTGACGAGCCGCTCCGAAAGGTGAGATCCTTCTGTCATGTCGAACGCTTCCATCGTTGTCGTTCCGCGAGGTCCGATGGCGTCGTCGCGTCTTGCCGAGGACGTTGCGCGCGCTGCGGCGCATGCGGTGCACGCTCGTGCAGTGAACACGCGTCGCTCGTACGCGCGTGAGTGGGAGCGATGGGAAGCGTACGCGTTCGATCATGGTGCGAGTGCTCTGCCCGCATCGCCGCTCGTGGTGGCGGCGTACATGGCGCATCTCGATGCGGAGGGACTCGCGCCGAGTTCGCTCGATGTGGCGATGTCGGCGATCACCGATCGTCATCGAGCTGCGCGAGTTCCTTTGCCCTCAAACGATCCTGTCGTGCGCGATGTGATGGCGGGGATTCGAGCGCGTCGCGGCACGCGCCCTCGAGCGAAGGCGCCGCTGTCGCCGATGGACTTGCGAGCGATGCTCGACGCGCTTCCGTCGACGGTGCTTGGTGTGCGAGACCGCGCGTTATTGCTCGTGGGATTTGCGGCGGCGCTTCGACGAGCGGAGCTTGTGGCGCTCGAGGTGGCTCACGTTTCGTTTCATCGTGAAGGCCTCCCCGTGTACGTGGCGAGGGGCAAAACGGATCAGCTTGGTGAGGGCGCTGATGAGCCGGTGCATGCAGCGGGCGGAGCGATGTGTCCGGTGCGTGCGTTGCGCGCGTGGCTCGACGCAACGAAGATCGTTGGAGGTCCAATCTTTCGACGCGTGGGCCGGTGGGATCGTACCGGGACAAACGTGCGTGCAGGCAAGAGGTGGTAAGGGCCGGCGCGAACTTGGCGGAGATTGGAAGGGTCACGCGTCACGCGAGCGAAGGGATGATCCGGCGGTACATCCGGCAAGGGACGGCGTTTGAGAGGGATCCGTTGAGGCGAATGTTAGGAAGGCTTGCCGTCGGCGAACCATACTGATATTCGGAGAATATGAATGGTGTTCGACAGGCAATACTTGTTTTTGCGATATTTTCCATGCTGGGGTGTGGACCCTCGGTTGGAGAGATGCGAATGGCTATCCGTCCGGCGAAGCCCGAAACCTGCAAGCTGGAACTCGTCACTATCACGTCGACGGAGATGCAACCGGAAGCGAAATTCGGTACTGGCGGCACCTATGAAATGATTGGGGCAATCACCATTGGCGCGAAGGAGGGAACAGATCCGATGTCGGAAGAAATTCGGGGACTGGTTCGACCGCGTGCATGCGCCATGGGCGGCGATGTGGTGACTTTGCTCGGCTCTGGAACGGGCGCGAACCGTAAGGGATTCGCGCAGCAGAACATCGTGTACACCGTTTGGGCTACGCGCCCCGAAGGTGCGGCAGCTCCACAGCCGTTTTGAGTCGGGTGACTTGTCGATCACGAGTTCCCATTACGAACATTTTAGCATTCCGGATTCAAGGCCGAGCCGCTGCATCATTCGATGCTGGCGTCGTGTCGAAGAGTCAGACGAGGCGCTAGGGAATTATTTCGCCCTTGAGGCAGCCTTCAGCGGCGTTCTTACATATGTCGCAACCCGACCCAGTGGGCGCAGGGCAACTAACGGTCGTGCCATCCCCGTGTCCGATGTGGCATTCGTTTGTTTGTTGGTTGCAGGTAATGGCGTTGCTGGGTGGACAAACGGCTAGGCAGTAGTACTCATTTCCTGGTGGCGGCGGATTACACGTCCAATTCGACCAATTGGCGCACCCAGAAAGCGGCATTGTTCCACCGGAACCGCCTGCATCAATGTCTTGTCCCCCGGCGCCACCTGCTCCACCTGTACCACGAGGCGCAGACGTAGCGCTACAAGCAGCTATAAGTAAAACCATTCCAAGAGAAAAGATTGCTGCGCACCGACGTAGAGTCATAACAAATCACCTTTCCTGTGCGTAACGAGCACATTTCGTGTAAACGCGCACAACGTACACGGAATGCCAAAGGAATCAATCAAACTATTGCGTTGAAGACTTCCGCTAACCTTCTCTTAGCGGAAGTTAGCGCGGGCGAAGCTAGCAACCTAGGAACCTAGGAAACAAGGTTGCTAGCTCAAAGTGGGAGATGTGCCAGGGATAACCCCGTGCAATGTTTGACGAGGTTCGGCGTAGCGGACTACGACGTGGACACGTGAACGAGGAAATGATGTTGGCGGGAGGAACCATTACGTGATATTGTCAGATTCGCTGATATTGAAATGTCGCCAATGCGTCACTCGGCGGTCAGGTATCAGATGAAATCGATTTGCGAGACAGGCGCTCTTTCCACTGTTCTCCCAATAGGTCGAAAACGTAATGGCATTGGGCCATGCAAACACGCAAATATTGACGCAGAAAGTGCGCTCCAGAGCTCTCTCCGCATATCAAAAGCTGAAATCGCGCGCCGTTTCCTGCTGGCATACCAATTGCGAAGCTTGCCGGCGTGACGCATTGCTCGATGCGGAGAACGACAATGAAAAGGCTTGTTTGGACTAAAATCGCGAATATGGAAAAGCCCACGTTTGTTGCGGCGATTACGCTGCTCTCCGGGCCCGTGCTTGGTTGCGCACCCGAGCCCGAGGGCTCAGGCGATCCGGAAGGGACGAACGTGACGTCCACTCAACAAATGCTGGGTGAAGCGCCCGATCACGCTTGGGCACTCGATGAGGCGAGCGGAACTCTCGCAAAAGACTCCGGCATGCCTGGTGGCGTAAATGGAACGCTCGGGCCTTCCGTGATGCACATTTCGTCGGGCGTTGTCGGCGGGGCCGTCTCGCTCCCGGGCTGGGACGATACGTCGGTGATCGATTTCGGTCCCGACATCGGAAGAATCGGTACCAGCGATTTCACCGCGAGCTTTTGGATCCGGTCGACACAAGCCGAGGGGCGAGAACTCCTCAGCAATCGCTCGTGCGGCTCGGCCTGCAATTTCTTTGGGCTACGCGTCTCTCCAAACGAGGTGGCCTTCGAGGTTTATCAGGACGAATTCAACACGAATGCGAACTCCGTCACCGTGAAAGTCGGCACAAAAGATGGTCAATGGCACCACATCGTGGCCCGCCGCAACGCGCTCTCCGAGCAGAAGATCAAGCAGGCCGAAGCCG
>CAYSYX010000296.1:0-11698 GCA_964435055.1 uncultured Polyangium sp. | reverse complement strand
GGGTAATTGCTCGTGTACAATCAATTCGCGGGCTGCTTCTAATGCCTTGGTGAAATTCGACTTCCCCGAAGCGTTTGCCCCGTAAAACGCGGCGATGCGCATCAGACGTAGACCGTGCGTCGGAACCTCGATGACCCCACGCGTCTCTTCCGGTGGCGCGAGCAGGCTGAACACCGTTTCGTCCTTGAACGAAAGGAAATTTTCAACCAGGAATTGAATCAGCATGAGGACCGAAGTAGTCCTCTACCCGTCGACTGTCAAGAAAACAGCACGTAGCGCAGCATGATGAACGTTGGGGGCGTTCGTCTATTCGTCAAATCAGGTCGCCGCAGCCACCTTCTCTCCGCCAAACCTCTCCGCGTGCAGCTTCAACATGCGCTCGGCCACGTTCACCACCTCGCCGACGTCTTTCCCATATCCATCCGCGCGAATTTCCTCGGCAAACGATTGCGTCGTCACCGCGCCGCCAATCATCACCACATGCGCCAGATTGTCCGCACGAACCGCGTCGATTACGTCCTTCATCCGCATCATCGTCGTCGTCATCAAGGCCGACAAACCAATGATTTGCGCGTTGTGCTCCTTCGCCGCCGCCAATATCGTTTCGACCGGAACGTTGCGCCCCAAATCGTGCACGTCGAAGCCGAAATTCTTCAGCATCAACCCCACGATGTTTTTCCCGATATCGTGAATATCGCCCTTCACGGTCGCCAATATCACGGTGCCCTTTTTCTCGATATTGCCGGAAGCTTCGAGCAGCGGCATCAATACAGCCACGCCCGCTTTCATTGCATCCGCACTCGCAATCAAATGCGGAATGAACTTCTTCCCCGCGCCGAACAAATCTCCCAAATGGCGAATCGCCGGCGTCAGCACGTTCAAGAAAATCTCGAATGGCTCGACACCTTCGTCGAGCAATTTCTTCACGAGGCCCGGTACGCCGTCCTTGTCCCCGTCCACGACCGCATCCCAAACCAAATCGCGCGTCGTTTTCGCGCCTTTGGCCGCGCCTGCTTCCGGTTTGGCCTCGGTTTGTCCCGCCGTATCCACGCCCAGCAGCTGACCCTTTGTCGCCGCCTCCAAAATCGCCGCCTCTTGCTTGCGCTTCGTTTCGAGCGGCACGGCCATATCGATGTACCGACGGCAATTCCTGTCGCGATTCGCAAACAAACTCGCCGCGGCAACCGTTTCTTGCAGCAATGGATCCACTGCATTGCAAATCGCCGAATCGAGGCCCACGGCAATGGCCTGCGCCAAAAATGTATTGTGCACGCTCTTGCGCAAAGGCAATCCAAAGGAAACGTTGGACAAACCCAACGTCGTGGCACACCCGAGCTCCGTGGAAACAATCCGAATCGTTTCCAAGGTCTGCGCAGCACTCACCGGCGCAGCACTCACCGGAATCGAAATGCAGTCGAAGACCACCCACTCCTTCGGAATCCCGTGCTCTTCGCACATGCGCAGAATCTTCTCGGCATTACGCACGCGATCGATCGCGCGCTCGGGAATCTCGCTCTCCGCCAACATGCCAATCACCGCACAGCCGTAACGCTTGATGATCGGCAACAAGAAGTCCGCTTTTTCCTTCACCGGATCGACGCTGTTGACGAGTGGTCGGCCCGGATAAACCCGAATGCCCCGCTCGAGCGCCTGGACGTTCGACGAATCCACCACGAGCGGCAGGTCCGTCACGTTCTGCACCGCAAGCACCGCTTTCTCCAGCATCGCCGCTTCATCGACGAGCGGCACTCCCACGTTCACGTCGAGCGACATCGCGCCACCCTCCGCCTGCGCGCGAGCATCCTGCACGATGAGATCGGTTCGTCCTTCTCGAATCGCCTGGGAAAACACTTTGCGACCCGTAGGATTGATCCGCTCGCCAATCGTCACGAACGGCGCCCCAGCTCCGATGCGTAGCGATCGACTTCGCGACGTGATCCACGTACCTTCCAAACGGTTTGTCGCGGCATGCGGCTTGTGCCCCACGTCCTGCGCAATCTTGCGGATGTAGTCCGGCGTCGTTCCACAACAACCACCGACGATCGCCGCTCCACGATCGACGAACTGCTTCGCAAAAGGCGCCATCTGGTCCGGCGTTTGAGGAAACACCGTGCGACCATGACGCATCACCGGAAGGCCTGCGTTTGGCTGGACAGACAGCGGCAACTTCGTCGCGCGACCCATGCGTCCCACGACTTCGAGCATGTCCTCCGGACCCACGGAACAGTTCACGCCGAGCACATCGGCACCGCACGCTTCGAGCACGATCGCTGCGGTTTCAGGATCCGAACCCGTGTCGGTCAAACCTCGCGCCGTGAACGTCATGTGCGCGATCACCGGAATCGTTCGCGACACATCCCGCACCGCGATGAGCGCCGCTTTCGCTTCGACGAGATCGAACATCGTCTCGATCGCGATGACATCCACGCCGGCTTCGACGAGCGCTCGCGCTTGTTCCGCGAACAACTCCACCGCTTCGTCGAACGCAAGCTCTCCTCCCGGCTGCAACGTCGTTCCACACGGACCGATGTCACCCGCTACGAGCACGCGTTTGTCCCCGATCGCTCTGCGCGCGTTTTCCGCGGCGGCGATGTTGATTTCTCGCACGCGCGCTTGCGCTCCGTATTCACCCAGGCGAATGCGCGAAGCTCCGAAGGTGTTTGTCAGGAGAATATCCGCGCCGGCGTTCACGTATTCGCGATGAACTTCCGTGATCGCGTTCGGTTGCTCGACGTTCCACAAATCCGGCGCGTATCCATCGGGCAAACCGCGCGCTTGCAAAAACGCGCCCATGGACCCGTCGAGGATGAGGACTTCATGCTTTAGGCGATGCGCAAATTCTTCCCGCTTCACGCGCCCTCTTTAGCCTGTTTGCTTCACGTTGACGATGTTTCAGATTCGTCTTCGTCGAGACCCGGGCGGAAACCAACCACGGTCGTCACCGATTTTCGCGGCCAAAGGCTCATCGCTTCGTTCGGTTCGATGCCGATGCGCGACGCTTCGACAAAGTCGCAAAAGTGTCTCTGCAAGCCGAGCGGCACGTCGCCATATCCCGGTCGATATCGTCCGATTCGTCCAAGCCCTTCGCGCGCCATGTCCTGCGCAACGCGTTCTTCGATACGTCGTGACGCGCGATCGACGAGATGCACGCCAAGTGCGTCCAAAAACCAAGCTTCCGCCGCTTCACCGCGCCGGCCCAGATCATCGAGCACATCGTCCCACGTTTGTCCCAGCGTAACCGCGAGTACCGCGACTTCGGTCGCTGTTTCGAAACGACGAACGAAGGTTGGAGAACAAAGCATTTGCGGATGAGCGTCGGCAACGATGAGGCGATCGGCGGTCTTGTCCACGACCTCGGCGGTTCGGAAAACAGCCTGAAAAGACGTCATTTCGAGCGCACGACGCAGGGCCAGATCGATGGCTTTGCGCACGCCGGATTCGGCGACATCGGCGATATGGTGCAAATGCGGGATTCCGAGGGCGCGTAAAATGTCGCGTTCGGTGGGTTGAGGGACCGAATCGACGATGATCACGGGACCGCGACGAAGGAGTCTCATGCGTGACGTGAAGCTTCTGGGGGACAGGCAGTCACAAGCAGATTGTTCCGTATCGTCATCTTTTGCTGGCGTGTTGGTTTGAGTTTGCCTATTGTAGGGCGTAAGAGAAAAATAGTCGTGTCGTGGGGGTGATTCAATGACAAACCCACGAAGTTCAAGGAATTGCGAGGAATACGATGTCCATCAGCATCACGCCCAAGGCGGCAGAGAAGGTCATGGAGATTGCGACGGCCGAGAACCTACTCGATCAAGGCTTGCGTTTGCGCGTCATCGGGGGTGGGTGTGCCGGCTTCTCGTACGATCTGTATTTCGAGGACAAGCCGACGGAGATGGATGAAACGTTTGAGGACAAAGGGATCAAGCTCTTCGTTGATCCTTTGAGTTACCAATACTTGGATGGAACGGAAATCGACTACGTCGAGGGACTTCACGGGTCGGGTTTCAAGTTCTCCAATCCGAATGTGAAGAGCACCTGCGGTTGCGGTTCGTCATTCTCGGCGTAATTGCCGGGTTCTCGCGTTTTGACCGAGCGCGTTTCCAACCTCATACCATCCATCGCGTTTTTCCCGCCTTCCCCATGCCCGGGGTTTTACCTGGTATTCCGGATCGATAACTTCGTTGCGAAGGTCGACTGGGTATCTCGGTGACGCTGCATTCCGAATTTATCTCAGTCGAATCCTGAATTGTCTCGGTTTGGGCTCATTTCGGCGCTCATTTCGAGGCTATTGCGGCTTTTTTCGGTCTGTCTCGACACTATGGGGCGCAAAACGCGTGTCGGGGAGGGGCAAGTCGGAGGAATGACGGTTGCATTGGGGGCAGGGGTGCGGACTTCTCGGCGAATTTCGGGCAGGACGGTGCGTCGGAAGCAGGGGGCGGTGGACACGGAATACACACTGACGAGGGATGACGTGCAAACTTCCAATGAGCAAGGCAGCGCGGTTTCTCGATACATTGCGCATATTCGGCAAATTCCGGAACTCTCCCGTGAGGAAGAGGTGGAGTTGGCTCGTGCGTTTCGAGATTCGGGGGACGAACGGGCGGCTTCGCGACTTGCGCTGGCCAATTTGCGGCATGTCGTGTCGATAGCGATCAGTTATCGCCGTTATGGCATTCCGCTCGCGGATCTGATTGCGGAGGGGAACTTCGGTATCGTGCATGCGATTCGCAAGTATGATCCCGAGCGCGGAAACAGGTTTGTCACGTATGCAGCTTACTGGATACGTGCGTACATTCTGAACCACGTGATTCATTCCTGGAGTTTGGTCGGCGTAGGTTCGGGACCATTGCGGTCGAAAATGTTTTTCCGCTTGCGTCGCGAACGCGCTCGCATTGCAGGGCTCGTCGGAGAAGGGGAAGCAGGCGATCAGCTTTTGGCGAGCAAGTTCGGCGCACCTGCGGAAAAAGTCATCGAAATGGCCAGGCGCCTCGAAGCGCGCGACGTGTCACTCGACACGAAAGTATTCGATGACGGCGCCAGGGCGTTGGTCGATACGTTGGTCGCGGACGAACAGGACCAGGAAGAACGATTTTTGCGCGCGGAAGAGGGAGCACGACTGCGCGAGCAACTCGAAGAAGCCGTTCAGAATCTGGATCCGCGGGAACGTTATATCGTCGAAGCGCGGATGATGGCCGACCCTGAGGAAGAATTGTCTTTGGCTGAAATCGGGCGTCGCTTGGGCGTGTCGCGTGAACGCGCTCGACAGCTGGAAGCCCGGGCCAAACGTAAACTTCGCGACAGGCTGTTGCCGCTGGCCGCGTAATGTCTCGACAACTGCGTTTTTGCGCGTTAGGGTGCGCGCGTCGCAGTCATACAGGCAATCGCCGGCGAATGGTATTCGCGGGAGGAAAGTCCGAGCTTCATAGAGCGGCGTGCCGGGTAACGCCCGGTGAGGGTGACCTCGAGGAGAGTGCAACAGAAAAGATACCGCCGATTCGCTTCGGCCAATCGGTAAGGGTGAAATGGTGGAGTAAAAGCCCACCGCGCTTTCGGTAACGAAAGTGGCACGGCAAACCCCACGCGAAGCAAGGCCACATAGGGAGGCGCTGGGATTGAAAAATCCCGAAAGAGCTGCTCGTTCGATGCCTCCGGGTAGGCCGCTCGAGATACGTAGTAATGCGTGTCCTAGAGGAATGATTGCCAGTTCGTCCGAGGTAACTTGGACAAACGACAGAACTCGGCTTACGAATGACTGCGACCTGAAGACCTCGTCCGTTTGGGCGAGGTTTTTAGTTTTTGGGCCTTATTGTTTTTCCGGGCCGGGATCGATTTTGGCCATCATGGCTTCGCTCGGACGAGCTCGATAATACAGGCTGCGTTTGGGCGCCTCGGCCATGATGCCTTCCCAGGTGCGTCGCCTGGGCCGTTTCATTTGGTCCGCCAAGCCAAACGGAAAACCCGTCAAAGGATCGATTCGGTCGACGAGAATTCCATGTTGGTGCACGTAATCGTCTTTTTTCAAGCCCTGAATCGAGACGATGTCGCCGGGACGAAGGTCGGCTTTGTCGCGCAAGTTTTCAAAATACTTCGTGCGTTCGCCGAAAGGAACCTTCTCCGCGCCCTGATAACGATACACCGTGAATAATTCGGGAAGGTCTTCAGCGAAATCCGCGAGGCCGATGACTCCGCGAGGCGCGGGCTTTTTCGGTTGGCTCAAGGAAAGTCGTCCCGGAGTTCGTCCGGGCTGTTCACCTTGCGGCCGGAACCACGATCCTCCGGCTCGTTCGTACGTATCGATGATGAAATCGACGCAGACCTCGGGCGGATAAGCCAGACCGTCGGGACCAAACACCGAGTACGTGTGTTTTTCAAAGGAATAATTCGTGCGACCTTGCAAATAGGCCGTCATCCATTGCGGGCGCAAGATGCCGTCTCGAAAATGGTTTGGCTCTCTCTCCGGACGATCGAATCGAAATGACTCGTCGACTTGCTTTGTAATGGTCTCCCGGATGGCTTGCACAGCGCGGCGATGAGGCGCGCTTTCATCCAAATAGGCGGCGACTTTTTCCCGAACGGGAGGATCCTCGCCGATACACGCAAGAGAAACCTTGGGACCATCGGAGACGAGCAACGCATTGGCCCAGGTTTGTCCAAAGCGGAGGTCGGCGACGATGGCTTCGTTCGTCGCGTGTTTGATGCGAATTCGATCGAATCCGGCGGACTCCGATAATGCCGCTACGTCGCGGTGCAAAGGCTCGGCCAATTCCTGCTCCGTCAAGGCCACGCGATCGCCGAAGAGCATATCGGCGGGTTTGCCCTTTGCGTCGACATAACGTTGTTCTTTGTTGATCGTCGTGCGCGTGAGTTTGCGAATTCCCGTGCCTCGCGCGATGAAAATCTCGTTTTCGTCGAAAAGATCCGTGAGCGACACCTGCGTTATCAGCATCAACGCATCGATCGGATCGGACGCGTAGGCATAACCTTCGCGCAAAAGAAGCGTGCGGAGTGCGCGAGGGTCGGTTTTGTATTGTTTGCGAAGACCGACGATGCGCCCGCCGGGACGTTGTTTGGCGAAGTTTTTCGCGGCCGTTGCGAGCTTCGGATCGAGCGTCGATTCGGCGACGACGGCGGGCTCACGCAAGAAAACCATCGGTTCGCCCCGAACGCGTCCGAGGATTTCAATGCGGTTCGCATCGAATGCGGGCGTTCCGGCCGCTTTGGGAGACGCTAAGACTTTGGCGATACGCTCACGGCAAACGGCTCCTTCATCAGGAGCGGCAGCTGCCGGTGCCGACGCGACGGAAGCGGCGGCGGAAGGCGTTGCCGAGGCGTTCGGGGTGGGATCGCAGCCTGTGGCCGTGATGGCGAGCAACGCGGTGCATGAAAGGCTGAACATGAATTCAGTAATAACGCGCATGGGAACATCCATAGAGACGACGGAGCGGCCAAGTCGATTCCAAACGATGTTGGATCCCGAATTTGGTGACCTTGATCGCAGGACATTCTTTGGCCATCGGACAATCAATGTCCGATGCGACGTGAATGTTTCACAATGGGGTCCCACGGATTCGTCAACCAATGAGCGGACATATTTAGTCATAACGTCGGAGATTCCGCTTGATGCTCGAAAGGTGCTTAAAAATAAGCATGAATTGAATCGATCGTGTCGATTGATGCGCTTCGGAAAGTAGGTCGAACAATGTCCGATCGGCCCATTCTTTTCATTGCGCAATTCGAATGGGTGACTTAATTGTTGTTCATCCGGTTCGCATCGAGGCGACCGGGGAGAGCGGAGGCGAGGGACGCGCGATCGGCGCGTGAGGGACTCGTTCGTCTTCAGCTCGGACAACCGTGAACAACGCACCTTATTCGGATTGAGCCATGCAAGGAATCGACGCGTTTTTGGATACCTACGTTCGCATTGATGAAGGCACCCGCGTTTTGCTCGTTGCCCATCGTTCATGCGCGCGGACGGCTGCGTGGCTTTATGCGGCCATTTTCCTGCGCGGCACCGAACCGGCGACGATTGTCTTCAACCAACAAGATGCCGATTCCGAATTGGCGATCAGCGCGGCTTTGGATGAATTGCGCGCTCGTCCGGGCGTGCGCCGCGTGGCCACCATTCTTTGCGAGCCGGGCGGGCCTTCGTTTGCCGCATTATTCGAACGCCGCCCCGAAATGAAATCGGAACGGACGCCGATTTTCCGCATTACCGGTTCGTCTTCCGCCGCATTTGATATGTCCCGTCGGTCGTCGAATCATGACAAACGCGGACGTCGCGTCGTGGATACGTACTTCCAATCGGAAAACTCCGCAGATGACGATTACAACGAGGACGAAGGTTTGTCGGACTCGGAGATCGACGAATTGCTCCACCAATGCGGATTCGAAATGGATGAGCTCGATGATGACGATATCGAGCAAATCGCCGCCATGGGCGACGAAGAAATTGGATCGCTCACCGACGAAGAGCTCGCCGCCCTCGCCGAACTGGAAGACAGCGAGCTGCTGCAACTCGCTGCCGGGTGGGGTGAAGATGATTTTCGCGTGCTGGCATGAAAAACCCTCGGGGGTATTCCATCACGCTCTCCAATCATTTGACGTCAAACGAAATTCGCGCTCGGTGCCCCACTTCATCTCCGAGATACGTTCGGATATGTTCGAGCGCATGTCGTTGCGTTCGTGTTGTGCCCTTTTCGCTTCCTTGGTTTTCCTCGGCTGTGGCGATACGACGCCCGTGGGTTCGTCCGGGTCGTCTTCGTCCTCCGGTGAATCGCCGTTGCCTCCTCCTCCCAAAGTCGTTTGGACACCAACGTCCATGACCGACGCTCCGTCGGCGAGGTACGCGCATACGGCGGTGTGGACCGGCTCCAAGATGATCGTTTGGGGGGGAAACGTCTCCGGGATGCCCGCCGTGACAAACACCGGAGCCGCGTATGATCCGGCAACGGATACGTGGACACCGACGAGCATGACCAACGCTCCGGCAGCCCGCTTCTCGCACGTGGCCGCATGGACCGGCTCGAAGATGCTCGTGTGGGGTGGTTTTGGTGCATCGAGTCTCGAAGCGGCGGGTGGCATTTATGATCCGGCGACGGATTCTTGGACCGCGATGAGCACGACAAACCAACCGACGTTACGCACGCAAGCGACGGCGGTTTGGACCGGAAAGAAACTCGTTGTGTGGGGAGGTATTTCCGGGTCGAACCCTGTTGGCAACGGCGGCATGTACGATCCCGCGACGGATACGTGGGAAGCCGTCAACCAGGCGGGGTCGCCATCACCGCGCGTCGGTCATGGAGCTGCGTGGTCCGGCAAGGCGATGATGGTTTGGGGTGGAAACAATTTCTCGGATTGGTTGAGCTCGGGCGCGTTGTTCGACCCCGAGGGGACACCTACGGGCGTGTGGAGCGCGTCGACGCCGCCGATGGGCGCGCCTCCCGCGCGTGAACGCGCAACGCTCGAATTCGTGCACGCGGTCTTCATCGTGTGGGGCGGGTGGAACGGCGGGCCGACGGTGAACACCGGCGCCATGTTGGATCCGCTGGCGAACGCTTGGATCGCCATGAACGACGCGGGCGCTCCATCAGCTCGGACAAACCATGCGAGCGTCTCGGCGGGGCAACATTTGCTGGTGTGGGGTGGATGCAAAGATGCGCTTTGTGCCGCCGCGGATCTCACGTCCGACGGTGGACAATTCGTTCCCGATTCGAAGGGCGGCACCTGGTACCCGCTCGAAACGCAAGCTGCGTTGACCGCGCGTTATTCACCGACCGCCGTGTCCACGGGCTCCGGCGTGATCATCTGGGGCGGACGTTTGGATCCCCAAACGCGCACGAACACCGGCGCTTACGCGGCGTTTTGACCTAAGTTTGGAAAGACGTACGTCGCCGCAACGTTCACGCGACGAGCAGGTGATACGCTTCGCTGACCTCGGCGAAGCGGGCCGCACTTCGCGCGCGATGGGTGCTCGGTGCCGTGACGTGTTTGTCGGGATGTAACTCGACGGCGAGCTTGCGAAACGCGCGCTTGACGTCGGTTTCATTCGCCGTCGGGGGCAGCCCGAGCTTGCTCAAGGCACGTCGACGAACGTCCGGGGCGAGATGCGCGAACCGATCCTGCTCCTTGGACTCTTTGTGCGGCGGCGGTGAACCGGCGGGCGACGTTCGCGCGTGATGCACACGCTGGTAACCCGATGCGGGCGGCGGTGATGGTGATTCTTGCGCCGCTTCGTGCGCTTGAAATTCTTCGGGCCACGTGAAGCCTGGTTCGGTCGGACGAACTTGCGAGATGGGGTTGCGATCTCGGGCGCGTGGACGTCCGGCCAGAAAGTCTCGCGGGGTGAGCGGTTGCACGCGACGGGCGGCTCGTTTCGGCGCGCCTGCGGCGTGGAAGGTCACGAGCGCTTCGCCAAGGTGAAAGAGCGCATCGAGCTTCATGCGCACTTGCACGCGCAAAGCCGCTTCGACGATCGCTGCATCGGCCAGTCGTTCCGCGACGAGGATTTCTCCGGTCGAGCGGCGATCTCGTTTCGCCAGAAGCGCGATGAGCGTTCGATAGGCCGATTCGCTCAGAAACCCTTCACGTCGAAGAAACTCGCCCAAAGGCGGCGTTGACGAACGGTTTGTCTCGACGTCCGTCACGAGCCCGCTGCGCAGATGCACATAGTGTCCGGCGCAGGCTGAAGGCATGAGCCAACATTCGGTCAGTTCGAGCGTGCCCGTCGTACTTGCACGATGGAGCATGCCGAGCAGATCCCCGAGCGTCGTTGCTGACAGCCGGCTGGGCAGGATCATCGAGCAAGCGGGTATCAGGCGGCGAGGCGACGGGCCAAATTCTCCACGGAAGTCAAAACGCTTCGTTCGTTTGGCGCGAAAGCAATGAAGCTGCGTTACCATGCGCGCCCATGACGCACCCCGTTCCCGCAGCTGACGTGAATCGCGCGGCCTTGATCGGCTTCTCGAGCCGGCTACGCGATCTTCTGGCTACGCTCGAGTCCGCAGCACTCGTGGGGCAATCCGAGGTGCGTGTGCGTGGGCTCGGTGAACATCTGCGCTTCGCTTGCATGGCATTGCCGTGCTCCGAGGCGCTCGTTGCGCTCGAAGTGGAGAGCCTGGGTCGGTTGCGTGTTCCCGTCGTCGCCACGGGTGAAGGTTATCGACGGACCAGCGTGGAGTTTTTCCCGTCCGGTACTCCGTTCGCCTACTTGCTTGGTGGCGGAAGCAGTCATGCGGCGGAACTGTCGGCGAACGATCCCATGATCGAGGCGCTCGGGCCGGCGCTGTCGATTGTCCCGACAACCGGTATCTTCGTGCCCTTGCGCATCGGCGAGTCGGCGATCGGGGGCGCGGCTCTGCTTTCCGACGGACCGGTTCTTGGCGACAAACAGCTCGAAATGGCCGAACGATTGGCCGAAGTTTTGGCGTTGACGGTCGAATCGTTTCGCACCGAGCAGATGATCTTTTCGCTCTTCGCTCGGGCGCTTCCCGACTTGCTCGGTCCGGAAGCGGTGACGTCGTTGCGTGAAAATCTCGCGCATTATGTGCACACGTTGCGCCTTGCGCCGACGTACAAAGATCGCCTCAACTTGGCTCTCGCCGTGGGCAAACTCTGCGATCGAGGACCGGTCGAAGCGGCACTTTGTGCCGACATACTTGCTCGCATCGACACGTACGCCGCGGGTCTTGGCGGCATGGCCGGCGAT
>CAYSYX010000295.1:0-11746 GCA_964435055.1 uncultured Polyangium sp. | reverse complement strand
GAAGGCCACTGTCCGAGTGGTTGTGGAAGTAAACGATCATTCCTGCGGGGACTCGTTGCTCGTTACCCGGCAAAGCCTGAGAGGTAAGGTAGAGGCCGCATTCGGGAAGCATGGATTTCGGTGTCGTCGCCATTAGGCGCGCAGCATAACTCGTGTCGGGCGATCAGGTCAGGGCAAATCGCCTAAGGCGCCGCCGCGAAAAGATGGTATGCCCCCGAGCCGCGTTCTGCGGACTGACGACGAACGCTGCGGAGTTTCGACGCGTGAACAAGTTGACGAGCATCTTGGGTGCCATGGCGGTTTTTGCGATCGCCATCGTTTTCATCGTGCAATTTCGGCCGAATGCAGGCCAGCAAGTTGCCAACGGACCGACCTGCGCAATCGAAGTGCGCGGCGCTTGCATCCCCACCCTGCACTTCTGGGCTTCCTACCGCATGATGGCCCCGCGCGGCGCAGAACAAGCGATGTTGCGGCAACTGCGCATGCGCAAAATGACGAGCGAAGGCCTCGTCGAACGATACCTGCTGAACGAAGACGCCAAACGCCTCGGAATCACGGTCTCCGACGAGGATCTCAACGCCGAGCTCACCGCGGGCCGCATGCATATCTCCGCGCCTGTCGCGCCGCTCAAGCTCGCCGACGGCACCTCCGTCGAACCTTCGAAGGTCTACCCGTACCTCGGTATCGGTCCGGAAATGGTTCGCTTGTGGCCCGTCAAGAACAAGCAAACGGGAAAGTTTGACCTCAAAACGTACGAGCGCGATGTCCGATCCATCGCGAAAATGAGCCCGCAAGAGTTCCGCACGTACCAGAAGGAAGAACTCGTCGCGGCGCGCATGCGCGACATCATTCGCTCACGTGTTCAAGTTGGTGAAACCGAAGCGTACGCCCGCTACGCGAAAGACAAATCCCAAGCTGTCGTTTCGTATGTTCGCTTTGACAAACGGTTTTACGCGGAACTCGTCGCCGACAAATCGCAAAAGGCGATCGATGCCTGGGTCGCGCTGAACAAGGAAGAAGAAGAGCGCGTGTGGAATGCTCGCAAGAGCCAATACACGCCCGAATGTCGCGTGACCCGGCACATCCTGGCGAAGGTGAATCAAGACGCCGCGGATCCGGACGCCGAAAAAGAGAAGGCGAAGAAGAAGATCAAAGAAGCCAAAGAGCGGCTCGACAAGGGCGAGAGTTTTGCGGACGTCGCCAAGGCGCTGAGTGAAGACGGCAGCGCGGATCAAGGCGGATTGCTGGGGTGCGTCGGCAAGGGCAAGATGGTCAAACCCTTCGAAGACGCGACGTTCGGAGCCGAAGCCGGCAAGGTCGTCGAAACGGAAACGCAGTTCGGTCTGCACCTCGTCGTGGTCGACAAGATCGCGAAAGACATCGAAGCCGAGGCGCTCGGTCGGGCCGAAGTCGACAAGGAAATCTACTTGGCGCACGAGTCGGAGCGACTTGCAGCCGAGGCGGCGAAGTCGATCCTGGCCGCAGTCGGCGGAGGCAAGAAGCTCGACGAAGCCGTCGCCGCGCACATCGCGGAGCTTGAAGCAAAGTCCGCCAAAGCCGCCGAAGAAGCCGAAGGCGGCGACAAGAAGAAAGACAAAAAGGACGACAAGAAGAAGGACGACAAGAAGAAAGATGGCGACAAGGAAACGGAAGCAGCACCGCCTCCCTCCCCGTTTGCCACGCACGAATCGCGTCCGGTCGTCGAGATAAGCTTGCCGTTTAATGCTTCGGGCAGCCCGATTCCAGGTGCTTCGCCGAATGCGAACGCCGCCGCGACGGCGTTCAAGTTGGAAAAACCCGGCGACGTTCCGAACGACATCGTCGAGTTGTTCAACGGCTACGCTGTGATGATGCTCAAAGAGAAGATGCCGGTCTCCAAGGAAGCTTGGGAAAAGGACCGCGCGCTCTTCATTTCGCGGCTTCGCGCGGAGAAGCAAAACGACGCGCTCACCGCCTACATCGATCGCCTTCGCAACACGCTGGGCGCCGAGATCAAGTACGGCACCGAGTTCGTGAACGAGCCGAAAGCCACGGACGCTCCCACCGAAGAACCCGTCGAGTAAAACCCCGATGCTCGGACGAACCCTTCGTTACGGCGCATGTTGAGTCACCAAGACCTCGTCCTATCGAGTGGCCTGCCGGTCGTCGTCGTCCCGCAGTCCAACGTGCATCGAGCTGTCGCGGCGCTTTTTCTGCGTGTCGGAGCTCGATACGAGACGCCCGAGACAAACGGTTTGTCCCACTTCCTCGAACACATGACGTTTCGAGGAACGCGTACGTTTCCCTCGGCGCATACACAAGCGCTCGCGTTCGAACGCTTGGGAGGAACGTTGTTCGCGGCGACGTCGGTGGATCACGGCGTGATGAGCATCGCGGTGCCGCCGCGAAACTTCGAGCGCGTGATCGAGCTGCTTGGTGAAGTCGCCACGACGCCGCGTTTCTCGGACATCGAGATCGAGCGGGGCATCGTGCGCGAAGAGATCCTGGAGGATCTGGATGACGACGGTCGCGTCATCGATGCGGATGATCTCGCGCGTAAGCTGATCTTTGAAGAGCACTCGCTTGGATATCGCATCACGGGCGGCCTCGAGACGTTGTCCCGTTTCGACGAAGGCATGTTGCGAACGCATCATGGGCGTCACTACACCACGTCAAATGCGCTGTTGTGTTTGTCCGGGAACTTTGACGTCAAAACAAGTCTGGCTGCGGCGGAACGAGCATTTCATACGATGCCGAAAGGTTCTCGCGTGGCATCGACATCTCCGACAAACGGACAAACGCGGGCACGTTTTCAGTACGTGAAGAACCAGTCGAGTCAGACGGATTTGCGGATCGCGTTTCGGGCGGTGAGTGAGCGCGACGCGCTGGAGCCGGCGGTGGAGATGCTCTTGCGGGTGCTGGATGACGGCATGTCGACGCGGTTGTACGAACGGATCTGCGATCGGTTGGGGCTTTGTTACGACGTGTCGGGGATGTTCGAATCGTACGAGGACGACGGCGTGGTGGACATTTCAGCGGGCATGGCACACGAACGGGCAACGTTGGTGCTCAAAGAATTGTTCACGTTGGTGGATGAGCTTGCGGAGCATGGTCCGACGCCGGAGGAGCTCGACAAGGCGAAGGACCGGCATTTGTGGTCGGTGGAGGCGATGCTGGACGATCCCGAGGAAGTGGCGGGGTTTTATGGTTTGTCCGCATTGACGGCGGGAGCGCGAACGCCCATGGAGCGGCACGAGCAATTGGCGAGCGTGACGCCGGCGGGCGTGCGTGATGCGGCGCAGCGGGTGTTTCGACCGGAGCGCATGGGAGTTGTGGCGGTGGGAATGTTGAAGCGGTCGGAAGAAGCGAAGATGGAGAAGGTGGTTCAGGGGTTTGGTGGTAAGCCCTGACCAAGACCGACGCTCGACAGTTCGTTATGTAAAACCGATCGAAACGCGTTTCGGCAATGGCCCGAGGCTTGGTCGATCATCCATCGGCAGGAAAAACGGCTTTCCCGACCCACATTTTTCCTCTATATGGCTCTCCAATGAGCTCCCTCGATCTTCGCTGCACTTGCGGCTCGGTTCAAGGCGTCATCACCGATGCGTCGCCGAAAAACATCAATCGCGCCGTTTGTTATTGCGACGATTGCCAAGCCTTTAATCGATTCCTCGAGCGTGACGACCTCATGAATCCTCAAGGCGGCTCGGACATTGTCCAAGTCGCTCCATCCCGGCTGCGTTTTACGGTCGGCTCCGACAAACTCCGCTCGATGCGTTTTTCCGAAAAGGGACTTTTTCGCTGGTACACCGATTGTTGCAAAACCCCCGCCGGCAACATGATTTATTCCGCGCGTTGCCCATTCTCGGGCATCAACAGCCGCATGTTCGTTTTGCAAGGCAATGCCCTGGACGAAGCCGTAGGCAAATCGCTCGGGGGCATTTTTGGAAAATTCGCCATTGGCGGATGCCCGCCGGGCGTCGACAAAGAGGCCGGCTTCGGCGTCATGGCCCGGAGTGTGAAATGGCTTTTGGGAAATGCCCTAATGGGGCGGCACAAACCGTCACCGTACTGGACAAACGACGGCAAACCCGCAGCAGAGCCGCGCATTTTGACGTCCGACGAACGAAAAAAGTATTATCGTTGACGACCACCACAACGCCAGCCCCTGGGCGGCTCGATTCATCGGCGTTTTGCGGCGGCGCCCCACCGTTTGAGCCCCGAAGGGGCGAGTTTGGGGTGCCGCACGCGTCGATGAACGAGACGACCGGGGCGACACACCGGTATGACGCCGGCACCTTTCCCTGCAAGTGGGCGAGTTTGGGGTGCCGCACGCGTCGATGAACGAGACGACCGGGGCGGCAGTACACTCTTCGCGAGTTTGCCTCTACCGCACCTTGCGCATTGCTTCAAAAATATTCCGAAACTTGGATCCTTCCCGGAAAAAGACCGGCGGCTTGCCGATCGGCGCGGGTACGTCATGCCAACCGGCGGAATACCCCTTCCCCGACCACAAATGAATCCATGAATCTTTCGGCAAATACACGCGCCATTCTTTTTGGCCGGGTTTCAGCACCGGAGCCACCATCAAATCCGGCCCGTACATGTATTGATACTTCAGCGAATGCAACGTTTCATCCGTCGGATCGTGCAGCAGCGGATGACGCATCGGCGGAAGCCCGGTCAATGTGTATTGCTTGCCGATTTCTCGATGGTAGGGGCCCATCATGTGGTGCATGTACACCATGTGCGCGAAATGCGCGAGCGTCTCGGCGTCGGAATCGAATTGCCAATTTCGGCCCGGCTGATTGCCTTCGTTCGTGCGCATGATCGGCGAAAATGCCGCCTGATCACACCAGCGCAACAAGAGTTCCTTGGATCGCCGAATCCACGCGACCGTGGCATATCCACCGATATCGGCGTGATGAAATCCAACGCCGCAAAATCCAAGGCTCAAGGCCGCGGGAATGATCGTGGCGAACCCGTCGTCGTAACTCCAATTGACGAGTTGATTACCGGCCCAATGCGCCGTGGCCAATTTGGAACTGCCCGAAAAACCCGCCCGCATGAAGAACGCAATTTCACCAAGCTGATTGGCCTCTTCAATGGCTTCGCGATTGACCCGAGCAAACGTGACGGGAAAGTCATTATGGGCATCGACGCCTTTTCGACCCGTCGCCAACAAAGCGTCCGGCGACAAACCTTCCCCGAATTCGGCCATCCAACCGCTCATGCCGATGTCGATCATGTTTTCGCGAATGATCGTCTTGAACCAGCGCCGCGCTTCCGGATTGTCGAAATCCACGATCCCCGCGGGAAACGTGGTGAAATTGGCGTGCAAGACGTTGCTGTTGGCGTCCTTGACCAAATACCCCTTGGCCTTGCCATATTGGTACATGTCGCCTTCCGGAACGAGCATCGGATTGATGTAGCCCAAAAAGCGCACGTTGGTTTCGCGCAACCGCTCGATGTACGCAGGCAAATCCGGATACAGAATGGCGTCGTAGTGATAATTCCAGAAAACATGCGTCCCAAAAGCCGTCGGACGTCCGCCCTCCCAATCGCGCGCCCATACCGCGGCCACGCGAATGCCCGCTTCCCGCGCTCGACGGACTTTTGCCGCGACGACATCGCGACCGCCTTGAACCCCAAGCCAAAGTCCATCGTAGGCCCACGACGGTAATTCGGGTTGACGCCCCAAATACCCGGACAAACGCGTCACGAGATCCGGCAGCTCGCCCACGTCGACACGAATTCGCGTCGGAATTCCCCATGCATAAAGGCCGTGACGGTCCGGCTCGCGAAAGTCCAATTCTTGATAGGTCGCAGATTCGACGTGACACGACAAACCTTCCGATGTCATGAACGTCGGCTGTGGAAAATACGTGTTATCCCAGCTGCCGCCGGACTTGGAATGCAAGTTCGCCAGCCACGTAATCAAATCATTGCCGCGCCCAAGCCCTTTTTCTTGGACCCAAATGGGCAATTTACGCCCACGCAATTCGAGCACCGAAAACTGTTCGCCGCCGCCATACACGCGCTCGTTCGGCGTGGCGACGAGCGACATCCGCAATCGATTGTGTTTTCGCAAAATGCCCGACAGCTCGATGAACGCAGCGCCGTCATTCTGCATGTAGACGCGCAGCCGCGCGACATTCGGAAATTCGATCAGGACATCATCCGTCGTCGCGGTATGCAGCGTCCAAGCCCCCGCCGCAATCGGACTCCGAATCGCCTCGGCAATCTGATAATTGCCTCGATGCATGCCCACCGCGGGGTCCCCCTCCGCCAGCATGAGGCACGGACGCGCGATCGAGTGTTCGAGGATCGTTCGCCCTCGAAGCGAGATCTTCAGCATGTCCGCGCCGGATTGAATTCCGATCATGTCGCGGAGCATCCTACATCGAAACGAATCGACTTCGCACGCAAAATTTCAACCCTTTTCCGCGCAAATTTCGTATGACGATTCACAGTTTTACGCTTCTTCATGATGCCTGAACGATGCGAGATGCCGTGTCGAGCGTCGATTGAATTCGCTGCGTAATCAGGCAATGGGTTTCTTCGAGCCATACCGAATCGGGATGATTCGGCGGCGCAAGCACGATCGGTTCACCGATGACCGTATGAAATTTGACGGGGAAATCAAGCGTGAATGGATATAACCCCTGAGGCCCCAGGGCAAACCATAACGGCCACTTTCCCGGCAAGCGCAGCTTGCGGCCCAGCGCGTGGCCGTCGTTGAGACCGATGAATCGATCATCCATTCCGGCCGTGGCCGCGGGAATCAGGGGCAAACCCAATTCCAATGCGAGGCGCAGATATCCGCGGCGCGGGCCCCAATCGACTTCGTGCCTATGCCAAAAACCGCGCAAACCTTCGTACGTTCCTCCGGGAGCAACGAATACCGCTTCGCCGCGTTGGATGGCCGCACGCAATATCGGTCCATCACCGGGAATACAACCGCTCGCTTCGAGGTATGTCGAGAAAAACGGAATGTCCCACAAACCTTGGTGAACGATGCTGCGCGGAAGATATCCCGCAACACGCCGCACTTCCTCGGCCAAGAGCGCCAAATCCAGCGGGATGCCTCGTCCGTGGTACGCAATGAGCAATTTCGGTCCGGGCGTAAGGAGGTGTTCGATTCCATCGACCGAATAGCGGTGCCGTTCTTTCATGGCCTCGAGCCATTTCGCTCGAATCAGCTCGATCGCGCTCATGCTTTGTTCCGATTGTGCGCCAACATCGCCGCGAACTCCGGGTCATTGACAAGCCATGCGTCGAGCGCTTCATCGGCGGCTTTTTGGCCCAAACGAATACACTCGTCACCGGAAAAACCATCGAGAAAGTTGATGTGCCCGACCGCCGGCTCGATATAACAATCGACCGTCCGCGCCAGCTCGCGAGCATCACGCACGGTCGGCAAAAAGAAGCTGTACATGACCAACTCGAGGATCGGCGGGATTCTCGTTTGTGCGCGAGGTTTGACGATCGACCAGGCTTTTTGCAAAATATTCGGAGCGCTCGCCAAGGTGGTCCACGACGGCGAAGCCGCCGGAGGAATGACGTTCACGGCAATGGTATACCCGAGAACTTCATCATACGCTCGACGCGCGGGCAGGTTTTCCGCAAATAAGCCGTCGACAAGAAGCGTTCCGTCATGGGGAACAGGCGCGTAAAGCCCGGGAACGGAAGCGCTTGCACGAATGGCGTCCACGACGAGCCCGCGGCGAATGGTGTGGGAACAGGCATTATCGAGGCGACTGGCGATCGCAAAATACGGAATCCACAAATCTTCAATGGTCCGATCGCCGAAGTATTCTTTCAAAAACTTGTTCAAGTGGTCACCCGACAGCGCCGAAACCAAAGGCAGGGTCGGATCGAGAAACCACGTTTCGGCGAATTTACGGGCGGCGCGAGAAATTTCGTCGATATCGAATTCGGCCGCCAAAAATGCACCGAACAGCGCCCCCATGCTCGTGCCGGAAATGTGATCGACCGGAATACGTCGTCGATGTAAGGACCGGAAAATTCCCAAATGCGCAATACCTCGCGCGGCACCGCCGGACAATGACAAAGCGACCCCGCGTTGCGTCAATCGTCGCGCCAAACGTCGAAAGTCGGCCTGATTCGTCATGCGCACGTGGTAATGAACGGTCAATGGAAATGCATCGAGCAATCGACGCGTTCCTCGCGGCGCGGATGCGTCCATCGAATGCACCAGCACGAGCTCGCGACGATCCGCAGCCGTCGTCGGCCTTTCGCGCAGTTTGTCCGCCAATGCATTTCGCGGCGCAGCGATTCCCCCACGCGCCGCCAACAAAACCAAATCCGCTTGGCGCAAACAACAATTCGTCCATTCCGACACGTCATGATCCGCGACGAGCAACAATATATCGGCCGTTTCCTCAGCCTCGAGCATCCATTGCAACAATTTCGCGCCGAGCTCCGTTCCGGGAGCAGCCTGCAATGCGTCGTCGCCCAACGCGGAACGAATGTCCGCCGCCGATACCTCGCGCGCCTGCACGTACTCGGACAAACTATTCAACATTCCACGAGCCAACGCCGGCACGTCGAGCCCCGGATCTATCGGAGCAATCGCAATCAACGTCGCCCGCTTTCGACGATTTCGACGCGGCTCGGCAGATGTCGCATCCGCCAATCGCCCCGCAATGCGCGACGCCAACGCCCACGTAAACTCCGGATGACTCCGTGCCAATTCTGCGAACAAACTTCGAGGCACTTCCAAAAGCACCGTATCCCGTCGAGCGCGCACGGACGCCGATCTTGGAGCATCTACCAACAGCGCGAGCTCACCAACGAGATCACCTTGTTCCACCTGAGCGAGGACGCGTTCGTCGACATCTTCGGGGCGTGATGGATCGAGCACATCGAGGCGCCCGGCGATGACGAAATAGGCGACATCGGCGGCATCTCCGTAACGCCAGAGCAATTCGTCCGCAGGGAGGACAAACCATGAACCTTCGCAGATCCGCGTGATCACTTCGGCCGAAGCGAATGAAAGCAGCGGAAATTGGCGGACAATCTCGGTCCCCTCGGACCATGGCGGAACGGGCAACAACGGCACGGCGCGCAGATGCTATCAGCACTCGCCAAACGCGCTCACGCAAACACGGTAATCTGCAACGCAAAAATTTGCAAATTTTTTCTTCTTGCATTCATGTAGATGAACGCATATAGTGCCGCTCGTGCAGGACACATCGAGTTCCGGCGGTCGATTTTCGATGGACGCTACCCAGCGTTGGGAGCTCTATCGGCTGTTGGCGGATCCGGTTCGGCCGCGCCTGTTGGCGTTGGCGGCGACGGAAGAGCTTGGTGTTGGTGAGCTTTCGGAGCTCCTTCACGAAGGTCAGCCGAAGATCTCGCGACACGCGGCGGCATTACGTGATGCCGGATTGCTGTCGGCGCGCAAGCAGGGGACGTGGACGTTATTGCGTTTGTCACCGGGCGTGATGACGGATCCGGTCATTGCGGATGCGGTTCGTTCGGGAACGGCGGCCTGTTCGTCGGATGGAACGTTGGCGCGTATTGCGGAGGTCATTTCGACGCGCGACGCGGCGACGCGCGAGTTTTTTGCGCGAAGTGGTCGACCGTTGCGTACGGGTCCACCGCTCGAATTCGGCGCGTATTTGGCGGCGATTTCGCCGCTCTTGCCGCGTCGGGCGTTGGCGGTGGATGTCGGCACGGGTGACGGTTCATTGCTTGAAATATTATCGCCTCTGTTCGATGTCGTGGTGGGTATCGATCGTTCCGAAGCGCAAATATTGCTTGCGGAAGAACGGGTTCGTCGTCGAGAACTGGGCAATGTGGAATTGTTGATGGGTGAATACGACGGGCCGGATGTGGCTCGAACGATTCGCGCCCGCGGGGGAGCGGACGTGGTCGTGGCAGCTCGGGTATTGCATCACGCGCCGAAGCCTGCGCGAGCGATGTTTGCCTTGGTTGACCTGGCCAAACCTTCCGGTGGATCGGTTTGCGTCATTGATTACGAAGCGCACGATGATCAAGCATTGTGCGAGCAAGAAGCTGATTTGTGGCAAGGATTCGAGCCTGAGACATTAAAACAATTGGCCGAGAGCTCGGGGCTTTCGGCCATTACGATTCGCCGCCTTCCTCGCGCTTGGCAAGGAGACGGCCCGGATAGAAACCTCGTGGTAGGCCGGCGCGACGAGGCACCATTGGCCTGCGAATGAAACGAAGAAAGAGGAAGCGATGAGCGAGAAAGCCCGATACAAAGTTGCCGATATGAGCCTTGCCGATTGGGGTCGCAAGGAAATCCGCATTGCTGAAAAAGAAATGCCGGGGCTCATGGCGTTGCGCGCCGAATATGGGAAACAGAAGCCTTTGAAGGGCGCTCGTATTGCCGGTTGTTTGCACATGACGATTCAAACGGCCGTGCTCATCGAGACGTTGACGGAGCTTGGCGCCGAAGTCACCTGGACGAGCTGCAACATCTATTCGACGCAGGATCATGCCGCGGCCGCGATTGCCGCGACGGGCGTGCCGGTGTATGCGTGGAAAGGCGAAACGCTCGAGGAGTACGATTGGTGTATCGAGCAGCAGATTTACGCCTTCGAGGGCGGCAAGGGCCCGAACATGCTCCTCGATGACGGCGGCGATTTGACCGTGATGGTGCATGAAAAGTACCAGCAGCTCTTTGAAGGCGCCGATCCCATCCGAGGTTTGTCCGAGGAGACGACGACGGGCGTCAATCGTTTGTACGAAATGCACCGCAAGGGATTGCTTCGAGTTCCCGCATTCAACGTGAACAACTCCGTCACGAAGTCGAAATTCGACAACCTTTATGGTTGCCGCGAATCGCTCGGCGACGGTATCAAGCGCGCGACGGACGTGATGTTCGCGGGCAAAGTCGCGATCGTGTGTGGTTACGGCGATGTCGGCAAGGGTTGTGCGCAATCGTTGCGCGGCCTTGGCGCACGCGTGATCGTGACCGAAATCGACCCGATTTGCGCATTGCAGGCGGCGATGGAAGGTTACGAAGTGCGTTCGATGGAATCGGTCGCCGCCGTCGGCGATATCTTCGTGACCGCGACGGGGTGCAAAGACGTCATTCGCGGCGAGCACATGCTCAAAATGAAGGACGAAGCGATTCTTTGCAACATCGGCCATTTCGATTCGGAGATCCAAATGGCGTGGCTCGAAAAGAACCCCGACATTCGCGAAGAGAACATCAAGCCGCAGGTCGACCATTTCATTTTCCCCGACGGCAAGCGCCTCATCGTGCTCGCGCGTGGACGCCTTGTGAACCTGGGTTGTGCCACGGGGCATCCGTCGTTTGTCATGTCCACATCCTTCTCGAACCAGGTGCTCGCGCAGCTGGCGCTCTGGACCGAGAAATACCCGGTGGGCGTGTATCTGCTCCCGAAGAAGCTCGACGAAAAGGTCGCCGCATTGCACCTGGGCAAACTCGGCGTCGAATTGACGAAGCTCACGCAAGACCAAGCCGACTACATCGGCGTTCCGGTCGAA
Source organism: uncultured Polyangium sp. (assembly GCA_964435055.1). Taxonomy (GTDB): domain Bacteria; phylum Myxococcota_A; class Polyangia; order Polyangiales; family Polyangiaceae; genus Polyangium. The sequence continues at coordinate 259 of CAYSYX010000295.1, read as the reverse complement.
GGCCCCTTCAAGCCCGAAAACTACCGTTACTGAGCGTCGATTCCGATTGCTCGTCCCGGCATTTTTCGCTTGACAAAGTGAAGAAAATCGACGACGTTGCGCGCCGATGAGCAACGTCGTCGAGCGTATCCTTGCGGAGAACAACGATTTCGAGGGAGCCAAGCACCTCGTCGAAGTCCAGGGCCTCTCCGATCCCAAAGTCTGCAATCTCCTCAATCGCCTCGTTGCGGCCATGCCCGCCGATCAAAAGTACCTCGAG
>CAYSYX010000294.1:0-11877 GCA_964435055.1 uncultured Polyangium sp. | reverse complement strand
AGCGCGTGGCGCATGCCGCGATTGAGCCAAGGGTCGGGACGCGGCTTGGGCGGCTTGATTTCGCGACGCTTCGGAGGTTTGACCGCGTCCTCGTCGTCCTGTTTGTCCGGGTCCTTTTTCGCCTCGTCTTCGTCGTCTTGGTCTTCGGGGGCCTTCGGTTGTTCTTCGAGCTTCGCCGTGGGCGGAAGTTCGATGTCCACTTCGAGAGGCGTGTTCTGCGGACGAAGCCCTTCACGCACCGATTCGACGAGAGACCGAATTTCGGCGCGATCTTCGACCACCTTTGCGACTTCTTCGGCGCCGCGCCCGCCCATCACGTGGACGAGCAACGCGGTCGGAATCCAGAGCAGCAAAGGGATATGGGCGTCGCGCGACATGCGGGCTCAACGATTCCCAGGCTGCTGCCCAAATGTTCGAAGCTCTTCTTCGAATCACTTGGACCTCAAACGGTTGAAATGCCCGGAAACGAGAGTCGAAACTAGCATCCACGTCGCGGTCCAGCAATGACGAGGACCGGACAAAAGCACCGTTCAACCTCGGAAAATGTCGCCGGACGGCGTGGCCACTCACGGCAAACTTCGCGGCTGTGCGTGACGCACCTCAGACTTTGGTGATGGCTTCCCAGTGATCCGCAATCTCTTGGGCCGTCCAGACTGCGCCTTCATCTTTGAACTTTCCGGCACTTTGCACGACTTTGTACGCAAACACTTGGGACCCCGTCACCGCGAGGACATGACCGGTCTTGTCGCCGCACAGGTCCGACCCGAGGAACAACGCCGCTGGCGCGATGTGTTCAGGCGTGAGCGAATCCATGCCCGAACGAAACATGGGCAAGTCTTCCGTCATGCGTGTCTTGGCAACGGGAGCGAGCGCGTTGACCGTGATGCGGTGCTTCTGCAGTTCGATCGCCGCCGTCCGGGTAAAACCGTAAATGCCTGCTTTTGCCGCGGCATAGTTGCTTTGTCCGAAGTTGCCGAGCATGCCCGAGACGCTCGTCGTGTTCACGATGCGTCCGCCGCCGCCTTGCGCAATCAATTGACGTACAACGGTTTGAGTACAAAGGAATGTGCCCTTCAGGTGCACTTCGACCACGCGATCCCATTGCTCGTCGTCCATCTTGAGCAGCGTCTTGTCGCGCAAGATGCCTGCGTTGTTGACGAGGACATCGACGCGTCCGAAAGCATCGAGCGCCGTGCGGAGAATCCCTTCGGCCCCTTCGCGCGTGGCGACGGAATCAAAGTTGGCAACCGCGGTCCCGCCGGCCGTTTTGATCTCTTCAGCGACGACGTTGGCCATGGCATCGCCGCCACCTGTGCCGTCGCGTGCTCCACCGACATCGTTGACGACGACACGCGCACCTTCGCTCGCAAATAGAAGCGCCTCCGCGCGACCAATGCCTCCGCCCGCACCCGTGATGATGACGACTTTGCCGTCGAGCAGACCCATGATTCACCTCTTCATCGGCAGCGCCGATCGGTTGTTTTTCTCGGGCGCAGAATGGCATACGTCGCCGGGTGCGATCGGAGCATTTCGCATCCGATGCTCGAAGAAACCGCGCATTCCAGACGCCCATTGCTTGCCCTTCCCCCTTCGCGCGTGTAACGACGAGCGCGCGTGACCGCGTTACAACCGAGAACAGAACGACCACCCCCCGGACTCGAACGTGGCCTCTGGTCGGCGCCTCGATGGGCCGTGGCTGCCGTCGGAATCGCCGTCGTCGTGTGCGCCATCGGCTACCTCGTTTGGCGAGTCAAACGTTACCGAAGCCGTAAATCCGGAGCCTCCCCGTGAACAACCTCGCCCGCCGCGTACTCGCGGTGATGCTGCTCGGCGTCCTCATTTATGGCGCGTTGGTCTTGTACCGCGATACGCACGCCATCGCCGACGTTCTTGCACGTTACGCATGGTCGACGTTCGGCATCGCTTGCGCGCTCGCGTTCGGCAACTACCTGCTGCGTTTTCTCAAGTGGGAGTATTACCTCGCCCGACTGGACATCCGCGGCATCCCGAAATTCGACAGTTTGCTGGTGTTTTTGTCGGGGTTTGTCTTGACCGTGACTCCCGGCAAAGTCGGTGAAGTCTTCAAATCCCTCATTCTGTTTCAGCTCAAAAAAGTTCCGATCGAACGAACAGCTCCGATCGTGATCGCCGAACGCGTGACCGACTTGATCGGCATCATCACGATCATCACGATCGGCAGTTCGAGTTTCGCGGGAGGGTTGATCTGGGCCGGGTTTGGCGCGGCGACGGTCGTCGCTCTGCTTGTGTTCATCGCATTTCCCGCCGTGAGCACGCCGTTTGTCCGATTGCTACCGCGTTTTCCCGGACCGATCGGGCGCATCGGGCAACGTTTGGCGCCGAAGATCGAAGAAGCTCTGGGTGGACTTCGAACGATCGTCGCTCCGGCGCAGCTCGTATGGCCCACGCTCTTGTCCATCGTCGCGTGGTCGCTCGAAGGCATCGGTTTGTGGGTGATTTTGCAGGGCTTCGGCCAAGTCTCGGCGCTCGCTCGAACCATGTTTTTCTATTCGACCGCGACGCTCGCCGGTGCGCTCGTGCCCGTTCCGGGCGGTCTTGGCGTCACGGAAAAACTGCTCGAAGAACAGATGGCGCGCCTCGGTGGCGTTCCCGCAGCAACAGCAACGGCCTCGATGATCCTCATCCGTTTTGCGACGTTGTGGTTTGCCGTCGCCGTTGGTTTTGCGGCGCTCGGCCTTCTACGTGGTCGTTATGGACGTGCGGTCCTCGGCGGCGAACCGACGCCTCCACGCGAGCTCGACGTCGACTCCGCCCAACCCCCCGCCCCTGCTTCCGCCACGGCGAATGGCGATTCTGAAGCTTCCTGAGCGAAACCAATCGCTCGACGGACTGCCTTGACGGATTGCGCCGGTCGACGATCGGCTGATACACACGGGCTATCGACTGACACGACCACGAGGAGTCGCCCCTGGTTCGGGGCAGGTTGAGACGACACCATGGCAACCATCGAACGAGGCATCGCACTGGTGCAACGAGTGATCGCGGCACACAAGGCCGAGTCATCAGGAGAAGCGGTTGTTGGAGCGAGCCCAGCCGCACTCGACGCACTCGAATCGAAGCTCATGGTCGAACTGCCGCCCACGTTGCGGACGTTTCTCGCGTACGACTTCACGTTCGCCAGTTTTGGAAAACGTTTCAAAGGACGTCATCGATTCGGCACGGATCCGCGCGCTCCAAGCCCGAAAGTATCGTCCGCGCGCAAGCTGGCCGAAGCGATGGTGGAGCTTGGCTGGACAGACTCACGCATTCGCGGAAAGGTCGTCCGTTTGCCCAACAAGAACGGGCATCCATGGAACGCGCTGTATCTCGGCGAAGCCCGACGCGACGGCGAGCTCGTGATCCTGGGCTTCGAAGCCGACGACACGAACGTGCGGGTTTTTCCCCGCTACACGAGCTTCGATCTGTACTTGATCCATCAGCTCGGACTGGCCCGTTTGACCGAGAGCCAACGGCTCGACGACCTCGAGTCCCACATTGCGCACAACCCGGAACTCGCCGCCGGCGGCGACGATGACGACGAAGACAGCGGCTACGATTGAACTCTCCCGTGCGTCGTCCACGTCCCATTTCCCCCGAAACGACAGTAGCGCCGGCTCCCCCGCAGGTTTCACCCAAAGAACCCTTCTCGCGCGTGGTCGAAGCGACCGATCCCCGTGATCGCCTGGACAAACTTGTCGTTCGTCTTTGCGAACGAGTCGGCGTTGTGACGTCACGATCGGCAGTCCAGCGCTGGATTGAGCACGGTCGCGTTCTGGTCGAGGGAAAACCCGGTCAAGCCGCATCGCCTGTGCCCCTCGGTGCGCACGTGCACGTCACGCCGGAGGGACCGGAACCGACGCAGGCCGTTCCTGATGCCTCGATCGCCCTTGATGTCGTTTACGAGGACGAACACCTCTTGGTCGTGGACAAACCCGCGGGGCTCGTCGTGCATCCCGGCAAAGGTCATGCCGAAGGAACGCTCGTCAATGGGCTCCTCGGCCGAGGTGGATTCGAATTGGCCGGCGCCGATCCGGCGGATCCGGAAGGCCATCTGCGACCGGGGATCGTGCATCGCATCGACAAGGACACGAGCGGTTTGTTGGTCGTCGCGAAAAACGACGTGACGCGAGAAGCCCTGAAGACGTTGTTCGCGACGCACGACATCGAACGTGAATACGTGGCGATCGTCGTGGGCACGCTGAAAGAAGACGCCACGTTCGACACGCTGCATGGTCGACATCCGACGGATCGTCTGCGCTTCACATCACTCGTCGAAACGGGCAAACGCGCGGTGACGCATGTCCACATGCTGGAAGCGTTTGTCGGAGCAACCCTGGTGGTGTGTCGGTTGGAAACGGGGCGCACGCATCAGATCCGCGTGCACTTGGCGGAGCGCGCGAAGACGCCGATTTTGGGCGATGCGCTTTACGGAAAAGCACCCAAAGACGCAAAGCTCCGCGCGATCGGCGAAACCTTGGGACGCCAAGCATTGCATGCTCGACGTCTTGGGTTTGTCCACCCTATCACGGGCAAACGTTTGTCTTGGGAGAGTCCGTTGCCGAAGGACATGGCGCAGGCCGTGGAGAGCCTGCGCAAGGTCGCTACCAAATCTTCGATTTGATGTGGCCCTTCGACTTCACGAGGATGTCGACGATGGCGCGATCGTAGAAGTTTTTCGCGTACAGATCCGGCGAGACGCGGCTCTTGAACAGCGCGCGACCTTCTTCGATTTCTTCCGCAAGGACGGTGAAGAGATCGTCGTTCTGGATCCCTCCGACAATCTTTTCTTCGTTGTAGAGCGAGAGGTCGCTGGCGATGGCACGAGCCAATCGACGCGCAGCTTCCTCGGTCTCGATCAGGGGCATCGGGATCTTCCTCCGGGTGGCCGGGCCTAGAATGCTCGGGTTTTCACAGCATGTCAAAAGTCACGAAGCCTGACCGTGCACAACCTGGTCCTCGCGCTCCGGACGGTTCTTCAACAGCGCCAAAACAGCGACACCCGCGAGCAAAGGAAACGTGATCATCCCGTACCTACCCGCACCGAAAAAGACGCCGTGGATCAGCGCCGTCATGCCCACCACGATCACGGTGCACGTCGGAAGCACGGGGCCGCGAAAGAATTCGCGTCCGCGAAGCAACGCGACGACGACGAACGCGACATAGCTGACCCAAGCGTGCGTCTGAACGAGGAAGGTCAGACCAACGAGCGCAATTCCCAGCCGAATCCAAACGATGGGCGACAGCTTTCGCGCGCGAATGCCCGGCCAGGAATCCTTGGTGCTCCAAATAAGTGCGAGAAGCAGCAAGACGCGCTCGTAGATCGTCTCCACGCCTCCAAGAGCGACTTTGCAGCGATCGTCACATGCACTGCCGTTGGACTCGTGCAGATACCAACCGGCGGCCCCGCAGTAGTCGAACGTTGCGGCCAGTTTGCGAGGAATCAGGTTCAGCCATTCACCGGGATGCAGCGCGATGTACCGCGTCGCGGCTTTGCGAAAACACTCGTCCTTCGCCGCTTCGTCCCAAACTTCGCTGCATTCGTACGGAACCTTCACCGGAGACCAAGCTCCGGTCGATGCGGTATCTGCTCCGATGAGCAGGTTCCATCCGCCGTTGTAACTGACGAGCGCACACTGCCCCATGCGTGCGCAATTGCGCGCCGTCCAAGGTACCAGAACGACAAACGTGGCGATCGTTGCAACACAAACGGATGTCGCGAGTCGCCTCCAGGAAAACTTCACGCTCGATCCAAGAGCGCTCACGAAGGCAAAAAGCGGCGCGAACACCAAGCTTTGGGGGCGGACGAGGGTCGCCAGGCCGACGGTCGCTCCGAGAAGAACAGCCCACTTCCAAGGGAAGCCGGGTTTGTCTTCGCGCAACGCATCGTTGAGACGAGCAGCCACCCAAGCGGCGCATGTGACGAGCGCGGCGGTGACGCCTTCACTCATGAGCGCGGGCGTATACGCGGCGAGCCCGGGATGCAGCGCGACGACGAGACCCGCGGCAATCGCGGGACGGCGAGGCATCATTCGCAATGACAAACGAAAGACGGCGAGCGCGGCGAGCGATCCAAAGAGCGCATTGAGGGCCATCGCGACGGCCGCATGAGCGCCGAACAAGGCGTACCCGGCACCGATCAACGCCGGATAACCGACGGGATAATGACCGGCATACGTGACGACTCCATCGGGCCAGAGCCACGTGTACCCGTGTCCTTCCGCAATACGCTGCGCAATGCGGTGGTAAAACGTTCCGTCAGCCGTCGGCGGAAATAGCGGCGCCGCCCAAACGACGATCAGGATTCGTACGACGAGCGCAACGGCAAAGACGAAGATCGAATCACGTCGACGAGCTTCGGGCATCACGACGCAACTGCACGCGGAAAGCGCTTCAAAAGCCCGAGCCGGCGCAAAGCGGCGATGACTTCGCACGCGGGCAAACCCACGACGTTCGAGTACGAACCTTCGATGCGCGCAACGGCAAAGCTTCCGATGCCTTGGATCGCGTACGCCCCGGCCTTGTCCAAGCCCTCGCGCGTTTCGGCATACGCCGCGATCTCTTCGTCATCGAGGGCGCGAAATGTCACGCGTGTCCGCACCGTCTCGGCGTACCCGGGCATCAGCGACGCGTCGCCCGAAGCGATGGCAAATCGAGTCCACACTTCGTGATCGCGTCCGCTGAGTCGACCGATCATGTCCCGCGCTTCTTCGACCCCCGAAGGTTTGCCCAATACGCATCCATCCAAGATCACGCTCGTATCGGCGACGAGCACCGCGCCGCAACCCGCCACGTGACGAGCAGCGTGCTCGAGTTTGTCTTGGGTGATTCGGATGAGGTAGTCGTCCGCGGACTCGGCAGCGTGCGTGCGTTCATCGATGTCGACGGAGACGACACGCAGAGGCAAGCCCAGTGTCGCCAAGATTTCTCGGCGCCGGGGCGAACCCGATCCCAGAAGCAGCGGATGCGTTTCGTCGATCATTTTCACCCTGCACCCTTCCATTCCGCGGACTCGAAAGGCTTCGAGCGGCGCCTTTCCTATCACGCCCATCGATCCGCGCGAACGTCACGACACTTGGCGTTTTGACTCCGTTCGAAAACGAAGTAGACGTCGTGCGAAACATTCGCTCAGTCGTTCAATGTCAAAACAACATCGCCCGATGCGAATGAGCGCACGCCATGATTGAAGCTCTCGCCCCCAAGTCACAGGCGAAGACGTCACGCAGGGCGCGAAACGCGCTCGCGTACTCGCTCGCACTCGTTGCCGCGGTCGTGTCGAGCGCACCGGCACACGCCGATGAATGCGCCGCCGCAACGTACAGCGGGTGCATCAACGCCGACAACCTCTGGCCCCACGCCGGACCCGGGCCGTTTCTGACGATCGGCAGTCCGACGACAACCCCTGATGGCAAAGCAGCCATCGGTCTCGTAGGCAGCTACTTATCGCGTCCCGTGGGCATCCGCGTGGCTTCGCCCGACCCCGACGGAACGATTGTCCCGGTACTCGACAACGTCGTCGATGTGACGTTCGTCGGAGCGTTTGGAGTTACAGACCGCCTCGAATTCACGGTCGCCGCGCCGGTAACGCTCTACCAAGATGGCTCGGGTCTCGGCGCGATCGTTGGAAGCGACGACGAACTTCGGCGCAGCACGATGCGCGATACGCGGTTTGGTTTTGCGTTCGCCGTGCTTCCTCGACCGCGGGCTGGAAATCAGAACGGCTTCGCGTTGACCGGCCGATTCGATTTCGCCGTGCCCGTCGGCGAATCTCGAGCATTTGCCAACGCGCGAACCCCCACGTGGTTTCCTTCGCTCGCCGCGGCATTCCGCCGAGATCGGTTCCAAGTCGCTCTTGAAGCAAGCGCGCGTCTTCGCGGCGAAAGCCAATTCGCGAACATCCGCATCGGCCCGCAAATCGGCGGAGCGCTCGGCACATCGTTCGACATCCTTCGCGGTGGTTTGCTGACGGCATCGGCGGAAGCGTTTGTCTTGTACTCAGCTTCCAAACAAGATCCGCCGTCGACTGCGGCGGAAGGCACCGCGGCATCGCCTCACATCCCGGCCGAGTGGATCGTCTCGGCAAGTACGGCACCGCTGCTCGGAGGAGATGTTTCGTTCTCCGTTTATGGCGGTGGACCCATTCCCTTGTCGACGGAAGCCGCCGTCACGACACCTCGATTTCGCGTTGGTTTGTCCGCACGGTACGCCCCGACAGGAGGCGATTTGGATGCCGATCGCGTGCTCGATCGAGACGACGTTTGTCCGAACGTCGCGGAAGATCGCGACGGCTTCAAAGACGAGGACGGTTGTCCGGAAGAGGACAACGACGGTGATCGCATACCGGACAAACTGGATAAGTGCCGAGATGCCGCGGAGACGGTCGACGGATTCAAAGACGATGACGGTTGTCCCGATCTCGACGATGACGAAGACGGTGTACAGGACGAACTCGACACTTGTCGTAACGAACCCGAAGACAGAGACGGATTCAAAGACGATGACGGATGTGCCGAGCTCGATAACGATGAAGACGGGCTTGAAGACAAGAGCGACAAGTGTCCCAACGGCGCTGAAGACAAAGACGGCTTCAAAGACGACGATGGTTGTCCCGATCCCGACAACGACTTCGATCAGATCCTCGACGCGGTGGATCAGTGTCCAACAGCGCGCGAAGACCTCGACGGCTTCCAAGACGACGACGGCTGCCCCGAACCGGACAACGACGAAGACGGCCTGATCGATGCAAAAGATCGCTGTCCGCTCGAAGCGGAGACGATCAACGGCAAAGAGGACGCCGATGGATGTCCGGAACCGAATGCGCGTTCACTCGTGCGGTGGACGGCATCACGCATCGTGGCGGAGACGGCGCCGAGGTTTGGCGCGGGCAACGCAAAGATGACTCCGCCTCTTGAAGAGACGATTCGACAGATGGCTCAGCTTGCCCAAGGTCGCGCGCCCATCGCGACGATCATCATCGAGGGTTATGCCGATCGTGTCGGGGATGAGTCGCCCAAAGCCATTTCCTTGGCCGAGCAACGTGCAATCGCCGTGAAGGAGATCCTGGTTGCGGCAGGTTTGCCCAAGGAGCGCATCGCGGCGGCAGCCGGCGATCAAGCGGAGAAACGCGCTCCGAACGCCGCCCACTTCGAAATCACGGTGCAGCAAGAAAAACCCAAGCGCATCTCAATCCCCAAACAAGCTCCCAAACCCGACGTCAAATAACGTTGCAGTACAAACCAGTTGGTACAACTCGATGAACGTTGTCGAAGCGAAACGTGTCCGTCATCTCGTCCTTCACCTCGAGCGTGGAGAAGAAATCCCCGTCGCCCTCATCCGCGCATTGCATGATGCGGAAGCCAAAGCCGCGAAGATCACAGGTGTTGGTGTCATTGAATCTGCAGAACTGGCCGGTATCGACGCGCTGGGTCGAAGTCACATCCTCAGAATCGATTCCCACGCTGTCGTCGTTTCGCTCATCGGCAACGTAGCTGTCGAAGACGGCGCGATGAACGTTCATCTCTACGCAACTTTGGCCCGACAAACGGACCTGGGACATCAGACGTTCTCGGGTCACCTGCGCTGGGGACGAGCTTCCGCCCTCGACCTGTTCGTCACGGTCTTCGATGATTTGGTTTTGGAACGACTGACCGACGAGCACGGATTCTCGGCGGCCCTTCATGCAACGACACGAGCGCCAAGCGCAGCGACGAGCAGAATCGTGGTCGAAGAAGCTCCTCGCGAACCCGTTGCTGTTCAAACGGTCGTTGCGGCCAAACCCGCTCCCCGTGAGAACGAGCTCGACTTGAAACTTCAGCCGAGCGCGCCCGCCCTAACGCCGCCCGCGCGTCCGGCCAAACCTCAGGAAGATTCGGTCGAGACGTATCCGGATGTAAACGACCTCGTGAACCACTTTCATTTCGGCGAATGCGAAGTGATGGGCTCGGACGGCGAACGCATCAAGCTGCGCCAAATCAAGGACGGCCGCATGCGTGAAGTGGCCCTGGCGATGCTCAAGATCGAAGGACCTTCGACGGATGCTGCCACGGGCAAACGTCTGTTCAAATTGTCCCGCAAGAACTAGTCGGTCGCAGCGACAATCGTCGCGACAAACGACCGAACCTCATCCAAGACAAACTCAGAAAATTCGCTGAGGGACGTTGATCGAATCGCCCGCCTGGAGGGGAATGTCGGGCGTCACGTTGTCGATGATGTCCTGAACGCTCACGGTCACGGCCCGCGTATCGCCACCGTCCACTTTGCGCCGCACGGTGACGGTGTCTTTCGCGGCCATCGGGTTGAACCCGCCGACAAGCGAAACGGCTCGCAAAAGCGTCATGCCCGGTTCGAATCGCAGCGAGCCTGGTCGGGCCACTTCGCCGAGCACTTCGACGCGCTTCGAGTTGTACTCCTTGACGTTCAACGTGACGATCGGGTCGGTCAGATAGTCCTGCTCGATGAGCTGTTGTCGAACGATCTCGGCGACCTTCTGCGGTTCCAGCCCGGCCACGTGCACGCGCTTGATGTACGGCAGATCCACGGTTCCGTCCGGAGCAACCGTGAACGACGTGGGGAGGTTGTCTTCACGAACGATACGCATCTCGAAGACGTCGCCGATGCCGATGGTCGTGTTGCTGATGGGCGGCGGCAGTTGAGCCGGAGGAACACGTGTCCCACAGGCGGCAATGACGAGCATCAGCGCCAGCGTGATGGAGCGCGTTACATGAGCCATCGCGCCCCGAGATATGCCTCGAACTGCGACCACTGAAGTTTGTCTTTGAGCTCCGGATTATCGAGCAACGGAAGTCCTTTGGTACTGACACGAGTGCCGTACCGCAGCGTCGCGTTGATGCCGAATGCGTCTTTGATTCTGTATTCACCAAATGCTGCGGCATCGACACGAGTGTCCGTCCAACCGGGTTCGGTGTACGTTCTCGTCTTGATCGTCGGATTGACGAGCGCAGCGGCCCCCGCGTCGACGATGAACACGAATTTGCCGCCGAGGTAGTACGTGAGCTTGACGTAGCCGCGATCTCGTTCGAAGAACGAACCGATGTAGTTATCGTAAAAATCGCGCGTAAAGCCGAGAGCAAACGAGGACATCGACGAACTCGTCGCGGCCGGATCGGCCGACCTGCCAGGTGACAGGAAGTACCGAAGCTCGGCTTGGCCAATCACGCTGTCGAAGTCCTGAACCTGTTCGGGTTTCTCCGACTGATTCGGGTCGTAGAAGCTCGATCCCCACCCGACCAAGAGCAACGCACCAAGGTTGTTCGTGATGAGGCCGTTGTACCCAAGCTCGGCACGAACGGGCATCGAGTTGGCCTTCTCCTCGGGATTCAAATACTGGATGAAGCTGAAGCGAGCGTCGTAGATCAGCGCAGATCGAGGGAGAAACCGCCATCGACCACGCATTTGCAACGTGTGATTGAAGTTCGTCAGGCCTCGATATGGATCCGATTCGAAGATGGTGCCGGTCATGTTGTAACCAAGGCGCCAGTCGAGCGTTCCGTTGTTTGGAGTCCAAACGAGTTCTGCGCCGGCGGTGGGGACCATGCGGTTGAAGCCCTGCCCGATGAATCCCTCCTGTGAAGGCTGAATCAACCGCGCAAAACTTCCCATGATCGATCCCGACCACGGTCGCCCCGGATTGAACGTGAGACGAATATCGGCTTGACCGCTGACGTTGCGTTGAGCCGAGATCTTGGTCTTGTCTTCCTCGGACCCCGTGATGCCGAAAAACTCGTTGTAGGTCGCGGACAAACCCCCGTAGACCTCCATCGAAGGCGGCGACTGATTTCCGCCGCCGGCTCGACGCTGCGGGCCCAACGTCGAGAAGGAAAACGACGGGGTGAGGCGCAAGCG
>CAYSYX010000293.1:0-11889 GCA_964435055.1 uncultured Polyangium sp. | reverse complement strand
CATCCAGGGCCGCTTGAAGGTCTCCATTGCCGAGATCGGCGTGCTCGATGATCCCCGTCGCGCAACGCTCGGTGTCGCGGTCGTTTCCAACGACTCCACGGTTTGCGATCAGGTCATGTCCAGTGTCATGAACGTCGCGTCGACCGTGCACGATGCGGTTCTCACGGATCGAGCCACCGAGATCGTCAGCTTTGGCGATGGTGGACGAGGCATCCAAGGCGGCATCGAACAACTGTTTGATACGACAAACCCTGACGAAAACGACGACGAAGAAGACGGAGATTGGCGATGACCGGTATGCGAGCAAATCGAGTCGCGGCGCGCGTGCAAGAGGAACTCGCCACGCTGTTGCGCTCGTTGTCGGACCCTCGTTTGCAGGGAATTTTCATCTCTCGTGTGGAGATGACCGACGACCTGCAAGTGGCCAAAGTGTACGTCCGACACGAACAGGCGGGCGAACTGCCGCCGGCGAAACAGAAAAGTTTGCTGCGTGGATTCGAGGCGGCGAGCGGGCGTTTGCGTAAAGAAGTCGCGCGAGCGGTTGCGTTGCGTCGCGCGCCCGAGTTGCGATTCATCTACGACGCGGGCCAAGACAGTGCTCATCGCGTCGAAGAAATCCTCCGCGAGATTCGGGCGGAGGGAGAAAGTCCAAGCGGTAAATCCGGCGGCTGATCCCGTGCACAAATGAGCCGCTCCGAAACGCTGCGTGATATCGTTTCGCTGTGAGCCTCCAGGCAGGCGCAATCGTCGGCAACAACATTCGTCTTGTCCGACCGCTCAAACGTGGCGGCATGGGAAGCGTGTGGGTTGCGGAGCATCAATCGCTACGCATGTCTGTGGCGGTGAAGTTCATGGCGGAACGACTCACCGAAGATCGTGAGTACGTCGAACGTTTCGCGCGTGAAGCAATGGCGAGTGCGCAGATCAAGAGCCCGCACGTCGTGCAGGTCTTCGATCACGGTTTCGCCGACGGCATTCCCTACATCGTGATGGAGCTTCTCGAGGGGGAAGATCTGCGTACGCGTTTGGCGCGAACGGGTCCGATTTCCTTGCGTGAAGCGGCGCAGATCATCGTGCAGTTGGCGCGAGCTTTATCGAAGGCTCATGCCGCGGGCATCGTTCATCGCGACATCAAACCGGACAACATTTTTCTCGTCGATCACGACGGTGAACTCTTCATCAAAGTGCTCGACTTCGGCGTCGCAAAACATGCCGCTCAAGACACCGAGTTTGGCATGACAGGCACCGGGGCGATGGTTGGAACACCGCACTACATGAGCCCCGAGCAGATCTTGAGTGCCCGACGCGTCGATCATCGCGCGGATCTGTGGTCGGCAGGCGTGGTGATGTACCGAGCGCTGACGGCGAGCGTTCCGTTTCAAGGTGAAACACTTGGAGCCGTGTGCGTCGCGATTGAACGGGCGACGTTCGTTCCCGTATCGCAACGTCGTCCGGATATTTCGCCGATGGTGGACACGTGGTTTGCCCGCGCGCTCGCCCGTGATCCCGCGGATCGATTTCAATCGGCCAAAGAAATGGCTGAAGCGTTTGTCTCCGTCGCCGACGACGGTGCTCATACCGAAGCGGCGTTTCGTCGACCGCTGCCGAGCATGCCGAGCGCGAGCGGCAACTATCCGGCCGTACAAGCGGCGCCTTCGCCTTCGAATCCGTGGGGTACCAATCCGACAAACCCCGGCATGCCGGTGAGCGACGGCCTCCGTGTGTCCGCTTCAGCGTTGCCACAGGCGACGATCCCCGTGACGCCGTCGAACGCTCCGCCGCCTTCGCCGATACCTGCGTGGCAAGCGTCCGGGTTGGCGAATCTGCCACCTCCACAACAAACGTTTCCCGGCGCATCCGTCACGCACGCGGATCGCGGCGGTTCGTCTCGGCGTGCAGCGATCATGATCGTTTCCGCCGCCGGGGTGCTCACGGTGCTCATCCTGGCCCTCGCCATCGTCATCGTCCTGCGAGGTTCTCCCAGGGATGCAGCTGTGGCGGCGTCGTCGCCATTGCCGACCGTTCCCGCAACACCCGCGACGACGATCGTTGCACCTCCAAGCGATACGCTGCCGGCGCCATCGGCCGCTCCCGTCGCGTCGGCGGTCGATACATCTTCGACGTCCAAGGCGACGCCGACGGTCAAGTCAAACCCCACGGTAAAACCACGCCGTGATCGAGGTTTCTAAGGTGATGCTACGTTTGTCGTGTCGTTGTTTGCTCGCGGCTGCGTTCGTTTTGGTGCCGGCGTTTGGTTTGCCAAACAGTGCGCTCGGACAAACGAAGACCGAAATCGAGATGGCGCGTAACCTCATGGACGAGGGCGACACGAAGCTCGAACAGGGCGATCTTCGAGGTGCGTTGCGATCGTATCGCGCGGCGCACACGATCATGAACGTGCCCACGACCGGCATCGAAGTCGCCCGTACGGAGACAAAGCTCGGGCACCTCGTGGAGGCGCGAAAGGTGGCGCAGGAGATCGTGCGCATGCCTGTGAAACCGCGTGAGCCCAAGCCATTCGTGGAAGCGCGTACGGATGCGCAGCTGCTCCTCGATGCGCTGGAAACGAGAATTCCCCGGCTCATCCTCGTCGTGAAAGGAACCCCCGACACGGCGCAACTCGAGGTCAAGATCGACGGTCGCACGATTGCTTCCGAAGAGACGCGCGAGCCCATCCCCGTCGATCCGGGCAAACATGATGTGTCGGTGTCGATCGCCGGCGGTGTTCCGGAAGTGGAGACCGTGACGCTCGGCGAAAATGAAAAACGTACCGTCACGTTTGGTGACGGCGTGACGTCATCCGATCAAGACAAACCCCAGCGTCGAATCTCGCCTCTGTTCTATGTCGGCGTAGCTTTGACCGGCGCGGGATTCATCACCGGAGCAGTGACGGGGGCAATGTCGCTGTCACGAGCGGGGGATGTCGAGACGCTTTGTCCGAAAGGGAAGTGTCCCGATCAGGTCGCGCTCGACAAAGCCAAACCGACAAACGACTCGGCCTACACGTTGGCCAACGTCTCGAACGTGGCGTTCGCTCTCGGGGTGGTCGGGGTTGGTCTTGGTGTAACGAGCCTCGTCTTGGCGAAACGGGCCCCGGAAAAACCGGCGGATGGCCCGACGGCGCATCTGTTCATCGCGCCGAACGGGATCGGCGTCCACGGGACGTTTTGACGGGCAAACCCAAGTTTTACTTGGCCACGCGCAGGACGAAGTACGTCGCGGCGGCGATCAACACGATCATCGCCACGATCGTGTAATACAGGCGTGAATTGTCCTGTTTGCCCCCGTCGAGTGATTGATTTCCCGTTTGCACCGACGGAGCACGCGCGGCCCCCGGCGCTGTTCTACGCACACGCCAAGGCACGGGAGCTTTGAGCGGACGAACCCCGGAGGCGTTCTCCTCGGTCGAACTTTTCGGCCCGGGGATGTGCACCTGAGCGGGGTTCTGTTTCGCGATGACGGCGGCGGGTTTCGTGTCCGCGGCGGGTTCGACGGCCGGCGTGGGAATGTCGGGCATCGACCCTGGGCGGCCCGGCAGCACCGAAATGCGATCCTTGCGTCCCGGGACCGCGGAAACGCCCGGCGGGCGACCGGGAAGCGCCGAGATGCGGTCTTTGCGCCCGGCATGGGCCGCGCCGCTTTCGCCTTTGGTCGTACCACCGGATGCGTGCTCGGCAGCTCGAGCGGCAAACGTGACGGGTCGTTCGGCGCTTTCGTTCTGGTTTGTCCCGCTTTCGGCCAAGTCGCGTTCCGATTTGACCAACGAACCCGGGGCGACGATCGGAATGGAGAGCGGATCTTTTGGCTCCGACGAACCTGTCGTCGCCGTGGTCGCCACGGGTGTATCCGCGTACGCGTCCGCGCGTCCTTGCCCAGCCGAAGGGTCTGTCGGGACAGGTGCATCGACGTCGGCAAACGACGCTTCGTTGCCGGCGTTGCCAGGTTTGTCCGCGATGGCGTTCGGCGGAATGATCGGCACCGTCGGTCTCGTCGTCGGTGCAGGTTGCGACGGCACCGCGTCGGCGGTGGTTTGTCGCAGCTTCATCAGCACCGGAGCGGCGATCCGCTGCGTGACGGCTCCGCCTTCTTCGTCCACCGACGATGCCGCAGCAACGGCGGCCTCCACCGCGCCGGCATCGACGCGCACCGTGGCGGGCTCGGGTTCCGGTTGGCTCGACACCGGCGGAACATCTTGGGCCAGTGGAGATTGTCGAACTGCAGCCGCCACCGCGCCGCGAGGAAACTTTGGGATCGTAAGTTCTTCGATGGGCCCGGACGAGATCGGTGCGCTCACGGCAGCGCGTGCTGCTGGGAACTTCAACAGGGTTGCTTCGAGCTCTTCATCCGAAGTGCCCGGAAGTTTTGCCGTCGGTCGAGTTGGAGGTTCGATTTGCGGTGTGTCCGGCGGTGGAGGCACCGAAGCCACTTGTTGTCGCTGCTCGGCGTTGAGTTTGGCCGCGATGCGCTCGAGCTCGACGGCGAATGAAAATGCCGTGGGGAACCGATCGAGCGGCTCTTTGGCGAGGGCTTTCAGGATGGCCGCGTCGAGTTCCGGTGGGACAAACTGAGGCGCAATTTTCGACGGTGGTTCCGGTTGTTCGAAGGCATGCGCGCGAGTCAGTTCGAGCAACGTCGTGTGCCGATCGAACGGTCCTTTGCCGGCGATCAGCGTGTACAAAACGATGCCCGCGGCATACACGTCCGTGCGCCAATCGACGTCGCGCCCTCGCGCTTGTTCCGGCGAGAAGTATCGCGGTGTGCCCATCGCCACGCCTTCGGCCGTGGGAAAAGCCAGCGGCAGCGGCGTGTTGTCGCCCGTGATGCCAATGACCTTGGCCACGCCGAAGTCGAGCACCTTCACGTTGCGACGGTTTGTCGTGGTGTCACAGAGGAACAAATTCTCGAGCTTCACATCGCGATGGACGATGCCCGCGTCATGAGCCGCCGCGAGACCTTGCAGCGATTGCCGCACGATGTTCATCGCTTCGAGCACCGGCAGGAACTTTCGCTGTTCCAGCTCTTCGCGCAGATTGCGTCCGCGCAGGCGTTCCATCACGAGAAACGTTCGTCCCTGTGCGGTTTGTCCGAAGTCCGTGACTTGGACCAAATTCGGATGAGAGATCTTTGCCAGCGCTTGCGCTTCGATGCGCATGCGATCCACGTAATCGGGCCGATTGGCGTGGCGTTCCTGCAATAGTTTGACCACCACACGTTTGCCCAGGGCCACGTGCTCCGCTTCGACGACATCACCCATCGCGCCTCGTCCGAGCGGACCGACGTAGCGATAGGGAGTTCCATCGAGCAACGTGGCGGGATGGCCCGCTTCCGACGTTGTCTGGGCTGTAGGCAAAACGTTGGGCTTATGCGCCGACATCACGAGCTTCCCTGATACTACGTTTCGGTGCGCACTGGGACCTTCCGCGTACGAGGTTCATGCGGAAGCTCAATGAGCTGACGAGCCGCGCCGTTCTCGCACGAAATCGGTCGTTCCGGACATGCGTCAGGCGTTTGGCCCGTTTACCCGACGGCGGCGAACCCGTTAATGTCGTGCGCATGGCAGCGGACGACGAAAAAGACGACGGCACAGACGCCCCCGCACAGGCGGAGCAGTCCGGCACGAAGGACGACGCAGCGCCCCCCGAAGAAGATGGCGCCGGCGAGCAGGCGGAAGCCGAAGCGCCTTCGGGTGCTGAAGAGGGCCAAGGGGCGCAAGAAAAGTCCGTTGCTCCCGCGACGAAACCAACCGGCGCGGCATGGGCAAACGGTTTCGTACGTGTCGAACGTGTCTTCACGTGGGTCGAATCGCGTGCGCTCTTCGTCGCCTTGATGGCGCTCGTTTTCGCGCTCGTCTTTTGGATCTCGCTCCGCGGTATGGCGAGCCCCGTCGAATCGAAAAGTTCGGCGGGCATCGTGTTTCGGATGTTGGTCGGCGCGGGCATTTTGGGGGGAATCGCGCGCGTCACGGCAGTTCGTTACTTGAAACTCGACGAGACGAAGAGCGCTCTGCTCACCATCGGCGGTGTTGTCCTCGGCGTTCTCACCGCGCCCGTGTGGCGCACGGTAGGTATCGAACGAGCGGATGCGATCCTCAATTGGCTCCAAGAGGGTTCGTCGCTGACGCTCGTCGGCGGTTTGCGAGGTGTTTCGACGCGACTGACCGTCGTGGTTGCGCTCATCGGCGCATCGCTCGCCGCCGCGCGATCGAAGCACATCAACATCGACGTCGTCTTGCGCTTCATGCGTCCGTCGTTGCGTGTGCCGGTGCATCTCCTCGGAGCGGCGGCGACCGCGACCGTTTGCTTCATCGCGTCGTACGGCTTCTTTGATTACACGTCGATCGAAGGGTTCGGCCAGAACCGCGACACGACGATGGCGCAGAAGATCGCGGGGGTTCGACACGTCTCGGGAAAACACCGCTTCGTCTTCTACAGACAGATCGGTTTGGATTTCCGAACAATGCCCGACGTCGTATTCAGCGGGGTTCGTTGGGACGCACCGACGCGACTGAACGGGAAGCAGTGGAACACGTGGCTCGACGAGTCCGGTTTTTCCGAGCAGTTCACGGCCGAAGAAGTCGCCTCGATGAAAGCTCCCGTTTCCATGGAAAATGAGCCTCGCGTGCCGATCGTGACGTTGCCCGGGGAAGCGGCCAAAGGCGCCCTCGAACACGACCTCAACTTGCTCTGGCCTCTCGGTTTGTTTTGGATGGGCGTGCGGGTGATCTTGCGCGCGTTGCTGGTTCTTTCGGGCCACGCATCGGTCGAACCCGACGCGGACGAACCCGATGAAGACGATGCTCCTGCGGCGGAGGCGGCACGATGAAAATCCCGGCCGTCGTCCTCGCATTTTTGACCGTCGTCGGCATGCCGCTTTTCGCGGTCATGGGCGCGATCTCCATCTTGTCGTGGTTGGGCACGGACCAAATCGATCAACGTTACGTGCGGTTCATCGCGGCAAACGTTCTCGAAGAAAAGTTCCAGAACTCGCCCATCTTGGTGACGATTCCGCTCTTCACGTTCGTCGGGTACTTGATGGCCGAATCCAAGACGCCCGATCGCCTCGTGCGTGCGGCGACGGCGGCTCTTGGTTGGCTTCCGGGTGGTTTGGCGATCGTGTGTGTCGTGGCGAGCGCGTTCTTCACGACGCTCACCGGCGGCAGCGGCGTGACCATCGTGGCCATCGGCGGATTGCTTTATCCGGCGCTGCGCCGTCAGGGATACACCGAGAAATTCACGCTCGGCCTCGTGACGACGGCGGGCGCGATGGGCCTTCTGTTTTTCCCAAGCCCGCTCGTCATGATCTACGCGTTCATCGCGGGCGTGGACGTCGCGTACGCGTACAAAGCGACGCTTCCCCCAGGTTTGCTGCTGATGCTGCTCATCTGCGGCTACGCGTTCTACACGGGTTTGTCCTCGAAGATTCCCCGCGCAAAGTTTGACCTCAAAGAAGTTGCCGCATCGTTATGGCAGGTGAAGTGGGAACTCTTCACGCCGCTGCTCGTGGGGCTCGGACTCGGCAGCGGCCTGATGGAGCTCGACGAGAGCGCTGCGGCGGCGGCCGTGTACACACTCATCGTCGAAATCTTCATCTACAAGGATCTGACGGCGCGCAAGGTCGTCAAAGTCGCCAAGGACGCGATGACGTTGTCCGGCGCGATCATCCTGATCTTGGCCATGGCTACGGCCATGACAAACTACATCATTCAGGCGCAGATTCCGCAGGCGATCCTCGAATGGTTCATCACGCGCGGCATGAACGCCGCGTGGCAGTTCATCCTCGTCCTCAACGTCTTCTTGTTCATCTTGGGCATGTTGATGGACGCGTTCAGCGCCCTCTTGGTCGCGCTGCCGCTTCTCATTCCGCTCGCCGCTTCGTTCCACATCAACCCGTTCCATCTGGCGGTGATGTTCCTGCTGAACCTCGAGATCGCGTATGTCACGCCTCCGGTCGGCCTCAACCTGTTCATCTCGAGTTTCCGGTTCGCCAAACCGATCGTCGAGGTGTACCGCGTCGTTTTGCCGTTTGTCGCGTTGCTCGGGTTGGGTTTGGCGTCGATCGTCGTCGTGCCGTCTCTGTCGAGTTTCACGACGGATGGCGACATCGCGGAGATCCGCGCGAAGGCTGCGAAAGACGGGCTTCCGCCGCGTGAGGCGTGGTTGCTCGAATGCGTTCAAGAAGATCGCAACAACTTGAAGCCGTGTTCGAACGAGGACATCGCCAAGTGGGGCAAGGACGGTACCGGGATCGCCGAGGCCCAGGACAAACCATCCCCGGACAAACCCAAGGGGAACGTCGTACCTGCATCCAACGTCGCCGCCGATGCGGGGGCCGATGCCGACGACGCGTTTGACGAGGATGCTCTGCTCAAAGAGATGATGGGTGGTTCGGGGGCGAACGACGCCGGGGCGCCCGACGCGGGCGAAGCGGCGAAGGACAAACCGTCCGGCGACGACGACATGGACGACCTGATGAAGGAAATGATGAACGCCGGAAGCAAAGACGGCGGCTGAAATGCAAAAGGGCCTCGTGGAGGTGTTCCGACGAGGCCCTGGTTTTTCCTGGTCAAATCAATTTCGGTTTTGACGAATCACTCGAACGCGCATTCTTTCATGCGTGTTTTGCTCAGGTAGCGTTGGGCTCGGCGCTTGGCGATGACGTTCTGCAATCGTTGCTCGGGGAAGGGATCCTCGGCTTCGACCGCCTCCGTGAGCAATTTGACGTATTCGTCTTTGTTGCCTTTGGTGCAATGGTATTTCGCGGCATATTGCACTTTTGTGAGCAACAGTTTGCCCTCGCTGATGGCGAGCGATTTGTCGAAATGCTTTTTGGCTTCGTCGAGCTCGGCCATGGGCGAGCGCGCGTGATAAGCGCCTAAAATCGTATGCGCACTGCCGAACATGTATTTTTCATCGAGTTCGACGACACGTTCGATCATCGCGACGCCGATATACAGCTCGGCCACGAATGCCGGATCATCTTGGGCCATGTTCACCTTGCTGATCCAGGCATACCCGGTCCAAAACAACGCGCCCGCGTGTTCGGCGGGATCGGTGAATTGCGCCAAGTATTTGCGTAGGGTCGTTTCGTTTTTCTTGGCCGCTTCGAATCCCGGATAATAATGCTCGAGCAATTGCACACCGTATCGTGCGCCCCGGTCGTAACCGGCGATTGCACGATTTTTCAGGTACAGGTAATTCGGGCCTTCCATCCCTTCATCATCGAGCGCCTGTTCGGCTTCGTCTTCCGTCCAGCCAAACGTGGCTCCGGTCCAGCTTTTGGCGAGCATGAAGAGCGCATCGGTATTGTCCGGCGCCAAGTAATGCATGCCCTCGAATTGCGACACGCCATTGAACGCCGTCACGCGGGCGACTTCATAGTCATGCAGTGAATCGATGGCCGCCGATGCTTGGCGCGTTCCGGCGATTTGCCCATCAAGAATCATCTTGGTGATGCAGCCGGTGTTGGATAATGCAAGCGCGGAGAGCGCAGCGAGAGCAAGGGTTCGTAGGGGTCGCACAGCCGCATCTTATGCCGGCCCGGACGCACCTTACAAGTATCTATTGCACGACGGCAAACTTCACCTCGGAAATGCCGAAGCGTTGCCTCCGTCGACCGTAATGACGCAACCCGTCGTAGCTTCGGCCGTCGCCAAGTAAAGAAATGCCTGCGCGACGTCGTTTGCCGTGGTTTCTCGACGCAAAAGATTGGCGCGGAAATATTCGTCCACACCGATCCCGCGCGCCCGCGCTCGCGTTTCGAGCATTCCACCGTCGAACAAGGCCGTGCGAATACGATCGGCATTCACCGCATTCGCTCGAATTCCATGGCCGGCAAGATCGACGGCATATTGCCGCATCAACGCAATGAGCGCCGCTTTCGGAATGGCGTACGGGCCGAAATTCGGCCCCTGATTAAAGGCGCTCTTCGACGCATTAAACAATAGCGATCCTCCTGCGCCTTGTTGAATCATGATCTCGGACGCAAAACGCGCGACGTTTTGATGCCCCAGCAAGTTCACGTCGATCGATGCTCGTAATGCGGCATCGCCCTTGTCTTCGTGGATCGCCCCTTCATAAGGACGACCCGCGTTGGAAACGACGATATCGAGGCCCCCGAACCGCAACGACGTTTTCCGAATACTCGCCCGCACGTCGTCGGCCGATGTCACATCGCAAGGTAATGCAAAGACGCGATCGCCATGCGTTTGCGCCAATTGGTCCCCGGCCCGATCAATGGCTTGCTCGTTCTTGTCCGTCATGGCGACATGCGCCCCTGCGCCCAGCAATACTCGGGTTATGGCGAGCCCAATGCCCGATGCCGCGCCCGTGACATACGCAACGCGTCCTTCCAGCGGCTTATTCGCGCCTTTTTTCCCAAGCTTGGCTTGTTCGAGCGACCAATACTCGACGTCGAAAAGATCAATTTCCGATGCCGGTTCGTACCCGCGAAACGCGGTGGCCAGTTCAATCACCACCGACGTGTGTTCGTAAATATCCGCGGCGATTTCCGCGTCCTTACGGGTTTTACCAACGGTAAACGCGCCGAGGCCCCGAATGAGCACCACCCTGGGCCAAGGGTCGAGCTCTTTGCGATTGCCCGGACGAACGGCCGAACAACGCTGGAAGTAATTGCGGTAATCATTCGCATAAGCCGTAATGCCCGCATCTATCGCCGCTCGCGTGGCTTGTTTGTCGTCGATGTTCGGTAACTCCAAGTACAAGGGCTTGGGTTTGGTTCGAAGAACGTGATCCGGCGTCGCGCATCCGCGTTGCGAAATCGATTGCAGATCGTCGCGATCGCAAAACGACAAAGTTTGCGGGCTCATCCGAAACGTCCCAATCCAAGGTTCCCCGGATGCCCGCATCAATGCGCCGCGAAGCATCGGCGCCAATCGCTCGCAAGCGTCCGGAGAAGGGCTCGTTATGGTCCGCAATGAATCGGCCGGGCGATCGACGAGCCAACGTTCCGCGCGTGTGACATACGCGATCATGCGCTCGTAGCTGTCCATCGCGGTTTCGCCCCACGTGAAGATGCCATGTTTGTCCAGGATGATGGCGCTCGGTTCACGATTCATTTTCTGCAAATAAGCGCGCCAGGATTCGACGATTTGCCGCGCGAGCACGAATCCGGGCATCACGTACGGGACGAACATGATGCGATCCCCGAACACTTCGCGTGCCAATTCCGCAGAGTTTGGCTGGTCAACCACGGCCACCACGGCATCCGCATGGGTGTGATCGACGAATTTCGCGGGCAAGAACGCGTGAAGCAGCGTCTCCACCGACGGCGCCGGTGATGCTTGATCCAGCATCTGGCCACGCAGCTGCGACGTCATCTGTTCATCCGTCATCGTCGGCACTTCGCACAAGCGACGCAGAGGCGCGAGACGGCACGCGGGAAACCCTTCAGGTTCGATTTTGCCGAGATCCCAGCCGCTTCCTTTGACGTAGAGGACTTCCGTCGGATCGCCGAGGAAATCCGGAACCACCGTCTTTACGGATGTATTGCCGCCGCCGTGGAGCACGAGTTCCGGGGTTTTTCCGAGCAGACGCGATGTGTATACTCGCATCGCCAGATCTTCACCCCAGCGAGGACCGTATTTTTCGACAAACTGAGCGGCGTCGACCGCGCGGTATTTGGAATGCACGCGGCGACGTTATCACGAAATGAAACCGGCAGGGGAGGTCAAGCGCTGTTCTTGTTGCGAACGGCGGCCCGACCCGCTTCTTGGTAGGTCGTCATCCAGGCGTCGAGTTCGGCGCGAGGAACGCCGAAATGTTTGGCAATGGCCTCGAGCGCTTCGTCGCCGATTTTGGGGAATACGGCCGCTTCGATTTTTGCCGGGTCGATGGTGCCGAGGGCGGCTGCGGCCGGGACATTGTTCAATGG
>CAYSYX010000292.1:0-11890 GCA_964435055.1 uncultured Polyangium sp. | reverse complement strand
GAAACAGAAGGAAGAAGACAACAAAGCCAGCCAAGCGGAATTGCAAAAGCAAGCCGACGACGAAAAGCAGCTGCAAGTTTTACAGAGCGAACGAAATCAAGCGCGTAATGTGGTCAATGCATTGGGGCTCGAGCCCATGGCTTTGGGCAAAGCGATCTTGGGCGCCAAAGATTTCGATGAAAAGACGCCGTCGAAAGAGCGCATGGATATGACGAGCGCGCTGTTGCGGAGCATATTGGCATTTGAGCTGCACGCGCCCTTCGACGGGATCACGCCGTCGACGACGCCGGACGTTGCCTTGACGGAAGACGGCCGGCGAGCGGTATTTCGCACGTACGACTTTGATAACAAAAAGGAATTGTATGCACTTTTCGATACCCGTACGGGCGTGCGCCTGCGGCCGCTGGGTGAACGAAGTGCTGAAGTCCTCGAGCCGTTTGGCGATGCAAACAAGTGGACAGCACTTGAAGCCGAAGTGCAGCTTTTCGTGAATGTGCTGGGTTTCACCGGCGTATTGGTCGATGTTGCGTTGGTTGATTCCAGGTCGAAAACCCTGTGGTTGTCGAGAGCCCCCGATCTCGGCGTGCAACGCTGGGATTTGGACAAAGGAAATGTCGTGGGGGGTGATCTCCTTCGGGACAAAGTGGTCACGGACATACATCGTTCGAAAGGTGGCTCGACCATTACACTTGGAACATTCGACGGTTCCATTTTCATTTGGAATGTCGCCAAAGACGCCGTGACGCGGGAGATCCTTTCACCGCAAAGCAACGGCGGACCGATTCTGAAAGCCGCTGCATCGGACAATGGAGAAAGGGTCATTGCGGCCCGAGTCCATGGATCCTGTTATTATCCGTCGAAAAATGCGACCTGTGAATCTCTCAATAAAAAGGGCGAAAAATGGCACGTTCCATCGGTGGATATTTCAGCGGATGGTCGCATGGCCATCGTCGCCGGTGCCGAATGGACCGATTCGTGGACGCCAACGCATCCAGCGTTGGTTTTCATCGATGAGGGAAATGTCGCCCGCATGAAAAACCCGGTGGTCCTGTGGAATCTCGAATTACAAAAATTCGACACACGCTCGCATTTTCGACAAGTTCGATTCAACGCCATGACCAGAGATGCCGAGAGCGTCCAAGATGCGCGGGCCATTGACACGACATTGAACATCAATCCTTCGGACGTATCGATTCAGGCCGATGATACGCGCACATATTCGGTGCACGCGAGCACGATTGGCGACCATCGCCCGGCGAAAGACGGTACGTGGCATTATCGTCTGCATGCAACTCCCGGTTCCTGCCCACGGGGAACTTTTCGACCCATGGCCCGATGTGCGCATCAGACTGCGCTCAAATTCGCCGATTTGTGGCTTCGCGTCGCATCGTCGCCCAACCAAACCACGAGAAAAGTGCTGGGGTTTGATCCCCAAACCAACGACGTTCTTTTTGATGATTGGGAACAGGATTCCGAGGTGACCGAACCGCAGGTCCAAGGAATCGAGCTGGCGCACATCGAAGGCATTGATACTCTGGTCTCACGCGGAAGGCTTCGCGGGTGCTCGATGGACGGCACGAGCCCCCGATCGAGCGATTTTCCGCGTACTCTTCTGGTACGCTGCGGCGACGACGGCCCCATGCGCGTGGCGACGATCGCTCCGTTCGACAACCGGCCGCCGGTGGTGGATAATCGACTTTTCCATTTGCGCGAAACGCTGCGTGCATCGAATGCAAACGACACGGACACCGTCGAGCTACACGTGAGTGACGAGCGAATGGCGATATTGACGAAAAATGGACGTGTCGAAATCATCGATCTGGGGACCGGGGCCGAAGTTTGGCATACGAATGGCCACCGCTCGAGTACAATCCTCGATTACGATGCAAAATCAGATTTATTGGTGACGCATACGGACGACAACCAGATTGCCATATTCCAAAATGGCAATCTCGTGACATTCGCACCTTTTGCGACAGCAGCGGAGATTATTCCAACGCACATTCCGTTGATCCAAGTGACCGGGCAATCGAGCAGCCAATTCATTACCGTATCAGGTGATCCCGTACCACCTCCAGCCGTGACTCCACAAGAGCGTTTCGCTAACGTCCAACCATCACCCGACGGCCATTGGGTTGCGATCCTACGCAATAAAGACGCACCGGCGGTCAGTCGAATTTTGGGCGATCCGCCGCGATTCAAGGAGACAATGGTTCTAAAAGGCGCCCCGATATCAGCATTCGGCTACGATCACGACTCCTGTAAACGCACCGGTAATCAATACTTTCAATGGCTGCCAAGCAAAAGCAACGTCCCCGCGCTCATCTTCATGGGCCAGGGAAAAATAAGTCTCTGGAAGAATAAATCTTCGAATTGGATCTCGACGCATCTCACGGATGAACGCCCCGAATATTGCACCCGACGTATTGCGCTGAGCCCCAGCGGCACCATTGCCGCCGTCGAACGTTGGACGCGACAATACGACGACACCCAAATCGAATACTTGGCGTCAGCCCCCGCCCATTTGGTGGAATTACGCAAAACCGACGATTGGAGCCTCATCGGCGTAATCCGCATGGATCCCGTGCACAAAGCGTCGATTGGCCCGGTCTTCGTCGATGAGGATCACTTGTTCCTTCCCGACAAACCACGCATCGTTTCGCTCCGCCCCGACGACCTACGCCACCAAGCTTGTGACTTGCTGACCGGCCGCAGCGAATACACCGAGGAAATCAAAAACGCATGCAGCCCGAAACGTGAAATGACGCCATGACTTTTCCGCCTCCGGCCCATAACTTTCCGAATTTGTCGAAACTCGACCAAGCCGTCGCCGGCGCCGTCGAGGCCCTGCGCAAACCCGCGGGCAGATCGCGACTTCCGGTTGCGATACAAACCGCGGCCTTGGAAGAAGCCCCCGACGATCGTGCTCGACTTGCCGATCTGCTGCAACGAGGTGTCGCGTTATGGAAACTGCCCGCCGAACGTCGGCAACGGGGCAATCTTTCGCCCGAGGATCTGCGCGCGCTCGAAGTCGTGTACATTGTGTATGGTCGTCCGGCCATTCCCATTCGCGACAATCAATTCGTGCGTCCTCCCGCCGGCTGGGAACTGCTCGATGCCTTTCGCGATTCACACGAAGACGGCCTGCTCTCCGTGGGGCGTATCGAGCGCCGGACGGCCGCCGGCGTCACGCTGTGCGGAACGGGATTTCTCGTCGGCCCGGACCTCGTCATGACCGCCGGTCACGTAGTCGACAAGTTTTACACGCCAAACGTAGCTCATCCTCCCGCCGGTATGCAGCTCGTCGATGCTTGGATCGATTGGCGAGCGGAATCCGAACGTCCGAACGCCAAAGCGCAATTTCGCATCACCGAAGTCGCTTGGCGTCATCCCGCCGAAGACGTCGCGTTGCTTCGATTATCGCACGAAGGAGCGATTCCCGAGAAAACCTCGTTACCGGATCCCTTGCCTCTCCGCAGCATTGCCCCGACAAACCCACTGGATGGAACGTACGCCGTGGTGGTGGGATACCCCTTGCGCGGCGGCGAGGAATACGTGTCGACCGAAACGTTGGAAACGATTTTCCCTGGACTTTTGGGCACAAAACGGCTGCAACCCGGCAAAATCAGCGCGCCGGCATCGACCGAAAATAACCTCATTGCCCACGATTGTTCGACGCTCGGCGGCAATTCGGGCGGACCGTTGTTTCTATTGCAGCAACCAACGCCGGTGGTGGTGGGAATTCATTGCTCCGGCAACGCAAACGAAGCGAATTACGCCATTCCAACGTGGATCATTGCAGCGGACTTGCCCGCACAATTGGTCGCCACCGGCATTCAATTGCTGAGCGATCCGTGGACTCGACCCGAACACCCGTAGAAGACACACAAACCTGGGAGACATGAGATGGCCCTCGCGAACTTGCAACATTTATTCGTCCTGATGCTCGAGAATCGGTCGTTCGACCATGTTTTTGGTTTTTCCCAAATTCAGGGCAAGGATGCAATAACATCCGCACCGAGAACCGCCGAGGGTTTGACCGGTGACGAACGATTGGTGGACGACAATGGCAAAATCCACGCGGTGAAGCCAGACGCCAAGTTCACGATCGATGACGATTTGCCACACGAATTTGCGGACGTGAAATTGCAAATTTGCGGCCGGAAGGATCAAGCTACGCCTTATGCCCAAGCGCCGATCAACAACAGCGGGTACTTGAGTCCGCGCACACCGAAATCCCCACCAAACCTCACAGATGCAATTCTGAGTTTCAAGGCGCAGGATCTGCCGATTTTGAATACGCTGGCGCGAGAATTCGTGGTGTGTGATCGCTGGTTCAGTTCGATTCCGGGTCCGACGATACCGAATCGAATGTTCGCTCATGCAGCGACCTCCGGGGGGCTTTCGGATAGCCCCACGTATGCGGACTTCGTCAAACACCAGCTCTTCGGATATCACTTCAATCGTGGGCATATTTTCGGCAAGCTGCGACAGAAGGGAATTCCATGGGCCATTTATGTGCACGATGTCGTTGAAAACATGTCGATCATGATGGAGGGGATTCGTCGCACGGAACTACGTGATTTCGATCTCGATTTTACGAAAGATGTGCAGAAAGAGAGCTTTTCGCCAAAGTATGTTTTCATCGAGCCCAAGTACGACGGCTTGGGCGGTCATTACAAACGCGGAAACTCCATGCATCCGCTGAACAATGCCAGCGAGGGCGAACGGTTGATCAAGAAAGTTTATGAAACGTTGCGTTTGTCGCCGCATTGGGAATCGAGCGCTCTTGTCGTTGTTTTCGATGAGCACGGCGGGTTTTACGACCACGTGCCTCCGCCGAAAACCGCCGATGCGCCCGCCGATGGCCACGTCGACCCCGAGAACCACTTTGATTTCACAGTCTTCGGCCCACGCGTTCCAGCGCTCATCATATCGCCGCTCATTCCGAAAAACCTGATTGATCATACCCAATATGATCATGCGTCGATTCTACGCACGCTGTCGGATTGGCTCGGCACGACCCCGTTGACCGAACGAGACAAACGCGCGCATTCGTTCGCGCACTTGTTCAGCTTGGATGCGGCTCGAAATGACGCTCCGATAAGACTGCCCACGTTACCTGCAAGGCCCGAAGCTCCGGAAGAGCCGCCGCGACACGCCCCCTTGCCCCGATCGGCAGAACCGTTCTTGATTGCCGCCGCGATTGCCAAAGCCAAACGCAGCGGTCCGGATTCCTTCGACCAAATTGCCCATGAATTGAATTCACTGGACAATACCTCGACCGACGCCGCAAAGGAATTCGCGGCGAAGGCTCGGCGCGAGGTGCTGGCGCCCCTTCCCGAAGGCGCCGCTCCCACCATCACGCTCAGTGGTGTATTGCGTGAAAAAAAGCAGATTACCGATATGCTCGAACAAGACGGCGGCGATCGCGCCAAACTCGCTTGGCGCTTGGGGATTACCCAGGCGGAGCTTGCGGAGCATCTTGCCGAATCTCCGCAATGATCAAACGCATCAGGGCTTGCCGAAGTCCTGCGTCCAGTAATGCTTGTACGTCGCGCCGGCCGAATACGCATAACCGACGCCCAAATGCTTGAACGCACCGTTCATGATGTTGTTGCAATGGCCGGTGCTGTTCATCCATGACGTGACGACGGCCGACGCCGTGGTTTGTCCGGCCGCGATGTTTTCACCCGCCGACGTCCACGTGTACCCGGCGTTGTTGATGCGGGTGGTGAATGTCGATCCATTGGATCCGGTGTGGCTGAAGAAGTTCTTCGTCGCCATGTCGTTCGAATGGAACCGAGCGGCGCAGCGCAGCTTCGTATCCAAGGTCAACGCCGCAACGGGAGGCTTCGCAACACCGCCGCACGTTGCTCCAGCCGCACGCTTTTGGTTCACGAGCGTAAGGACTTGACTTTCGAGCGTCGCCCAAGACGAGTTCCACGTATTTTGAAAGTCGCACCAACCCGCAATCAAGTCTTGCTCGGAAGGATCGATGAGCGCTTCCGTTTCGAGGTCCACGGTCAATGCTTCATCGGCATTGCCCTCCAAGGGTTCGTCCACGACTTCACCCGTACAGCCCACGAGCGACGACAATGCTGCAACGGCGACAAACGTAAGTATCTTGCGCATGTATGAGCTCCTCCGCCAATCACGGCCCTGGTTTTCCATTTGGGGCTTCGAGTCGCCTTCGACGCTCGCCGCTCCAAACCCCGGTAGACTGGCGTCAAAATGTCATCACAAGGCTTCATCCAAGTCAACACGGAGTCTCGATGGCCCGAGCGAATAACGCATTGCAACAACGGTCCGTCGCTGCGTAGCACAATCGAATTTTTCTTGGGTTGCATTTCGCACCGGCCGCGGGTATGGTCGCGCTGACGCATCTAGCCGCGGTAGTCTTCCCAATGCCCCTCTTCTCCGAACGTCCCACACGCATCGAATCCGGCAAACAAGTGATTGTCGCCGAAGCCGACGATATCTTATGTATTCGCGTCCAAGGATATTTGACGGGCACAGAAGCGCGCTGGGCTCAATCGGCGATGTTTGATTACGGGACGCTGTTCGGACCTTACGATATTGTCGTCGATATTGGGAATTTGCTGGGATTCGACAGCGAAGCACGGCAAATCTGGGTCCACGCGACCAAGCCGTACCAGATTCGATCCCTGTACGCCGTCAATGGCTCGTTTGCCGCGAAAACGCTGCTTTGGGGTATTTATCGAGCGGGCCGAGTTCTCCAGCCGGCATATTTTGATTTTACCTTCGAGACATTCACCACCGAAGCGGAAGCTCGAGCCTTGATTCAAACGCGCCGCTCCGCCGCAAAAACGTCGACCGCATGAACATCGCGGGCGTCGAGCGCCAATCAATCCAGCCGGCGTTTTAGAATCACGGGCTCCTGCATTTTCTCGGCGGGCCAAATGACGCCTTTGTCAAAACTGCCCCATTGACTGTTCGCCACGTAAAACAATTCCTTGCCCACGATCACGCCCAGCGTCGGCTCGTTGAAAGCCGCATGGTTCATTTCGAGGATCTCCACCTGCCGCACGGTTTTTCCAGTCGCATCCAGACGAATTCGCACGACCCGATGCGGCCGAACCCCATTTTGAATCGCAATCAAATCGCCTTGGTACGCCACCAGGCCGTCCACCCCCAAAAACGTCGCATTCGCCGGCGCCACGAGCCAGTCGACTTCGTGCGTTGCCCGATCCACGTGGGCGATCCCGCGCGAATAATCGGCCACGTAAAACGATTTTCCGTCGGCACGCAACGCGATTCCTTGCGGCGCAGCCAGCGTGCCCGACGCCAAAAAAGGCTCGAACGACCGAGCGCTCAGCCCTAACGTGTACAAAGTCGACGACGCCGGATCCGAAACGAAAAGCCACCCTTCCTCGTCGACCGCAAGATCATTGCAAAGATGAGCGTTCGTCGGACCTTCGAATGTAATCGTCTTCCGTCGTTTCCCCGTATCGATATCGAACGCCACGACCCCGGCCGCGCCTTGGTTGCCCGCCGCATAATCTTTCATTTCGGGAACCGCCGACGAACAAGCCCACAATGTGCGGCGCTTTTCATCGACCGTCATTCCAAGAACCGCGTTCAGCTCCGATGCCGCAAAATCCTTCGATGTCCCATCCGCCGAAAAACGCACGATCTTCCGCTGGTGCACGCTGCCGACGAAGAACGATTTGCTTTGCGGATCGTACGCGATCCCCTCGGGAACGAATTGCCGTTCGGGCAAGGTGAACGCTACGGTGCTCGTGCCGATGACTTTTTTCTCGAGCGCCGCGAAGTTATCGCGAATCGGCGCGAAATCGGGCAATTTTTGCAACGACGCCAAGTCTTCATCACGCGTCACGTCGAAATACAGGCTCATCTGCTCGAGCTTCTGCAAATCTTCGAGAGCCTGGGCAGTTTGTCCCGTCAATGCATGTCCGCAAGCGATGTTGTAAGTGGCCCGCGGCGTATTCGGAAATGCCGCATCGGCGCTCTGCGTAAACGCCAAAAAGCCGGCGAAGTCCTTGCGTTTGTACGCGCTCAGGGCTTGTTCGAGGTTCTGTCGATACCCGACGAAATCCGGATTGTGTGGTAAAACCAATGTCGCAGCGGTCCCTGACGGCGGTGGGCATTCGACGACATCCACTCCGCGATCGAACAGGATGCGCCAACCCGTTGCTTCCTTGCGCCATATCGATGTAAACGTCGCGACGACAACGCCATGGCGATCCCGAACCGGCCCGGTGCTCAACGCCAGCATCCCGGAATCGAGCTTTTCGACCCGGGCGGGTTCCCAGGAAAACGGAGCCACAGGCCCTTGAAAAAAGCGTTTCCACGCATCGAGGATCTGCTGTTTGCCTCGTAACGTGCGACCGTCGGAAACAAAAAGCGCCTCGTCCGATAAGAACGTTGCAAAAGCTTGTAAGTCGCGTTGCGCCATCGCGGCAGCAAACGCCCGTTCAATATCGGCAACGTCATCGACGGAAGACGAAGCACCGGGCGCTTTGGGAGCGGATTGAGCGCAACCTGTGGCCAGCAATAACGTAACGAGAGCCCAATGTTTCATGATTCACCCGCAGGTACGGCGTAGAAAACAGCGCATGAGGAACCTTTGCTGAACAGAGGACGTCGAGGCAACAGCAATGTGACAAACCTCGTTCGCGGGTTGTGATAACGGCAAAGCCTTCATACAAAATCTGCTTGTGGAACCGTGCTTTTGGTACAAATTTTCACGAGCTTGAAAAAAACTTGGACCGACTCCACAGACCTGCGTTACCATGTAGTGAATCGTCCCAATTCGACGCAAACTCCGCTTCCAACGAGCGGATTGCTCAGGAGTAAGCCGTATGAGTGAAGTTCATGTCGTCTCTCGCCACTTCATCAAGTCTGGGAAGCTTGGCGATTTTGAACTGCTCGCGAGCACGGCTCGGCAGATGGCCAGGGACAAGGAACCGGGAACACTTTCGTATCGTTGGTACTTTCATGCGACGAGCACCACGTTTGTGGTGCTGCACCGATACGAGAACGCCGCGGCTTTCATGCAGCACGTAGCAAACTTCAAGGAAATTCATCGGGCGTTGGATGATTTGTGCGAGACGCGAATCGAAGTATTCGGCTGCTTGTCGCCGGAGGCCCAAAGGGATTTGGCGGAGTTTGGGGTGGTGGTCTTCTCACCACACGGTGGCGAACATCCCTGAAGCTTCCGCCCTTGTTGTGGCGTGATGTCGTCCCTACGGAGGGACCATGGCCACCTGGAATCCACAACAATATCTTCGTTTCGCCAAAGAACGCACGCGACCTTGTCGCGACCTCGTTGCACGTTTGTTTCATGATGCCCCGCGAAGAATCATCGATCTGGGGTGCGGGCCGGGCAACAGCACCGCCGTCTTGGTGCAGCGCTGGCCGAACGCGGATATCGCCGGTATCGACAGCTCCGACGCGATGATCGCGGAGGCTCGAAATGGTATGCCTGGACGAACGTTTTCCGTCGAGAACATTACGTCGTGGTCGCCGGAGAGTCAATTCGACATCGTCTTTTCCAACGCGACCTTGCAATGGGTCGAGGGGCATGAACAGCTTCTTCCGCGGCTCATGGGATTCGTTGCGCCCGGAGGTATTTTCGCCGCGCAAATGCCGTGCAACATGGACGCGCCCACGCACCGGATCATGCGCGAATTGGCGTCGAGCTCCGAGTTCGAAACCTATTTGGGGACCGGCGTTCGAACGTGGCACGTGCACGAGCCGGCATTTTATTACGATATCCTGGCCCCGCTCACCGACGACGTCGATATCTGGCAAACGGAGTATCTGCACGTGCTTCCCAATGCCGAGGCGATCGTCGAATGGTACAAAGGAACCGGTCTTCGACCTTATCTGGACAAGCTGCCCGACGACGTAATGCGAGGTCGTTTTCTGGACAGGTATTTGGACGCCATTACGGCGGCGTATCCTGCCCAACGCAATGGCAACGTGCTCCTTCCCTTCCAGCGACTGTTCATCGTCGCCGGCAAATAGAACCCGCCGATAAAATCCGATTGCTCCTCGGCGAAAAATAAGATAAACATTGCAATCTCTGCACGACGCCAGGAGGGGGTGCCGTCATGAAGTCCGTCCTTTCTTCATTCCATCTGTCTCGCGCGGCTGAGGCTCCCGAGCAATGGTGGGATTCAATGGCGGAGCGAATACGCAATACGCTCCTCGATGATGCGGCAGATCCAGCGATAGGTTGGATTCTTTCGTCCGAAGGCTTCGCGGCGTGCGTTCGTCATGTCGAACGGCATTTGACGTTCACGCTGGACGATCACGTTCGCGCTCGGGCATACATGATGCGCGCGTATGCGGTGGTTTTGAAGCGGCGAATTTCGCGCCTTCGTCTGCCGGTACAATCCCGGTTGGCCAAAGCGGATGTCGTCATGCAACGGGCTTTTTTCGAGGCGCTCGCGCCGGGTCCCATTGCGCGTTCCATTCGCTGGATGCTGGATGGCCTAACGATGGAGCGGCCCGATTGGGTCCAATCGGCCAAAGCCCGGCGGCTCGTCGAAGAGCTTTCCGCGTTATCGCGTCGGCGCGAAATAGCACCTCATTGCGGCGAATGGCTGCTTCAGCTCATGGACGAACTTTTGGCCGACGAGGGATCCCGTGCCCAGCCTTGGTTGAACGAAGCGATGGAAACGTTTGGCCGGGAAATCGCCGCGCTGTTTGTCGATCTGTATCGAATGCCGCCATCGCAAAAAACGACGGTGGACGTCGAGCGGATGGCGAAGACGCTTTTCCCGGTCGATGGATCTCGCGACTGCCCTTCCCCATTTCACGCGGAACTCATTCGTAAATTCCGGGCCGGTGTATCGGACACGGTCGACGAGCCTTCACGGGGCATCATGCCGATATGCAACCTCGAAAAGGAACGTTGGTCATCGTGGACGCCGCCAACGTCGCTCAAAGGTTATGGTTCGCATGCGGAGCGTATGGCCAATCTTGCGGACGGGAAAAACCCTGCCGAAGGTTTTTTCGGGCCTGCGAGTCAGTGTTGGCGTTGCGGTCGCGAAAGCGTGATGCTTCTGGGCGGAGGACGAGCGGCGCTCATGCAATTGGCGCATCCCGCGGTTGCGCACGCGATCCGCGATCACAGCGTGGTGCATACCGATATGGTGGGGCGCTTCATGCGCACGATGACCTCGGCGTACGGCGTAATCTTCGATTCGGTGGATGACGTGATGGAAATATCCCATCGCGTCTACGAAATTCACAAGAAGATTTCCGGGCGGCTCGACGATGTACCGGGACAACCCGCAGGTCATTACCACGCCTTGGATCCGGAAGCCGTTTTTTGGGTTGGCGCAACGCTCTTGGATACGACGGTTTTGATTTACGACACAATGATCCGGCCGCTCGAAACCAAGGAGAAGGATCGTTGGGTGCGTGAATTCGGACCGTTCTGGGCGGCATTTGGTTTGCCTATTGAAACCTGTCCGACGACGTGGCGCGACCTGCAAAGTTATATCCTTCGCCGGACGGAATCGTTGGCCCCGCTCATCGGTGAATCGGCGCGAAAACAAGCTGCACAGCTCTTCGGACCGCATCCGCCATGGACGCAACCGGCATTTGACCAAATGCGCCTCATCACCGCCTATTTGCTGCCGGATTCGTTACGAAATGCATTCGGCATGCAGCTCGATCCGCGCCGGCGCCTCGTCGCGCGCACGTGGCTCTTTCTGGCCGAACAAATTCGACCGGCGTTACCCGAAGCCGTGCGGTTCGTACCGACATACCATCAGGCATCGTTACGACTTTGGCGCGCCAAACTTCGCCGGTGACCGCGTTTCGCTGGGCTTTCAGCCCAGACCCGACGAGGGGCTGTCCGCCCCTCGACCCGGACCAGCGAGCGCTGGAC
>CAYSYX010000291.1:9473-11935 GCA_964435055.1 uncultured Polyangium sp. | reverse complement strand
CGCCGTCGTCGTCACGATGTACTGAAATGCCGGCGCTTTGCCCGCAGGGGAAACGTCTTCGAGGTGTTTGGCATAAAGGAACAGACGTTCGTAAATGCGCCCGTCCATATCCGCTTCCCGCGGACCATCGTGCACGAGCATTCCCGGCGCTGCGCCATGGCCGCCCATGCCCAGCTCGAGTGCGGCCAAGTCAAACGCCAAGAGCTTGATCGTCTCCATCGCCGCCCCGTCCCGTTCGCCACGATCCTCGACATACAGCTCGATTCGGCGATTCTTGACGAGTGTTTTGGCTTCGACGTGTTCGCCGAGAAGCGCGCGAACCACCGAACGAAAACGATCCGAAATGCGACCTTGAGCGTCCTGACGCTCGCGCTGCAACTGCGCCTGACGCTCGGTCGACGCCTTGAGCTGGTCGATCACTTTCCCCAAACGATCGGCGTTTCGTTGCGCTTCGACTTCGGCGTTCGCCATGTAGCCGTAGAGCCGCTCCAGTTCGTCGATCGCCGCTCGTTCCGCGGCGATTTTCTCGCGTTGCGCCGCCAGTTCCGCGCGCTTTTGCCCGTGCACGCCTTCCGCCGCTTTCTGGTCGCGGCGGGCTTCTTCGAGCGCTGCGCGGGCTTCTTCCAGCGCTTGCTCGAACGTCGCGGCTTCTTCGTTCACCGCTTCTTCTTGTGCGGCCAACGCTTCGAGCTTGTCGTTGGTCTTCTTCTCGTGCGCCGCAAAGAGCTTGCAGCCCTTCGATCGCGCCACGTCGATCGACACGCCGCACACGTTGGTGCGTGCGTCTCGAGGAACCGTGACGAGCTTCATTTCGCGCACTTTTCCGCGCTTCTTGTCGGCTCGCGGCGTCTCGAGTTCCCGCAAGCGTTCCGCACACGCGCCGCTGGCTTCGGCCGCGGAACGAGCTTGTTCTTCCGCCTGTTCCACGGCCGCGTTCGCGTCGGACAAACCTCGTTCGATGTCCTCGATCGCGCGCCGACGACTCGTCACACCTTCGCGGAAACGCGCGGCGAACAATGGTCCCGCATCGACGACGGAATCTTCGAGCCCCAACAATTTCGCCAAACGCCGGCGATCTTCCGCCACGCGATCAAAGAGCCGTGGAGCTGCTTCATCGAGCCCCTGCTTCTCTTGCGTCAGGTCTTCGAATTGTCGCTGCGCTTCGCCTTCTTCGTCGGACATGAGGCCGCAGAGCGCCCGCAACACGACGTGTCGATCATCCATCACGATGCGCGGGCTCTCCGATTCACTCGACGGATCCCGCCATTCGACGAGCCCGGCAAAACGAGCTTCTTGGTCGCGCGTCACCCACGCGAGCACATGTTCCCACGCCATGGGTGAACGCGCGTGCGGGAGTTCTTTCACCGGTACGGGATCGATCGCCACGCGTCCAAGTGCCGCGACAAACTCTTGGTAGCCGCCTCGACCACGCTCGGACAAAGCTTCGGCGATCGTCAATCCTTGGACTGCAAACGGATGGACGCCGATGGCGAAAGGTCGACCCACGATCCATCGTTCGTTCCCGACAAACACTTCGCCGATGACCCAACCGTTGGGCAGAGCTTCACGGATTTTTTCTTGTGCGCGTGTCGTTCCGAAACGTTGTTCGCCGAGCAGGTAGCGGATCATGCGACAAAACGTGGTTTTTCCCGCCGTATGCCCGGTGATTTGTCCGTCCCCCAAGCGATTTTCGAGGCCCTCCGGCGCCGGAGGTGCCCACAGCACGTTCAAGCCGCGACGGAGCTGGAGTTTGCGCAGCAGCGACCCTTCCGACGCATCGAAATCCCGCAGGAAATGCAGTTGGGACACCCAAACCAATGGGTCCTGACGACCTTGCGGCTCGGGCACGGAAGGAGGGGCGGGAGCTTCGAACGCAAACAGATCGAGTTGCGTCATGCGGCGCTTACTCATGGCCCCGCCCCATACCATGACGCACGGGCGAACGCCTTAGTTGCGATGAGTTACGCGTGCATTTCTCTTTGTTCGCCGGGGTGGTACACCACCGCCATGCTCGTTACCTCAGCTCGACGCAGTTCGTCGTTTTTCGTTGCAATCGCCCTTGTTCTGGCCGTTGTTCCCACGCTCGCTTGCTCCAAGACGCAAGAACAAGCTGCTGGAACGAAGGCCGCTTCGAGCAGTGCGCCGCGACAAACGTACTCGACACGCGGCAAAGTCCGCGCGATCGGCGAACGCAAAAACAACATCACCATCGCCCACGAAGACATCCCGAACTACATGAAGGCCATGACGATGATGTTCGAGGTGGAAAAACCCGAACTGCTGCAAGGCATCAGCGTCGACGATCAAGTGACCTTCAATTTCTCGGATCGCGACGGTCAACTCTTCATCGAAGCGATCGCCAAGCTGAAGTGACGCCTCTTCGGCGTGCACCTACGACGCGCTCGTCGGTGGGTTTGTTCTGACAGACTCGGCTTCGTGACTCTTTCCAAATCACCTGACTC
>CAYSYX010000291.1:0-9463 GCA_964435055.1 uncultured Polyangium sp. | reverse complement strand
CGCGATCATCTCGGCGCCGATGGATCCTCACCGCCTCGTTGCTTCGTTTCTCGACGGTCGCGCTCGTGTCGGCGCGGACGGATCCTTGACGCTGGGACCTCGCCGCACCGCGAACTTGGCGGGAAAGTTGCGACGCGCCTATCGCTGGATCGTCGAGCAAGCGCTGGTTTGTCCGTACCTGGATCTGGACCTCGGCGACGTGAAGAGCGTGGGTCGAGGTGAAGCGCGGCTCGAACTGTCGGGGGCCGGGTTTGCCTCGTACGTACTCTTGCCGCTGTGCAATTTGGCGACTTCGCAACGCCTACTGTTTGTCGGGGGACCCGGTCGTGGTAAAACCACCATGGCGACGCTCATGGCGGCGCTGGCCGGCATTCCGCTCCAAGAGATCCGGCGCCTCGTTCAACATGGTCATCCGCAGCTGACGACCGCGGATCTTCTGGGCAGTCCACTTCCCTCGAGCTTGGTGAAGGCCGAGCTGGCGAGCGAAGTGAAGGTCGAGTGGCGAGGTTGGATTTCCAAACGCGTCAAGATCATCGACGAATACAATCGCATCCCGACGAAGACGCAATCGGCGCTCTTGTCGCTCCTGGCCGAAGGCTACGCGGAGAGCTTCGAACAGGTGGCTTTAGCCGGGAAATCCGCGTGGTTTCTCACGGCAAACGACGACGCGGGAGGCGGCACGTTTCAAGTGATCGAGGCGCTCAAGGATCGCATCGATCTCGTCGTGCGTGCGCCCCCGTTTCATGCGCGTGCGCTCGATGTGCTCGAAGATCGCGTGACCGATCCGGCTGCGCCCGAAGCGCGCGTGCCCGCCGATGTGGTGTTCACTTCGGACGAACTCAATCAAGTCGAAGCGGAGATTCGCGGGGTTCCGGTGCCTGCGTCGGTGCTCGACATGCTGGGGTTTTTCGTGGGACAACTCGACTTTTGCCGGCGAGCGTCGGACGTATTGGAATATCGCAACAAGGACACGTTGCATTTGGCGGGAAAGAAAGTGGCCAATGTGTGCAATGAAGATTGTCCGCTCGATAAAAATGCCCACATCTGCACGCAAACGGAAAACGGGGTATCGGCGCGAGCGTTGCAGGCGATCTTGTTGTTCGCCAAAGCCATTGCGTATTTTCGAGGCGGGATCGAAGTGAGCGTCGCCGACGTGCGGCTCGTTTTGCCATTTGCGTTATTCGATAAACTCCGCGCGAATCCGCAAAGTCCCTATTTTCACAAACCGGAAGCACGGATTCTGCTTTTGGATCGCAACAGCTGGATTCAGCGACTTTTTGATCAATCGACGACGCAATACGCGACGTACGCGCCGCTGCGCGATATGGTGCTCGCTTTGCGCAAAGAAGCGGAACTCACGTCGCTGACGTTGTCCACGGCCGATTTGAAACGACGTATCGGCAAGGTGCAGCGCACCGTGGAAGAATTGCTTACGCGCGCCGATTTGTCCGGGCCCATCTACGACGACCTCGTGCTCTTGAAAAATATTCACGAGAATTATCAACGTCGCCTGGCCGCAGCCGTCCGCTTCGAGCGGGAGCAAGGTTCGTCATGACGACCGACTTCGAGACGTTGGTGGAGCATCACGCGCGGGAAGGGGAGCGGCGATTTTCGCGTTGGGACGGGGATTTGTTTCACGCCGTCGTGTACGGTCCGGGAAAACGTTTGGCGGGGTCGATTGATGGATCGGCTGATGCGGCACCGATTTTTCTGGGCTGGATGAAGCTCGTCGAAGAAGCCGTCGGGCTTGGATACGTTCGTCCGGGCATCATCGCGTCCGAGGACAAACTTGCGTTTGCGCCGGAAAACTTGATGGAGCTTTTGCTTTTGGATTTGCTCCCGGGGCGGCTTGGGGCGATGCCGCCGAATGGCCGTGCCGCTCTTTTGGCGAAAGCGTGGAACTTGGCCGAGGGGTTATTGGCGGAGGCTCCGTGGCTGAATTTGGTTGTGGCTTCCGCGATGAAAAATGTGCCGTCGCTCTTGGACATCGAGGGACGATTGCTTCGTATTCTGGAGACGGCGTTGGCGCCGCGTGCGAAGTCATCATTTCAGGGACCGTATGCGGTGAAAGTCATGGACTTGCGCGACGTCGATTCGGCGTTTTTGCCGGGGCGCATGCATTTCGCCGAGCCGGCGCTCGTGTGCATTCACGATCGCAAGCGTCCGGATGTCGTCGCCGGGGTTTTGCTGGGGGCGAAGTCGGCGCCGAGTCTGGCGTTTCGCAGTACGTGTTTGGCGGAAAAAACGGTCGTCGAGACAAACTTGCCCACGGTATCGCTCACGCTCGCGGGCTTGTGTGTGGGTGATGCGCGCGTGCCTTTGCCGATGTGGACGCGCGGGCATGCGGTCGTTGCGTCACGCGCGGGGCTCATCGTGGTCGCCGCGATCGATTCGCAACGAATATGGATTGCGGAGACGCCGTGAACGAAGACGTCGACCTCCACCAGCTCGTGGAGGAAGCGTTTCCGCACGCGCTGGCGAGGTATTCGCGTTATTTATTGATTCGCTCGCCGATCATCGATGACGACGGTTCGAGCTTGGCGCGAATCGACCTGTCTTCGTGTACGATTCGTTTGGGAGGACAAGCCATTGTCGAACTGGGCGTGCAGGATGCATTGGAGGGGCTCATTGCGCACGTCATCGGCCATCACGTGGGATATCCCGGCAGTACCGTCGTGCATGCGCGGCTGTTGCTTCTCGAGCGCAGTTTTTTGCCGCGATTGCCGCGGACGTTGACGATTCCCTTGTACGAACTTTTGATTGACGAACGGCTGGTGCGTACGTCGCCTGTCGATCGTCCCATTGAAGATCAATTGTGCCGTCTTTTGGCGGTGCGGGCTTTGAATTCGCCGGAAGACACGTTGTTTTTGTTTCAATGCGCCGTGCTCGAAGAAATGTGGCAACGTCCCGAAGGTGAAATCCTGGGGGATTGCACCGCGAGCTTGGCGGCGGCATTTCCGTATTATCGGCTGGACGCGCGTTTGGTTGCGCAAAACCTATTTGGATTTGCTCCGGATTTGACGCTTCAGTATTTGTATTTTGCCTCAATTGCGTATCCTTACGCGTATGAAAGCGCGCCGCACGAGCAGGGCGCGGATCCGGGAACGATTTCCAATGAACCGACGGCCGAAGAGTGGGCGGAGGCGCTGCTGCCGAGCAAAGGCGAAAAAGAAGCGATTCAAAAAGCCGTCCAAATGGACTTTTTTTCGGACAAACTCAGTAAAGCGCTGCAAGAGCAGGAATTGTCCGATCGTGCGGGTGGCGTTCCCGGCCAAGGTGGGGATCGCTCGCGGCTCGTGACCGACGTGATGGCCGCGCATTATCGGCGAGAAGCGGAAAAACATTTGTTTACGCCGCCGCCGGTCGCGACGTATTCCGATGCGCTCGTGCCGACGACGGTCGAAGAATGGGAACCGGGCGAATCCGTAGCGACCATCGATTGGCTCACGACGTTACGCTTGCGCGGCGAAGTCTTGGGTACCGCGACGCCTTTGGTGCGGGAACGCATTGCGGATGAAGAAGGGTTTGTCGTGCCGTCCTTCGAAGGGCGGACGGAGATTTATTTGGACGTGAGCGGGTCGATGCCCGATCCCACCAAGGCCATGAATGCGATGACGCTTGCGGCGCAGATTCTCGTCACCGGGACGTTGCGTGCAGGTGGTGCCGCGCGAGCGCTGTTGTATTCGACGACGCACGAGAAATCGTGGGAGTATTGTCGTTCCGAGACCATTTTATCGAAATTTTTGATGCGTTATATTGGCGGCGGTACGGAGTTTCCTTTTGAAGTGCTGGCCGCGTCCGTCGAATCCGAGCGGCATTTGCAGCCGATTCGCGTGATCATCACGGATACGGATTTCGACATGAACTACAGCTCGAAGCCCGAGAACGCGCAGATCTTCAAACGTGCCGCCGAACGTT
Organism: uncultured Polyangium sp.; assembly: GCA_964435055.1. GTDB lineage: Bacteria > Myxococcota_A > Polyangia > Polyangiales > Polyangiaceae > Polyangium. The sequence goes on along the minus strand of CAYSYX010000291.1, from coordinate 5,545 downwards.
CCGCCGCGCTCGTCTTGCTTTTGCATCAACCGAATCGGGAGCGAGTTCGGCAGTACGAACAGGCGGGAGCGCGAGTCGTCGGGGTGCGGACGTTATCGGATTTTCCGATCATGGCGGCGGCATTGGCGCATTCGCTTTTTGATCCCGGCGCGCAGAACGCGAAGATGAACGAAGTGGAAACGGAAGACCTCGCGAAAAAGGAAAAGGGCCGTGTTTTTCAAAAAAAGTTCCCTCGTTGAGCCGTCGCGACCGGTATCGCAGGTCGAGGCGTCGCTTTTGCCGGAAAACGTGCCGGTCGCGCTTGATTCCTTCATGGCGGTGATGTCCGAGGTCTTGGCGGAGTTCGAAACGAGTTTGGCCGACCTGGATGTGGCTCGAGCGAAGTGGGCGGATATCTGTCGAGACATGTCGATGAATCCGCTGGATCCACTCGAGCTGGATGTCCTGACGAACCATTTCGATCGCGGGGCGACGGAGCGGATGGTGCTCGTCGTGGTGCTGCTCGAGCGCGGGGCGATTGCCAAGGATATGCTCGCGCGCATCGTGGATCGTCGATTGCGATCGGCGACGAAGGGCGGGATCGTGGATCCGGCGCGGGAATCGAAGTTATTGACGTTGGCGCTTTTGGCGCAGAGTCCTTTGCGGCGCGAGGAGCTGGCGCGACGGGTGGTGCTTGGGTTTGGCGCGTCCATACGTGGGGAAAAACTGTCGGAATCGAAGGCCGCGCTGGAACGATTGGATTATGGTCGATTGATGGACGAAGCGGATCGCGCCCGACGTGCGGTGCGAGGGTAACATGATCGAAACGCTTTTCGTTGCGTGAGGACCTTTTCTCGAGTCGCTGAATTTTATAGGATGGCATCAATGCCCGAAGCTCGCCGCTCCACGATTCCACCTCCTCCGTCGACGCGAAGGCCGCCCGAGCGCCGTAATACGCTCATTATCCCGAATGAACCGGCTCCCGGGGCGTCCCCGGGGACGCTGGTCATGGATCAAGTCGAGCCGCCGAAGATCTACATGATGGATTATTGCGACAAACGCGTCATCGAGCGGTGGATCGGTTCGGTGGAAGAATGCGTCCAATACTTGACCGATGATTTGCCGAGCATCACCTGGGTCGACGTGCAGGGCATCGGGCACAAACCCACGTTCGAGCGGCTCGGCGAGATTTTCAAGATTCACCCGCTCGCGCTCGAGGACGTCGTCAACGTTCCGCAGCGGCCGAAGAGTGACGTTTATCAGGACCAACACGTGATCATCGGGCGCATGGCCCAGATTGACGTGCATGGGTTGGTCATGACGGAGCAAATTGCGATTGTGTTCGGCGCCGGGTTCGTCTTGACCATCCAAGAAGAAGCCAAGAACGATGTGCTCGAACCGGTCCGCGAACGTATTCGCAAAGGTCGCGGGCAAATGCGCACGGCAGGCGCGGATTACTTGGCGTACGCGATTCTGGACGCGATCATCGACGGGTTTTACCCGGTACTCGAGATCCTCGGGGACAAACTGGACGACATCGAGCTCGATGCCTTGGCCGGACGCAGGCATACGGCGCGCAAAATTCACGACATCAAACGGGATCTATTGCAGCTGCGTCGCGCCATCTGGCCGCAGCGCGAATTGGCCAATTCCTTGATGCGCGACGATTCTCCGCATATTCAAGCGTCGACGAAATTGTATCTACGCGACACGTACGACCACGCCGTGCAAGTGATGGATATGGTCGAGACATTTCGGGAAATCGCTTCGGGGCTCATGGACGTGTATTTGTCCGGCGTATCGAATCGGATGAACGAAATCATGAAGGTGCTCACGATCATCTCGACGATTTTCCTGCCCCTCACGTTTATTGCGGGTGTGTACGGGATGAACTTCGATACGGACGCCTCGCCCTACAACATGCCGGAGCTCAAATGGAAATACGGATATCCCGCAGCGATCGTCTTCATGATCCTGAGCGTTTGCGGGTTGTTCGTGTTTTATTGGCGCAAGGGGTGGCTGTCGCGGGAGCGCGATACGAACGATTAGTTTCAGCGCGTAAAACTACTTCGGGGGCGGTTCGGGGGGCGCAATGGTGGTGGAACCTGCTCCCCAGAACGAAAGATTTTGCGGGGCGCCGGGAATGGGAATGGGCGCGGAAACGACGAGCTGGCCATTGTTGAACGTCATCTCGAAAAGATCGCCGCCGTCCGTAAAACCATAAACGCTGCCGGCCCAGAAGGCGATGCCGAATACCGAGCCAAACCCGGTGGGCCCCCAATTCTTGACCAAAGATCCCGTCTTCGGATCGACTTGAATCAAGCAATCACCGCAACCATTGCCATTCACGGTCAAATACGTCCCGCCACCTTTGACCGAGACGATATCGCCGCTGGAATTATACCCACCGCCAATCGAGCCGATCGTGGTGACTTGTCCCGTCGTCGTACTGATCCGAATGTATGTGGAACCTTGGTATCCCACGAGCGCTTCATTCACGGGATCGAGTGTTCCGGCAGGAACGAACGAGAGCGAGTTCGGATAAGAACCCGTGGAAATTTGAGTGCAAGCAGCGGTTGTCTTGTCAATCCAATACAATGCGCCGAAGGTCGTCGCGATGATTTTGGAATCTTTGTCGATGGCCAAGTCGATGATGTTCGAGCAGCCTTTGAATTGCCCGACAACGGTGACTTGCTTGGAAATGGGTTCGAGCTTGTAGAGCGTATCGTAGCTATGCCCGAACACCTCACCCGCCATTTCGACTGGGCCGCCGCCTCCGGCATCCATGGGAAAAAAGAAGCCGCCTTCGCCGCCGGAGCCGCCTGTTCCAGGCATACCGGCTTGGCCCCCCGTCGAGGTTTGTCCTGCGCTACCTCCTGCGCCGCCCGAGTTACTTCCTCCGGAGTTACCAAAAGGCAATTCACCGGACGTGGCTGAACACCCCGTGGCTACGGCCCCAAACCCGAGGCCCAGGCTCATTCCCAAAATAAGGATCGATGTGTAGCGCATCTGCAATCTCCTGAAGATCTCCAGGTAAGAATGATAGAGCAAAAGGTTTGCCCTGCGAGCACAAGACAAAAAAAGAACGCCTGCTCGACGGTGGGGGGGGGAAACCGGAACAGGCGCTCGGATAAACGCTAATGCAACCCGTGGGCCAATGACTACGAAGCGAGAAATCGATGGTTTACGTCAGTGGCGAGCGGATCGAGATTGCAATTATGCAATCGGCTTTGCCGGCGACTTACAAATTCGTGAGGTTCAACTGCGCGGGCGGGCGAAAACATCACGGATGACATCGAACAACGTGCGATCTTTGTAATCGCGAAATTCCCCGGCATCGAAATACACACCGCCGCACGCCGAACAAGCTTCATACCAAAGATGCGATTGTTCGGGGTCCACCATACGCACCATGGGCGTGCCATCGCGCGGACAACAAACATGGCGCATCATGTTGTTTTTTCGACCCACGACGGGATCGCCCGTATCGATCGCTTCCGATCCGCGCATGTACTTCAATCGTTCGTTTTCACGACTATCGAAAAAAAGTCCCTTGCATCCCGTGCATCGGTCCACTTCGATGCCTTCGAAGACGACGATCTCCATCGATGCTTTGCATTTGGGACATTTCACGATCGATTCGCTCCTCGTTACCACCTCATTGGCGAACGACGTTGCTGCTCAAACGTTTGGAAACCGCGGCGACTCGAAGGTTCGCCCGCGTCATCGCGAAAGTAGACCTTGATTCTCCAGCATCGTGCGAACTCGACCGGCGATGCCGTGCGCGTGAGGCTCGTCGCCGTGAACACCAATCGCATCGAATCGGCTCGTTCGGGCCAGGCGCAATCCATTGTCGCCCGCGACTTGAGGATCATGAATGAGGTAGCCGGGATCGTCTTTGGGCAAAAGCGTTCCATCCGGGCGATATCCGCGATCCGCATAAGCTTCGCGCAAATAATCGAGTCCGCCTGTGCGGACGTAATCGAGCATCGGCCCTTCGAATGGCCCGATGAACGGAACATCCATGGCCAAACCTTCGAATGCTCCATCGAGAATCGCGTCGGCAATGGTTCGATTCGACGTGGCGACTTCGAGCAATGCGTCGGTCGCTTTCACCGCAAAAATACGCGCGCCTTGCCATTCGGCCACGCGCAGCAGCGCCACGCATTGGTCGCGTACCGTGTTGCGAACATCTTCCGGATCCGGAGGCGTGTGAATCGCGCCTCCGTGCGCCGGAAACGAAACGAGGGCGACGATCTTGGCCCACGACTCTTTCGCGTGCGAAATCGCGCGCTTGATCGTGCGGTCGTCAACTCCCGGACCGCCGCTGGCGATACTCGCCATCGTCGCAAACTTGTAGATATCCCGGGGCTCGTCCGCTCGTAGACCCACGGTTACGTTGAGGCTGACCGCACGCATGAAAGCGGAGACTATCTCATGCGTGGACGTTTTGGTAGAGACAATGTGCGTCGTTCGTTCGTCGCGAACGATGCGTCAGGGGCGGGTCATTTTCCCGCGTGACGGCCGCGTTTGCGGGTTCGCGCGAGTCCCAGCGCCGAGCAGGCGGCGATCATCCACGCGGCGGAGTTTTGCGATTGACCTGCGGTGCGACATCCGCATGAGCCGCTTTCCGGATCTCCTCCTCCCACGCCGACGCTGAAGTCGCAAGGCCCATTTTTGATGACATCGGGTTCGCCCCAGACGGGTTCGTCCGGAGGTAACCCCGTGGCCATGCCCTGCGCTTCGGTTCGCGTATAACAGGCGTTGCACACAACCGTCGGCATCGGTCCGTCATTTCCGGACAAATCCTTCGTGGACAAACGAAAACAGACGGCGGTCGGAGCCGTCCCTTGAAGCGTCGCCGTGGTGACTCGGTAACCCCACGCGGAATCATTCGCCGTGATGACATAGCTCGTGCTCGCCAGAGCGTTTGTCAGGGCGCTGTCGGCAAATGCTTCGATTCGCAATACCGCGGGGGCTTCTTCTTCCGAGGCGGGAATGGTTTGCGCATGGACCCAAAGCGCAAGGTCACTATCGAATTGGCAATCTCCACCGCTGCTCTTGAAATCTGCGTAATCGTGCACGCCGTAATGCGCGGACGTGACGCCTTCGGGCGCAACGAGGTCATCGGGGCGAGCGGTGAACGTGAATGATTCCGCCGCACATCCCGCACAAAACGTGCCGCTGATCGTGACTTTTTGTTCGGGCATTGGTTTTGGAGAAACCCGCGCGGCCAATGCGGCGACGGGCGTCGGAAATGCGGCCGATGCATCGACGAGCATTGCCGGGGTTCCTTCAATGGTCACGGTGACTTGATCGAGAGAAATGTCGAATCCGTCGAAGAGAATGATTCCATTGGCCGGAAAGTACGCGCCATCCGCGGGAATCGTGGACCTCAAACCGGGGGCCGGAGGGCTGCATGCCAGCGCATCCGCGGGCAAAATCACGGCCGCGGCGCTCATGGATCCAAGTACGAGGGTATTGAAGAATAGGCGTTTCAAAGTATGCATTGGCCGACGATATCACGAAGCCGACGCCACGCCAATGCTCATGCCGCCGCGCAGAT
>CAYSYX010000290.1:2954-11958 GCA_964435055.1 uncultured Polyangium sp. | reverse complement strand
ACCTTGCCCGCGATCTTGTCGCCGGGGTGGTACTTGTCCGTGAAGAGCATCCACGGATCGGGCTCGAGTTGCTTGAGACCGAGGCTGATGCGCTTGGCACGAGCGTCGACTTCGAGCACCTGGCACTCGATGTCTTGCGCCACGTCGAGGAGCTTCGAGGGGTGCTTGACCTTCTTGGTCCAGCTCATCTCGCTCACGTGAATGAGACCCTCGACACCGGGTTCCAATTCGACGAACGCGCCGTAGTCCGTGATCGACATGACCTTGCCGCGGACCTTCTTGCCGGCCGGGTAGGCTTCTTCGGCGTGGTTCCACGGATCTTCTTGGGTTTGTTTGAGGCCCAAGGAAACGCGCTCGGTCTCGGGGTTGTACTTGAGAACCTTGACCGTGACTTCGTCGCCGACGTTGAAGACTTCGTTGGGGTGATTGACGCGACCCCAGCTCATGTCGGTGATGTGCAGCAAGCCATCGATGCCGCCGAGATCGACGAATGCGCCGTACTCGGTGATGTTCTTGATCGTGCCCTTGACGGTCATGCCCTCGGTGAGGGTTTCGAGCGTCTTTTGCTTCATCTCGTCGCGTTCGCGTTCGAGGAGCACGCGGCGGGAAAGGACGATGTTTCCGCGCTTCTTGTTGAACTTGATGACCTTGAACTTGTAGGTTTGTCCGATCAGTTTGTCCAAGTTGCGAATCGGACGGAGGTCAACCTGCGAGCCGGGCAAGAAGGCTTTGACGCCGCCGCGGATCGTCACGGACAAACCGCCCTTGACGCGCTGGCTGATCGTTCCTTCGATGAGCTCGTCCGCTTCGCAAGCGTTCGAGATCTCATCCCACACCTTCATCTTGTCGGCTTTTTCTTTGGACAAGGTGACGAGGCCGTCGTCGTTCTCGCGGCTCTCGATGTAGACGTCCACCTTGTCGCCGGCCTTGACCGTGGTCTGGCCCGTGGCATCCGCGAACTCTCGGAGCGGGATGACTCCTTCGCTCTTACCGCCAATGTCGACCACCACCGAGTCACGGCCGACCTGCACGACCGTTCCCGCGATGATCTCGCCTTCGCGCGCGAAATCCGATTCAACACGCTGTTCGAAAAGCGCAGCGAAGCTCTCTCCGAAGTCTGATCCTGTCATCTCCACGTTCGCGTTACTTCCCATGTGGTTTGTTCAAACCTGCCTTCCATTGGATTTCCCCGTGCAGAACCGGCGAATTCGCGGGTGCGTGCAGCTCACCTCGAGCCGACCTTGGGCACACGTCGAGCATGGTTCCCGCACTGGGAGAGCGGTCCCTCTAGTCTTAGGCGCGGTGGTTGTCAACGTAGTCGACAAGCCCTGCATTCCGGCGTCTTTTCGAGGCCCCGCGATGGATCGTCGGTGATCCACTCGAGATTCTACGGCCGAGACGGTTCCGCAGCGTCGTTCACGCTTCCAATTGCCCGTAATCGTTCAGCTAATAAGGCAGCACCCCGATCGAGACCTTCGTACGGCCAGGGCGCTCGCACCACCACCTGACCCCCATCGCGACTCACGACGGCTTGTTGCAGCGCTCCTTTTTCACCGAAGCGATCGGGTGCAAGCATCGTGAGAAGACGCAGATTCGCGAGCATCGACGTCAAACCCTTCTCGATCGCCGCCGTATCACCGCCTTCGGTCGGCTCGAGACGCATGACCACCTCGGGCGACATTCCGAGCGTAAACGATCCGGTTCCTTGACGAACCCCGCCGAACGCACTCGCGTCCGCGAACATGGCTCCCCCTTTGCCCAGGGCTTCCCACGCCGGTTTCGCCACGACGAACCTGACGGCTCCCTGCTCCGGCAACGCCGACTTCAAGCCCTCTTCCGATGCCGGCAGTGCGGTCATGACGATCGCTCGATCCGTTCCCACGACGATCGTTCCGTCGTCCGCCTGGCCGATCGCGATGTTTGGCCCGACCAACACTTCGTTCTCCAACCGAAATCCCTCCCAATGCTCCTGCCGTGCGACCTCGGCCAATCCCGAGACGAACTTGCCCCGCGAGATCTTGCCTCCGAACAACGCCACGACACTCTTGCCGTCCATCGTCGCAATGAGCATCTCGCGTATGTCCACCGGCAGCCGCACGCCCGTCTGTTCGTGGATTCGTTCGGCCAAAGGCACCTTCGTGAGCGACGGCTCTTTGGGTTTGTCTTCCAAGACCAGCGGCAACAAATGATTTCGTACGGGGCCAAATAAAATGAAGTCCGTGGGTTCAATACGGACAACGACGTTGCTCCCCGCAGGAACATGCGCCAACGCCGTGGGTTGGTAACGAAAAACCAACAACCACAGAACGACGGCCGCCGTAGCTCCCAGGACGAACATCGCGATGAAAGCCGCCACGAGTCCGCGCGTGGGAGACCGCTTCGGAGGCTCCGCCGCAGGCTGTGGAGCTTCGGGATCGCGCTGCGTTGGAGGAACGGGTTCTACCGCATCGACAAGCGTATCGGCCATCGAAGCGCAGGGTATGCAATCACAAGACCGAGTGCACGCTCATCCACGGATCACTGCTTCTTGGGCAACGGGACGATAGCCGCCGCAGGTGCAGGCGAACCGCCCTCACCGCCTTCGCCACCCTTGTCACCTTTCGGCTTGTCCAGCCGCGTCAGACCCAGCCCGCCTTGCGTCCTATCCCCACGCCGTTCTTGCACCATTGCTGCAAGTGCCGCTTTCGACCGACGTATTGTTTGATGAGGAGCATTTACCCGCGGCGTCGTATCCGTGTCCGGTGGGAACCACGATTCATCGGGAGTGTTGCTTGGACGAACCTGAGGAACGGTGACTTCGGATTTGAACTGGTCGTTCTCGAACTCGAACTCGATCTTCAACTCACCCTGGTCCGGAACTCCATATTCGATCGCATCCGTCAGTTCTTCCACCATCTGAACGTTTGCTTTCGAACTTGTTTGTCGCGGCAACCCCATCGCTCCGCTGAGGTCGAAGACGAGATTCCCAAATAGTCCCGCGAGATCTCCACCGTTTCCTGACCGAGCCGGCTCGTGACCGGCGCGGATGATCGAGACGCATACGCGAACGCACGTGGGCGAACGATCGACAGCGTTTCCGTCATTGCTCATGGGTCACCCTGCCCATCATAGGGATGGTACGTCACGCATCAACGAGCTTCTGAAGCATTTCCAGCGGGACGAGCCACTTCACTCGGACGGCCTGCTCGATTCGTTCGACATGCATCTCTTCGAACAGCACCGCGTATCGACTGCCCTGTCCGCCTTCACGGAGCGCTTTCAAAAATCCTTCGAGCTTCGTACTCGCCGGGATCGATCCATTCGTCACTTCGATGTCCAGCTTCAGGCCCTCGTCGACCATCGTCACACTCGCCCGCGCACGATTGATCCCGCGCACGATCGACCCAATCGACGGAAATCTCCGCTCGAGTTGGGGAGGTAATCGCCGCCCGCGAACGTCGGCACTTAGCAAACCGTCAGCCGGAGGATCGCGTCGGTCCGGATCCGCTCCTCGCCGCAAGATGCGCTCCACTCCATCCGCCTCGACGCTCGATACGAACGCGATCGTTCGTTCTCCAAGCAAATGGATCCGTGCGGTTGCGTTACGTGACAATGGTCCTCGCCGTTCGAACGTCTTCACGTCATCCGAGAAGGGTGGATCAAGCTTGTGGAAGAAGATCGGATCCGGTCGCAGGTCCTCGACATCGCCTTCGATGATGAGGACGCGGTCGCCGGTGTCCATGTCGGCCAGACGTGTCCCGATCCAAACGACGCGAGCTCGTTCAATCGCTTTGGCGGCGAGTTCGTCTTGGCCATCGACCTCTGCGCCCACGCGCGCGGACAAACTTTGCGTCATGGGCCCGAGCGCCGCGCGCATACGCGCCAGATCGATCCGCAACACCGCGTCGAGATCGCCGGGAAGAAGCTCGGCCGCGTCGATGTGCCGGCGTTTGGGAGGCGTGGCTGCTCGTGGTGCCGCGTTCGAGGCACAAGCCAGGTTCGATACGGCCAAACCCAGGATGCTCAAGATCGCACGGCGGCCGATCTTCGTCACGGCGGCAGCATCAGACTGGAACGCGTTCACGCGCTTCGACGACACGAGCCATCTCCTCGACGACATCATTCACGTCTCGGTGACTCGAGTCGACCAGGATGGCGTCCTCGGCTTGCTTCAATGGAGCGACGGCCCGTTCCGTATCGGCTTTGTCTCGGCGTTCGACATCCGCGAGCGTGGCTTCGAATGAATCGGCTTTGCCGCGATCCACGAGCTCGTCGTAACGACGACGGGCGCGGATCTCCGCGGAAGCGGTCAGGAAAAACTTCGCTTCGGCGTCGGGAAACACGACGGTCCCGATGTCCCTTCCTTCGAGCACCACGCCTCCGGCGATTCCTTCACGGCGCTGCATGTCGAGCAGCGCCGCGCGCACGGATGGATACGACGACACGCGGCTCGCTCCCAAACTCACATCCGGCGCACGAATCGCCAGAGAGACATCCTCACCGTCGAGGTGAATCTGCATGCCCGCTCCACCGATTCGTTTGATCACCAAGCGATGTCGGGCCACCAAATCTTCGGCAACGAGTTCGACGTTCGGCGCATCGTCCCAAGCCACCGCCGCACGTTGAGCCGCCAGCGCGACCGTTCGATACAGCGCGCCCGTGTCGAGCAAGAGGTACCCGAGACGTTCCGCAAGCAAGCGAGCCACGGTGCTCTTGCCGGCTCCCGCCGGACCGTCGATTGCGACTCGTACTTTTCGACGAACCATCCCACTCACGCCGCACCTCTCGATTGCTCCACATCCACACGCGCACCCAAAGCTCGGAGCGTTCCGACAAACCTCGGAAAACTCGTTCCGATATTGTCCACGTCGCGCACGCGACACGGACCATCGGCACACAGACTCAACACCGCCGAGGCCATCGCGATCCGATGATCTCCTTCGCTCGACACTTCGGCTCGTTGCAGAGGTTTGTCCGGTATCCCTTCCACGATCATCCCGTCCGGTCGCTCTTCACAGTTCACGCCGAAGGCGCGGAGCACGCGCGCCATCGTGGCGATGCGATCGCTCTCTTTCACGCGCAGCTCCGTGGCATCTTCGATGGTCGTGATGCCTTTGGCTCGAGCCGCCAGGGCACAAAGGATCGGAACTTCATCGATGGCTCGGGCCACGAGTTCTCCGCCGAGCCGTCCGCCGGAAATGTTCGACCCCATCGCGTGTAGATGACCGACCGGTTCACCCAGTTCTTCTCCATGAGGCTCGATCGCGATCGAAGCGCCCATGTCGCGGAGCACTTCATACAAGCCCGTCCGCGTTGGGTTTGTCCCGACGCGACGCACCGTGACGCGGCTGTTGGGGATCATGATCGCCGCGGCGATGAGAAACGCAGCCGACGATGGATCTCCGGGAACCGTGATGGAAAAAGGCGGGAGTTTGCCCGAGAACGTGGCGCCATCGAGCTGGATCATCGGGCCGATCGTTTCCAGAGGAACGCCCAGAGCCAGGAGAAACCGCTCGGTGTGATCGCGGGAGACTTGGGGCTCGCGAACGTAGGTCGATCCGTCGGACCACAAGCCCGACAAAAGGATCGCGCTCTTCACTTGCGCGCTCGCGATGGGCATCTCGTATTCGAGCGTTGAAAGCACGTGCGGTTTGGGCAGCGGACCGATCTCGAGCGGCGCCGTGATTTCTCCGACGCGACGTGGATCGAGGCGACCTTCGATCCGTGCTCCACGTTGGCGCAACGGTCGCGCGACTCGCTCCATCGGACGACGTGACAGCGATGCATCTCCCACGAGCGTTGTTCGAAAACGCTGCGCGGCGAGCACACCGCACAGAAGACGCATCGTCGTGCCCGAGTTGCCGCAATCGATGGGTTGCGACGGTGCTTTCAAGCCGTCGAGCCCGACGCCGGAGATGACGAGCGTGTCCGGTGAATCGTCGGGTTTGTCCACCTGAACTCCCATCGCTTGGAGAGCGGCCAAGGTCGACAGATTGTCTGCGCCGAGCGTTCCTCCTCGAACCTCGCAACGGCCTTCGGTCAATCCGGCGAAGAGAATGGCGCGATGCGCGATGCTCTTGTCACCAGGCACGGGAACGCTGCCCATGAGCGGGCGTTCGGAAGGAAAGACGACGAGATCAGTCACGCCAAGGGCTCTAGCAGAACGGCAGCGAGATTCGAAACGAGGAAGCTCAAGTCCACGCACCCTGGGCATTCGGATCCGGACGTACGTCGTTCAGCACGGAGCGAGCGCGTGACGAATCTTCGAGGATTTGTGCTCGAAGCGCATCGAAGCTCGCGAAACGTCTTTCCGGTCGGAGGTGTTTCACGAGGTGCACGCGAATGCGAGCGCCGTAGAGATCTCCTTCGAAGTCGAACAAATGCACTTCGAGTCGCGGACGAGTTGCCGAGGAATCGACGGTTGGTCGGAGGCCCAGGTTGGCGACGCCTTTTCCAAGCATGACGTTGTTGTTCTCGTGTTCGTCGTCGAGTTTGTCCACGACGACCGCCATCACGCCGAACGGAGGCAACGCTTCGGGCATGTCGAGGACGTTTGCGGTGGGAAAACCGATCGTCCTGCCGCGTTTGTCCCCGTGTACCACCGTGCCCGAGAGCGCATGCGGGCGACCGAGGAGTGTCGTGGCGACATCGAGTCGTCCATCGGCGATCTCGCAGCGCACGCGTGATGACGACCAAGCGCCATGTTCATCGCCGACGAGCGCGTGGGAGCGGGTTTCGAACCCGAAGTCCCGACCAAGGCGTGACAGTTCGTCGAAGTCGCCGGCTCGTTTGGCTCCGAAGCGAAAGTTTTTCCCGACCATCACGATGCGTGCGCCGAGCGGAACCAGCACATTGGCGGCGAATTCGCGTGGGTTTTGCGCGGCAAACCGTTGGTCGAAAGGAACGACGTGGACATGACCTCCCTGCATGGCTCGTTCGCAGAGTCGTTTTTTGCGTTCGAGGGGAGTGAGCAGAGGAGGTGCGTTGTGTCCGAGGACTTTGGCCGGATGGGGATCGAAGGTGAGGACGATGGGTTCGAGTTGTCGCGAACGGGCGAGAGCAGCGGCTTCAGCGAGCACGGCTTGATGTCCGCGATGAACACCGTCGAAGTTGCCGATGGCGATGAGGCGGGCTGGTTTTTCTTGTTCGTCCACGAAGCGATCCTCAGTCGCGTACGTAATCAACACGGCCGCAAAGCGCAAAGCTTGAACCGCGCCAAACGTGATCGAAAGAATGAGCCTTGACGGTCCCGGGGATGACTGCTAGTTCCGCGCCGCCGTTCACACCCCGGCTAAGGAGGCTGCGCCGGTGAAAAAGGTGAGCATCTTCTCGGGAAACGCGAGTTCCGCGTTGGCCCAAGAGATCTGTCAAGCGCTGGAGCTATCGGTTGGCAAATCGCGTGTCTCCCGGTTTTCCGATGGAGAGACGTTTTGCGTCATTCAGGAGAACGTTCGCGGCGTGGATACCTACGTCGTGCAATCCACGTGTTCTCCCGTGAATGACAACGTCATGGAGCTGCTCATCATGGTGGACGCGCTCCGCCGTGCATCGGCAGGATCGATCACGGCCGTGATTCCGTATTACGGATACGCACGGCAGGATCGCAAGGTCGCTCCACGTACGCCCATCACGGCCAAACTCGTGGCTGATCTTCTGCAAGCTGCGGGGGTTGATCGCGTGGTCGCGATCGACCTTCATGCCGGACAAATCCAAGGGTTTTTCAACATTCCCTTTGATCACTTGTTCGCCATGCCCGCGTTGCTCGAGTACTTGCGTGAGCACTACGCCCACGATGTCGTCATCGTTTCTCCTGATGCGGGAGGCGTCGAGCGGGCTCGCGCATTCTCCAAGCGTCTCGGTGGAACGCTCGCGATCATCGACAAGCGTCGTGAACGCGCGAACGAGAGCGAGGTCATGAACATCATCGGTGAAGTCGAAGGCCGAAAGTGTTTGCTTCTCGACGACATCATCGACACCGCCGGAACGCTGGTGAATGCGGCGAACGCGCTCGTGAAAGCGGGAGCGAAGAGTGTCGCTGCGTGTGCTTCGCATCCGGTGCTTTCCGGACCTGCGGTGACGCGGATCAAAGAATCCGCAATCACCGAGGTTGTCGTATCGAACTCCATCCCGTTGTCCGAAGAAGCGAAGGCCTCGGGGAAGTTCAAAGTCATCAGCGTTGCTCGCCTGCTCGCCGAGGCGATTCGCAGAATTCACCACTCGGACTCGGTAAGTTCGCTGTTCGTTTAACCTTCTAACCCCAGCGGCTGTACGTACGTCCAGTCGCCCGAATGCAGTGCTCGCACGGAAAAGCGCACCGCTTGCTCCAAACTCTGCTATAGCGCCGCGTCTCGGATTTCGGAGAGTCGTCCCATGATGGAAATCATCAAGCTCAGCGCCACCAATCGTCCCGACAGCGGAAAGAGCCCCTCGAGTCGTCTTCGCCGCACCGGTCAGATCCCCGCCGTTTGTTACGGCAAAGGCCTCGCGGCGTTCTCTGTCGCGGTTGCTCCCAAAGAACTGCTCACGATCCTCAAGTCGCCGCACGGGAAAAACTCCGTCATCGAGTTGAACGTTCAGAATGCGCAGACCTACACCGTCATGGTGCGTGACTTCGGGTATCACCCGATCTCGCGTGACTTGCTCCACGCCGACTTCTTGCAGGTCAAACTTGATCAACCGGTCGATGTCGAGATCCCGGTGAACTGCACGGGCAAGGCCAAGGGTTTGGTTGCCGGCGGCATCTTGCAGCAGATCTTCCGTACGTTGCCGATTCGTTGTTTGCCCGAGAAGATCCCGGTCATGGTCGAGATCGACGTCACGGAGCTCGACCTCGGCGACACCATCAAGGCTGGTCAGGTCAAACTCCCCGACGGCGTGAAGGTGCGTTTGCCCGAGGATCAAACGGTCGTCGTCATCGCGATTCCGGAGAAGGGTGAAGAAGTTCCCGCCGGTGCTCCGGGTGCTGCGGCAGCGGCGGCGCCTGCGGCCGGTGCGAAGGCGGCGGCGCCTGCGGCCGGTGCGAAGG
>CAYSYX010000290.1:0-2854 GCA_964435055.1 uncultured Polyangium sp. | reverse complement strand
CGGCGCCTGCGGCCGGTGCGAAGGCGGCGGCGCCTGCGGCCGGTGCGAAGGCGGCAGCTCCTGCGGCCGGTGCAAAAGCAGCGGCTCCGGCAGCGAAGCCCGCGGCGAAGAAGTAGTTCGACCTCGAAGGAATCACGCTCGCACCGCGTTTTTCCTTCCGCACCTCCCTCCTCATGTATCTCGTCGTCGGCCTCGGCAATCCGGGGAAAAACTACGCATCTCATCGGCACAACGTCGGCTTCATGGTCGTCGAAGACGTGGCTTCACGCGTGCGTGCCGATGCGTTTCGCGAAAAGTTCTCCGGCATGATTGCTCGAGCGTCGCTTGGTGACGAACCGGCGTATTTGCTCGAGCCGCAGACGTACATGAACGAATCGGGTCGATCGGTGCAGCCGGCGATGGCGTTTCACAAGATTGGCCCGCCAAACCTCATCGTCGTGCACGATGAACTCGACCTGCCGTTTGGCGAAGTTCGGTTGAAGGTGGGTGGAGGGCATGCCGGGCACAACGGCTTGCGCTCGATCATGGCTCACGTCGGTACGGGAGACTTCATTCGCTTGCGGGTGGGGATTGGTCGACCGCCGGTCGGGTTCGGAGGGGACGTGGCGGCATACGTCTTGTCGTCGTTCGACTCGGTCGAACGAGCGAAGTTGCCAGACATCTTGAAGCAGGCGACGGAAACTGTGCTAGAAGTCGCGGCTCGCGGTGTCAGTGCCGCGATGAACGTTCGAAATGCCCGGCCGAAAGCCGGGAAAAAACAAGCGAAAGAAAAAGGTGTGGATGATTCATCCGCACCGGCTCCGTCACCGGGACAAACTGTTTCGGTGGTGAACGAATCCAAAGGGACTCGAAGGGAAACCTGACGGTTGTGATGGCTTCGAGGTTCTTTCGCACGAACGGCCGGGTGGTTTGTCGTGAGGCACCGCCGCCAAACCGTTCGTCCTCGCTCCGAGGCTCACGCACTCGGGGCCACAGTCCAAGAGGAGCAGCATGAGTCGATTGGTTACGGCGCCGAATCGCGCCAGAGAATACGAAACGATTTACATCATGAAACCGGACGTCGATGCCGACACAGCCGAGCGTGTCGGGTCGCGTTTGTCCGAGGTCATCGGTCGTGAGAACGGCCGTTTGACCAAGGTCGAGACCTGGGGTCGTCGCCGTTTGTCCTACGACATTCGCAAGCAACGCCGCGGCGTCTACGTCTACTTGAAGTACCTCGGCAACGGTCGCGTCGTCTCCGAAGTCGAACGCAACCTTCGCTTGCTCGACGGCGTCATCAAGTACCAAACCGTTCTCGTTCGTAACGACGTCGAGCTCGGTGCGGTCGAAGTGGCGGCCGACGACGTGAAGTTCGAGCGTGTCGAGCTTCCGCCGCTCGAGGAAGAGCGTGACGATTCGCGTGAGCGCCA
Source organism: uncultured Polyangium sp. (assembly GCA_964435055.1). Classification (GTDB taxonomy): domain Bacteria; phylum Myxococcota_A; class Polyangia; order Polyangiales; family Polyangiaceae; genus Polyangium. The sequence goes on along the minus strand of CAYSYX010000290.1, from coordinate 1,445 downwards.
ATTGGGCCTCATCGAGCCCGAGCGTCGCCAAGAGCGCAGCTCCGAAGTTCCGATGTCGGACGAGCTCGACGATCTCGATGGCGATGGTGACATGGGTGGCGACGAGGACGAGGGAGCCTGAGCATGAATTCGCGAGGAATGGATTCCGGACGCAACATCGATATGGACGATCGCGATTTTGCGCGAACGCCCGACCTCAATGCCGACGCTCCCGGACGTCGCCGCACGGGTCGCAAGCGGGTTTGTCGCTACTGCGCCGATAAGGCGCTCGTGATCGACTACAAGGATCCCCAAGCCTTGAAGTACTTCATCTCCGAGCGCGGCAAGGTTGTTCCGCGTCGCATCAGCGGCAACTGCGCTCTTCATCAACGCAAAGTCACGCTCGCGATCAAGCGCGCGCGCAACATTGCGTTGCTCCCGTTCACCGTCACGGCATAAGGAGCGCGACGTCATGGCTAACTACATTCGCGTCGTCCTCACCGAGGAACTTCCCAACGTCGGCAAGAGCGGCGAACTCGTTCGCGTTCGTCCCGGCTATGCTCGCAACTTTCTGATCCCGCGTGGACTTGCCGTCGGCGCAACGGAGCAGAACGTGGCGCGCATCGAACATGAAAAGCGCGTCGCCGAAGTTCGTGCGGCCAAGACCAAGAAGGCGGCCGAAGAGCTCTCGCAGAAGCTCCAAGGCGTCAAAGTCACGGTCCACAAGCCCGTCGGCGAAGGCGATCGTCTCTACGGTTCGGTCACCGCTCGCGACATCGAAGAAGCTCTTGCAGCCCAAGGCTTCGCCGTTGATCGTCGTCGGATCTCCGTCGAAACGATCAAGTCGCTCGGCACCTACCAAGTTCCCATTCGCCTCGCCACGAGCGTCACGGCGAATGTCGAATTGACGGTCGCCGCCAAGGCCTGATTCGTCGACGCATTGTCGAGAAAAACGCGCGGTCTCGAAAGAGGCTGCGCGTTTGCTTTTTGTATTTGCTGCAAAATGATCGGACAAACCTATTTCAAATCGGTCATGACGACCGAATCCGTCGACGATGTTTGAACAGACGCACCAATCGAGACTAATTCGCTGCGGCAAAATTGAACCCGAGACGATGGATGTACTTTGCCGGCGTGGCCGGAACGGCACGTCGCGGTGGTTGCCCCGGCGATGCAAGGCAGGTATCCTGCGATGGTGACGTCATGAACAAGATGCAGCTCGAACGCGGACATCAATTCACATTCACGAGCGCCTCGACGTTGCTCTTTGCGTTGTTTTTCTCCGCCGTCGGCTGTTCGTCATCCAAGCCGGTTGAGCAGGTAAAACCACCCGTCGTCACGGTCATTCCGTCCTCGAGCGTCGCCGCTCCGCCCCTTCCCGAACCTACGCCGGCCGAGCGACTTGGAGCGTTTTTGCAGCAGCTTTCGCCCTTGGGCGGGCCGGAAACGCTGGTGTTGGGTATCGA
>CAYSYX010000289.1:0-11985 GCA_964435055.1 uncultured Polyangium sp. | reverse complement strand
AAGTAGCGGTAGAGCAGCGAACGAATGCTCCGAGATGCCCGGGCAGCTTGACCGATCGACGATGCGTGGGTAATGGCATGCGAGTCCACGCGCCCACTGAACGTGAGTACACCCTACGATCGTTGGCGGGTACGTGCAGCCTGGTTTGCTGATCGTTCTGCCAAACTCCTGGAGAAAACCGCCGTGCCTCCCGCTTCCCAGCCCCAATCGCCCGACGGTGACGGTTCCCGCCGTCGATCTCGGCGTGGCTCCCCGCCGTCCGACCAGGGCGACAACGATTCGTCGAGTCCGCCGCCGCCCATCCCGGACACGTCACTCGCGGAGGAAGCGCAACGTCGCTACCTGAACTACGCGCTCAGCGTCATCACAGCGCGTGCATTGCCGGACGTACGTGACGGTCTCAAACCCGTCCAAAGACGCATCCTGTACGCAATGCAGCACGATCTGCACCTCGGCCCGGACGCACGACCCCGCAAAAGCGCGGCAGTCGTCGGTGACGTGATGGGTAAGTATCACCCGCACGGCGACGTCGCGATTTACGACGCGATGGTGCGTTTGGCGCAGGAATTTACGATGCGTGCGCCGCTCGTCGCCGGCCAAGGCAACTTCGGCTCGGCCGATGGCGATGCGCCCGCAGCGATGCGTTACACGGAAGCCAAACTGCGTCCGCTCGCGCTCGAACTCCTGGGCGAACTGGGCAAACGCACGGTCGAATGGCGACCGAACTACGACGGCACGAAGAGCGAACCGGTTGTCCTTCCCGCACGATTTCCGAACCTGCTCGTCAACGGCTCGCAAGGCATCGCCGTCGGCATGGCGACGAGCATCCCGCCGCATAATTTGGGCGAAGTTCTGGATGCGGCGATTGCCCTGTCAAACCAACGTGATTTGCCGGTCATTCAGCTGCTCAAACACGTCAAGGGACCGGACTTTCCTACCGGCGGACAACTGCACGCGACCAAGCGGGAGCTCGAAGCCGTTTACACGACCGGACAAGGCTCGCTGAAGCTCCGCGGCGAGTGGCATCTCGAGGAAGAAGACGGCAAACGCGGCGCTTCGTACATCATCGTGACGAGCGTTCCGTACGCGATCGAGCGCAAGACGATCGTCGAGAAAATCGCCGAAGTCATCATCAGCAAGAAGCTTCCGCCGCTGCTCGACATTCGCGACGAATCCACCGACATCGTGCGCATCGTGATGGAGATCAAGCGCGGGTCGGATCCGCAGTTGGTCATGGCGTACCTGTACAAACACACGCCGTTGTCCACGCATATCCCGGTGAACCTCACGTGTTTGGTTCCAACGGACAATCCCGAGCTGTCGACGCCGAAACGTTTGTCCCTGGACGAGATCCTCAACCAGTTCCTCACGTATCGTCTCCAAACCGTCACGCGCAGGCTCGAGTTCGAACTCAGCGAACTGAAGGCCCGCATTCACTTGCTCGAAGGTCTCGACAAGATCTTTGACGTTCTCGATGAAGTGATTGCGATCATCCGTAAGAGCGAAGGCAAAGCGGACGCGGCCGAAAAACTCATCAAGAAGTTCCAGCTTTCGGAAGAACAAACCGAAGCAATCTTGGAGCTCAAACTATATCGTTTGGCGCGCCTCGAGATTCAGGTGGTTCGCAAAGAGCTCGCCGAAAAACGCGCCGAAGCGCGCAAGCTGGAAGCGCTCATCAAGAGCGAGCCGCGGCGCTGGGACGTCGTCCGCGACGAACTGGCACAGCTCAAAGAGAAGTACGCGGACAAACGACGCACGAAGATCGTCGTCGCCGTGGACGAACCCGAATTCCAAGCGGAAGACTTCATCGTTGCGGAAGATGCGAACGTGATTCTTTCGGCGCAGGGTTGGGTCAAACGGCAGCGCGAGATCAAGGATCCCACGCAGACGCGGTTGCGTGAGGGCGACAGTGTTCTTGCCGCCGTTGCCGGTTCGACGCGTTCATCCGTCGCGTTTTTCTCGAACCAGGGCACTTGTTACGTTTGTCGCGTCCACGATGTCCCGGCCTCGACCGGTTACGGCGATCCGGTGCAAAAGCTCTTCAAGCTGGCCGACGGCGAACGCATGGTGGCGATGTTGTCGCTCGATCCGCGTGTGCTCGGGCAAGAGCTGCGCGAGCCTGTGGAAGGCGTGACGGAGATCGAAGGACCGTTTGGTTTGGCGCTGACGCGCGGCGGCTTGGGCTTTCGCTTTCCGCTGCACATCCATCGGGATCCGTCGACGCGTGCCGGGCGCAAGTTTGCCAAGCTGAACGAGAACGACGAAGTTCTGGCGGTGCTGCTGCCGCAGAACGTGCCGGGTGTCGTTCTGGCCGCGACAAACGGGTTTGCCCTGCGCGTACCCGTCGATGAAATTTCCGCGCTTTCGGGTGCGGGTAAGGGCTCGATCGTGATGAAGGTCGACGAAGGAGAACGTCTTGTGGGCGCGCTCCTCGATGATCGCGACCACATCGAGCTCGAAACGGAAAAAGGAAAGATTGTCCGCGAGTCCGTGGAAAAACTTCACGGGGTTCGCGGGGAATTCGGGCGACAAATCACGGGCAAGAAGGATCGCGTCATGCGCATGATCATGCCCCCGATCGGAACTCCAAACCTCAATCGCTCCGGCGAGGGAGAAGGCTGATCCATGGCGACAACGTCATCGACATCGACGACGGCTGCTGCGGCGGCGAAGTACACGGCCAAGGACATCGAAGTTCTCGAAGGGCTCGAGCCGGTGCGCGCACGCCCGGCGATGTACATCGGCGGCACGGACATCCGCGGTTACCACCATCTGCTTTGGGAAATCGTCGACAACGCCGTCGACGAAGCGATCAACGGCCATGCCAAACGCATCGAAGTGACGCTCGATGAAGACCGCAAAGGCGTGACGGTGTTCGACGACGGTCGAGGCATTCCGGTCGACATTCACCCCAAGTACAACCGCCCGGCGCTCGAATTGATTCTCTGTACGCTGCACGCGGGCGGCAAGTTTGCCAGTTCGAACTACACGGTCTCGGGTGGTTTGCACGGCGTCGGTTCGTCCGTCGTGAACGCCCTGTCGGACGTGCTGGACGTGAAGGTTTTGCGCGACGGATACGAGCACGTGCAATCGTTTTCCCGCGGGGTTCCAACGGGCAAACTCAAGCGTGGACAAACGACACGCAAACACGGCACGATCATTCATTTCCGGCCTGACGCGAAGATCTTCGGAGACAAATCGGCGTTTGATCCGGACACCATCAAAGAGCGCCTCGAAGCGAAGGCGTACTTGCATGGCGGTTTGGCGATCACGTTCAAAGATCCGACGGCGAGTGAAACGATCGAGTTTCTCCATCCAAACGGCATTGCCGACTATTTGCCGAAGCTGATCGCTCAACGCGGCAAGTCGCTCGTGCATCCGAGCCCCTTCATTCATCGGTACACGGCGCCGGGCGGCGAGATGCTGGAAGCAGCGTTGAGCTGGACGGAGTCGCCCGATGAATCGATGCGTTCGTACGTGAACGGCATTCCGACGCATTCGGGTGGTTCGCACGAAAACGGCTTCAACACGGCGATCGTCAAAGCCGTACGCGCCTTCATCGAAGCGAAGAAGATTCAAGTCAAAGGCGTGACGCTGGCCGCGGAAGACATTCGCGAAGGCATTGTCGCGCTTCTGTCGATTTACATTCAAAACCCGCAGTTTCAGGGACAAACCAAGGATCGGTTGAACAATGCCGAAGCCGGTCCGATGGTCGAGAGCGCGGTTCGTCCGGCCCTCGAACAATGGCTGCTCGAGAATGGAACCGCGGGTGAAGCTATCGTCATGCGCGGCATTCTTGCGGCGCGAGCGCGGGAAGCGCGGCGTGAAGCGACGCAACAAGTCGTGCGGAAAACGGCGGTTTCGCATCGCCTGAATTTGCCGGGCAAACTGGCGGATTGCGGCTCGACGGATCCCAACGAAAGCGAGCTGTTCATCGTCGAAGGCGACAGCGCCGGTGGCTCGGCCAAACAGGGTCGAGATCGACGAACGCAGGCGATTTTGCCGCTCCGAGGCAAGGTTTTGAATGCCGAACAGGCCTCGACATCCAAGGTTTTGTCGAACAAGGAGCTTCAAGACATCGTCAGCGCGCTGGGGTGTGGGTTTGGCAAAGACTTCGACGAATCGAAACTCCGCTACGGTCGAATCTTCTTGCTCATGGACGCCGATAGTGACGGGCAGCACATTGCGACATTACTGCTCACGTTCTTTTATCGGCACCTGCCGGGGTTGATTCGAGGTGGGCACGTTTATCTTGCGCAACCGCCGCTCTATCGCATCGATGCGGGTAAGGAAACGTACTGGGCGCTCGATGAGAAGGAGCGGGACCGAGTGTTGGCCAAGCTACCTAAGAACGTGAAAGCCGAGGTTTCGCGGTTCAAGGGGTTGGGCGAGATGCCCGCGGAGGATTTGCGGTCAACGACGTTGGAGAAGCGGCGTCGGCGGGCATTGCGCGTGGTGATTGACGGCGAGATTGAGACGGACCGCATTTTGAACGAGTTGATGGGCAAAGATGCTCAGGCTCGTTTTCGGTTCATCATGGATCGAGCGCAATCGGCGGAGCTCGATATTTAGCTCACCTCAGGATTTCGACGCCGGCGACGTGAACGTTCGACCCGGTCATTTATTCACCTCCAACGACCATTTTGGCGAACGAAATTCGCCTTGGATCTCGCGCCAAATCCTGCGCGACAGGATCTTTTTTGCGCGCTCTCGGAATGCGTCCATGCCCGCTCACCCGGCGCGAGTCCTGCCCTAGTTGAGCAGAACTGGCACAAGACCGAGTGTCGACTGCTCAACTTTTTGGCTCAATGGAATGAAACTTCGCAAACATTGCGATTTGGATTACCATTTATTGCCGATGGGGCCGTGTCGAGCGAGTGTACGGCCTGGAATTGCAGCTGATTTCGATATTTGATGCAGTGCGGTGGCTGAAATCTCGCGAGCAATTTCGTGCGAGTTCTGAAGCGTCAGTATTTCGACGCACACGAGATCCGGAGCCGGATCGGGTTGGCCCGATGGTTGCAATTAGGTCTCTGCGTCGTCACGGACCCGCGCAGCAAGGCGGTTCAACCCCGTGACCACCGAGAGGTTCCTGTGAGTGAAGCACTTTCTTTGGCGATGGCCGCGACTCCTTCCGTTTCTCATCACGTCTCGTCATCGGCCTTGCGAATGCCGGCGTTTGCCCCCCGCAACGACGCGCCCATTACGCAGACGTTGCCGAAGATTCCGGTGCGCGTGCCCGTAGCGAACAACATTCCGCGCACGACGCCGGAACGCATGGTGGTCGCTCGTGATCGCATTCGCGCGGCGGCGGAGAACGGACAACGAGTTCGTTCGTATGAAGTGGCGCTCGACTTGGACCTCTCGGAGTTCCACTTCGCGCGTCAGTTTCGCGCGGCTTTCGGCCGGTCACCGCACGTGTTTTACGACGAGGTTCGGGCTCAAAAAGCCCGCGAGCTTTTGAACGAAGGAATGAATGAAGGCGATGTGGCACGTCGCATTGGTTTCCGCCGACCCGCTGAACTTCGAGCCCTTCTTGCGAAACGTTGAGCTCAAACGAATTTGCGGCGCGCACAGGCGCAACCAACGACCTAAGAAACATACGGATCTTTGAAGATCCCCCATAGATGAAGCCCGGGTTTGTCGAATCAAGACAAGCGCGGGTTTCGTCATTTTGTACTCCAACGATTTCAACCATCCTCGCGGGCATCTCGAGCGTCGGAAAAATGTGGAAAATAAGCCATGACATCATCGGCAGAGGTGCGGCGGCGATTCCGCACATGCGACTCCGCATGCTCCCCAGGTTGAGCAGGACAGACCCTGTGTCAGGATTTTTTCGACGGCGTGGTTATGCCAAGTCGGCGGTGTTCGAGTGAAGGAAGGCTCGCGCGCACATGCTTCAAGTACGCCGGATCGAGCGTGGCGAGGGCGATGCCTTCTCCTTCCGAGGCTTGGGCGATCACTTCGCCCCACGGATCGATGATGCACGACTTGCCGAAGGTGCGACGGCCCTTCGGATGCGCTCCCCATTGCGCCGCGGCGATGACGTAACACTGCGCTTCGATCGCTCGCGCGCGAAGGAGCACGTGCCAGTGATCCTTGCCCGTAGCGAGCGTGAACGCGGCCGGCACGACGAGCACTTCGGCGCCTTGATCCACGAGCGCTCGGTACAGTTCGGGGAAGCGCAGGTCGTAGCAGATAGACAAACCAACGTTCACGCCGGCGACCATCGTAGCCACGGGTTTGTCCCCGGGCGCGCATGAAGCCGACTCGCGATAACGCTGCCCATCGCCCACTTCGACGTCGAACATGTGAATCTTGCGATAACGCGCCGTCAACGAGCCATCCGGCGCCACGACCGCGCACGTGTTGTGCACGCGCACCGCATCACCGGACGCTTCGGGCAAACCTCCCGCGATGATCCACACGCCGAACTTTCGAGAGTTTGTCTCTAGAAACTGACGAATCAACCCCGGGTTTGTCCCGTCGAGGTCCTCGGCGACGCGTAGTCGTTCGTCGTCTTCGCCGCCCATGAACGCGAAGTTTTCCGGGAAAACAATGATTCGCGCGCCTCGTTGCGCAGCCTCCGCGACGAGCGCATCCGCACGCGCGAGGTTTTGGGCGACATCGGCGTGGCTGTTCATCTGCACTGCGGCGGCGACGACACGTTCCTGCATGGCCCTACCCTACCCTCGGAACGCGCCGCCATGCAGCAGGCACGACGACGACGCCAAATCTGCAACGTTCCCCTTCCCCGCGTGCCGAACGTCAGTATCCTCCGCGTCCGATGGGGCCCCTTTCTCTGCTGCCTGCGAGCGTCCTCGGACTGGCTCGTGAAGTAGGCAGACATCTTCTGCGCCGACCTGTCGTCGGAATCGCCGTGGCTGCTCGCGTGGCCGATGGTCGATGGCTGTTGATTCGTCGTGGAGACACGGGAACGTGGGCCTTGCCCGGAGGTACGCTCGAGTGGGGTGAAACGCTTCGTGATTCCGCGCTTCGTGAGCTTCGCGAAGAAGCCGGGGTTTTCGAAGCCGAACTCGGTCCGGTCGTAGGCGTGTTTTCCCGTCCCGACCGAGATATCCGATTTCACGCAGTCACCGTGGTGATCACGGCGCGCGTTGCCGCACCGACACGACCTCCGACAAACCATCTCGAAATTCGTGACGTGCGGCTGTTCCAGAATGACGAACTGCCGCGACCACTCGCGATGGGCATGGACGACATGCTGGATGCGGCGCGACGTGGCGGAGAAGTGGTGTTCGAGTAGTCAGCGACGGCGATTGAGGAAACGACGATGAGCAAGCAGAAGAAAGCAGCCGCTTCGGGTGGCCAGATCGACTTCGACACACGCGCGAGGATCGACGAACTCGCGAAGCGAATCGAGCGTTACAAGGCGAGTTATTACGCAGGAACGCCGGAGATTTCAGACGCGGCCTACGACGCACTCGAAGACGAATTGCGCGACATCGATCCGACTCATCCGGTGCTCGCGCATGTCGGAACGCCCGTTGCCGTGACCGAGTGGGAGAAGGCGCGGCACGAGATTCCGATGGGATCGCTGAACAAGGTGGTCAACGAAGCGGAGCTCGAAGGCTGGGCGACGCGTTGCGACGACCTCATCGTGAAAGACGGCGGAACGGCGATCAGCGGTGACTTGTCGGTCGCGGAAAAACTCGACGGCATCTCCATCGAAGTCATCTACCGCGATGGCAAGTACGCCGATGCGATCACGCGCGGCGATGGTGTGATTGGTGAGCGCATCAGTCCGAACGTCGCGCGCATGCGGGGCATTCCGCAGAAGCTCAAAGACAAACACACGCTGAGTGTGCGCGGTGAAATCATCCTGAAAAACTCGGACATGAAGAAGTACTTCCCGGGTGTCGCAAACCCTCGAAACGCCGCGGCGGGAACGTCGAAACGTTTTGACGGCCAAGGATGTGAACACCTCACGGTGCTCTTCTACGACCTCGCGGATCACCTCGGCATCAAGACGGAAGAAGAGAAGTTCACCTATCTGCGGAAGCTCGGTTTCGCGACGCCGTGGAACGCGCACGGCACATTGAAAGAGATCATCGAGCACTACCGACGTTATTCGTCCGAGACACGCGCGACGCTCGACTACGAGATCGACGGGCTCGTCGTGAGTGCCAATTCGATTGCAGCTCAAACATTACTCGGCGAAGTGAACCGTCGTCCGCGTGGCGCGATCGCGTTCAAGTTCGCGTCGCAAGCGAAGGTCAGCAAAGTGGTCGACATCCTTTGGGACACAGGGCCGAGCGGTCGCGTGACGCCGGTGGCGATCGTCGAGCCGGTGGAGCTTGCGGGCGCGACGGTGCAACGCGCGAGCTTGCACAACGTGGGCAACGTGCGAGCGCTCGGGATCGGCATCGGTGACGAGGTGCTGGTTTCACGCCGCAACGACGTCATTCCGTACGTCGAAGAGGTCGTGGAAAAACGCGGCAAGAACGCCGAACCGCCCTCGAAGTGCAAGACGTGCGGATCGGGTTTGTTCACGAGCGGCGAATATCTTTTGTGTCGCAACCAAGAATGCCCCGCCCTCGTGGAAGGGCGCATCTTGAATTGGATCGAAGCGATCGGCGCGCTCGAATGGGGCGACAAACTCATCGAGCAGTTGGTCCAGGCGAAACTCGTCAAGGAGCCGGGTGACCTGTACAAACTCACGTGGCAGCAGATCGCCGACCTCGAACGACGCGGTGAAAAGATCGCCAAGAAGGTCTTGGAAGAACTGAAGTCGCGGTTGCCTTTGACGCTGCCGGTGTTCCTCGCGGCGCTGGGCATCGAAGGTTTCGCTCTCCAAACGGCCCGTTTGCTCGTGAGCGCGGGGTACAACACGATGGAGAAGCTCTTGGCGGCGAAAGAGTCGGACTTGGCGTCGATTTCGGGTCTCGGTGCGATCAAAGCGGCGAACATCGTGAAGGGTCTCGCGATGCGCAAAGACGAGATCCATCGGCTCGTGGCGCAAGGGATTGTCCCGGTCACCCAGGATCAAGAAGGACCGCTCGCGGGCATGTCGTTCTGCTTCACGGGAGCGCTCAGCAAACCCCGCCCGGAGATGACGGCGTTTGTCGAGAAGCACGGCGGACGCGTGTTGTCGGGCGTCACCAAGGAACTTCAGTACCTCGTCAGCGGCGACAACGATCCCACGTCGAGCAAGGCGCAGAAGGCGAAGAAGTACGGCACGCAGTTGCTCGATGAAGCGGCCTTCGTGAAGCTGATGGCCGACAAAGGCGTGACGCTCAGCTGAAGCGATTACCAGAGCGTGTCTTGATCCTCGGTCACGCCGGGGAGTTTTTCGAACGAAACCGTTTCGTTTGGAAGAACCAGCTTTCCGCGAAAAGCGCCGCCGACTTGCTGAAAACGTGAACGAATCACCAGCATGTTGTGGCGCTCTTCGTGCAGTGAGGCGGGATCGAAATCCACATCGAGTTTGTCGGTCTTGATCTGCCAAGGATCGAGCAAACGTTCGCGGTCGAAGTGAAACCGAGCAGCTCCGACGGGAACGATGGCTCCGTCCCGCCAAACGACACACTCGCGAGCTCCAACGAAACCTTCCGTGAGATTGTAGGCGATGGGTTTGCCGTCGGAAGATCGGCCCATGCCGAACGCCCATTTCCAAGCTGTGTGGCGTTCGAGGAGCCCGGCGGTGTAGTCGTAGCCGCCCCAAGCTCCTTTGAGGTCAAACTTTCTCCCGCCCGCCACGACGTGTCCGTCGACTTCGAGCAGCGCGCCCTTTTCGGTGGTTGAAAAACGACCGGCGGAGAGTTCACTGACGACAGCGAGTGGAGGCGGAGCGTTTGTCGTGGAGAGACGCGCCTCGATTTTCAGCTTCGGCGTGCGGACATTGACGAAGTAGTTCTTGCTCCCGATGGGTCTGTCGATCTGAAACTGCTTTGGGCCCAAACCGAATTTGGCTTCGGCACCTTCGCTCCCGACGCGACTGACGTTGGCCAAGAGCGTGGGGCCGAGCGCGGTCGCGTCGGCGAGGGTCTTGTGTTGGTGTCGGTCGATGACGAACGCGAAGGCGTTTGCCGCGTAGCCCATACGCACGACGGCGGTGCAGCAGATGAGTTCATCGGAGACGATGATGGCGAACAGCCACCGTTTGCCGCGGGTCAACACGGCAGTGGAGGAAGCGCCCGCCGCATCGAAATCGACGGCCGGCAAACTTCCGATGTATGAGCCGAACCGCGGTTTTTGCGTGGTTGAATCGAAGAGTTCGGCCGGTGCGGCCGGAAGCGTCGGCGTCATCGTCATCCGGCGAGGATAGCGAAGACATTGGTGGTAGACTCGGGCGCCATGCAGGCCGCCATTGTGAAAACGCCAGTTGCAGTCAACGAGCCCGTACGTTCGTACGCTCCGGGAACTCCCGAACGCGCGGAACTCAAGGCCGCACTCGCGCGCATGTCAGGTCAAACCATCGACATTCCGATGGTGATCGATGGGCGTGATGTAAGAACGACAAAAGTTCTCGATGTTCGTTCGCCGCATCGACACAACATGCTCCTTGGGCAAGCGCACCTCGGCGGTGCCGAGCACACGACGCACGCCATCGAATCTGCGCGTCGAGCTGCGCCGGCTTGGGCTGAACTGCCCTGGTCAGCTCGAGCTGCCGTCTTCCTGCGAGCTGCCGAACTTTTGTCACGAAGGTATCGACCCATCGTAAATGCAGCTACAATGCTTGGTCAAAGCAAAACAGCTTACCAAGCAGAAATCGACGCGGCGTGTGAGTTGATCGACTTTTTGCGGTTCAACGTTCAGTATGCTCAGCAACTGATTTCGGGGCAGCCGGAGAGCAGTGCTGGGATGTGGAACACGATGGAGTATCGGCCGCTCGAGGGGTTCGTGTATGCGATCACTCCATTTAACTTTACGGCGATTGCGGGGAATTTGCCTGCGGCGCCGGCGTTGATGGGCAATACGGTGGTTTGGAAGCCGGCGAATACGGCGATGCTTTCGGCGCATTACGTGATGGAATTGTTCCGCGAGTCGGGATTGCCGGATGGCGTCATTAATATGGTGACGGGCGATCCGATCGAGATTTCCAATGTTTGTTTGGAACATCCGGACTTGGCGGGCGTGCATTTCACGGGATCGACGCCGGTGTTTCAGAGCATTTGGCGCAAAGTCGGCGACAACATCGGTCGATATCGGAATTATCCGCGGCTCGTAGGAGAAACCGGCGGAAAGGATTTCGTTTTTGCTCACGCGAGTGCCGATGAAACGGCATTGGCCGTGGCGCTCGTGCGGGGAGCATTCGAATATCAAGGCCAGAAGTGTTCGGCAGCGTCACGCGCATACATTCCGAAATCGATGTGGCCGTCGCTCAAGGAGCGCATTGTCGAATTGACGCGCATGATCAAAATCGGCGATGTCTCCGATTTCCGCAATTTCATGAGCGCGGTCATTGACGCCAAAGCTTATGCGCGCATCACGAATGCAGTGCTCGCCGCGAAAGCGAGCGGGAAAGCCCGGGTGATTTGCGGCGCGGAATGGTCGGACGCCGAGGGGTATTTCATTGAACCCACGGTCATGGAAGCCGATGATCCGAAGCACGCTTTGATGGAGACGGAGCTTTTCGGACCGGTGTTGACGGTATGGGTCTACGACGATGGCGAGGAAGATCAGGCGCTCGAATTGTGTGATCAAACGAGTCCGTACGCGCTCACCGGAGCCGTATTTGCGCGCGATCGCCTATTCATTGAAAAAGCGCAAAAGGCCTTGCGACGTTCGGCCGGCAATTTCTACATCAAGGACAAGCCGACGGGCGCCGTCGTCGGGCAGCAGCCGTTTGGCGGGGCGCGACAATCCGGGACAAACGATAAAGCGGGCAGCCCATTGAATCTGTTGCGCTGGGTATCGCCACGCGTCATCAAAGAAAACTTCGAGCCGCCGCGCGCCGTGCCGTATCCCTACATGGCCGAAAGCTGAAGCGTCTCGTATTGGGGTTTCACCCCAAACCCCACG
>CAYSYX010000288.1:0-12027 GCA_964435055.1 uncultured Polyangium sp. | reverse complement strand
GAATATCCGAGCGTGAACATGTCCGAATCCGACCGAATGCCGGGATATCGGAACAAATCCCACGTTCCGCCAAGCGTCCCCCGCCCTTCCAAAATGACGTAGCTCTTCTGCGGCAATTGGGTTTGCAAGTAATAACCAGCCGCAATGCCCGACAAGCCGGCGCCCACGACCAATACGTCGAAATGCTCGACGCCCGCTCGATCGACTACATTCGTCATCCGAGCAGTTTCCACGTATTCGTCCTTGGCGTCAAGTCACGCGTCAAGCTGGGCGCACGCGGGACAACGAGGCCTCGGTGCCACGCCGTTTCGTAGCGGCCGGTTTCTTCGCCAATGTTGTCGACTTTGAACCGGATTTCGTCGCTTCTTTGGCGGTCGTCTTCGTTCGCGCCGATTTCGTCGGCGCAGTTTTTTTCGGCGCCGATTTTTTCGCAGCCGCTCGTTTCTGCGCCGCTTGTTGCACAGCTTCAATCGGCACAACCGCGGGTTTTCGTTTGCGCGGAGGTTTTCGGCCCACTTTTTCGGCCGCAAATGCATTGGGACACAAATCATTCACCCCGCATGCCGCACACGCCGGACGTTGCGCGAAACATACGCGTCGTCCGTGAAATATCAGGGCATGAGCCAGCATTACCCAATGATCACGTGGAAACAGGGCCGCCAAGTTTTTTTCGATTTTCTCCGGCTTCGTTTGGCTTGTAAAACCTAATCGCTGAGACAAACGCTGCACGTGCGTATCCACGACGACGCCCGACGGAATACCAAACGCCACGCCCAACACGACATTCGCTGTTTTTCGACCCACACCGGGCAACGTGACCAATTGTTCGAGCGTCTTCGGAACCTGACCGCCGTGTTTCTCCACCAGCTTCTTCGCCAAACCCACGATGTGTTTCGCCTTCTGGTTGTACATCCCCAGGCGCACCCGCAATACCTGCGACACATCTTCAATCGCCGCTTTCGACATCGATTGCGCGTCGGGCCAACGCGCAAACAAACTCGGCGTGACCTGATTCACGAGGACATCCGTCGTTTGCGCGCTCAAAACCACCGCCACGAGCAACTGGAACGGATCTACATGCTCGAGCTCGCAATGCGCATCCGGATGGATCTTCAGGAGGCGATTGTAAATCTCGAGGGATTTGGGGTTCGGAGTGGTCGGGACCATGGCTGTTGGTCCAAGACTACCGCGACGAACCTTGTTTGTCTCGTGCGAATTGGGTTTTTTATGGATGGGTTTGGCGGGTATCGCGGGTTTGCCCTCGGTGCTGACGAGGGCAAACCTTCAGCTCACGAAGGCGCGTTTGCGCGTCTCGTATTCGTCGAGGAGTTTTTCGACGCTGGAAAGGGCGTTTTCGACGGCTTCTTGGACCATCTGGAGCACCGTGGTCGCTTGGCCCTTGAGCGCCTCGTAATAACGTTGGCGCTCCGTCGAATGGATGATTGACGGCGGCAAACCCGAACGCATGAGGAGCAAATTCATGAACAACCGAGCGACCTTGCCGCTATCGGTTTGGAAGGGATACACACGCAGCAGGTCGTAATGCGCGCGGGCCGCAATACGCAAGGCGTTGCGCGTCTTGCGCGTCTCCGGATCGTTGAGCCAATCCACGATTTGCCGCACCTTGTAGGGGATCTTGTCCGGCGGCGCATACTCGTGGAAATACAACCGGTGCTGCGGGATGTCTTTGCGGTACTTGACCGTTTTGATGTCGCCCTCTTCCGGATGCAGGATCAGGTAGATCTTGCGAATTACGTCAATCGTGACGGGCAATTTCTTTTTCGCGTAATCCCGTACGAACTCGATCGCTTCCTTGTGTTTGCGAATGTCGTCGTACGTGGGCTGCATGCCCGTATCCCCGTAATGGGATGCGTAGCTTCCCAGACCCGACCGCAGCTCCTCGAACGTGTACACGACGCCTTCGAGCGCGCTGTCGTGGAAGATCCACGACATGTCGAAACGGTCCGTATAAGCGCGGCGGAACTCTTCCGTTTGGGATTCCAAACGTTTTTCGATGATCTCGGAACGCTCTTCAATCGTCGGCTTGCGCGCGGGAGCAAGCAAAGGCAGCGGAATAGGAGCAACTCGAGGCGCCGGTTCACGAACCGCCGTGATTCGCGGCTCGGATTTCGACTTCTCTTCCTTCTTCGGCTTGGCTTCACCGGAAGGTTTGTCGGACTTGGCCGCCTTCTTCTCGCCGTCCGTCGACTTGGCCTTTGCAGGTGCACCTTTGTCGGACGGTTTGTCGTCGCCCTTCTTCTTGACGTCGACTTTCGGAGCCTTTTCGCCGTCGCGAACTTTGACTTTTTCGCCGTCGCGAACTTTGACCTTTTCGCCGTCGCGAACCTTGACTTTTTCGCTGACCGGCGCTTCCGCCTTCTCTTTCCCTTCAGGCGCCTTCTTGACGACCTTTTCGGGTTTTTCCGCGGGCGCGTCCTTGGTCTTTGTCTTGACCTTCTCGACCGTCTTTTCCGGCGCTTTTTCCGGCGTTTTTTCCGCGATCTTCGTCTTCTTTTTGACGACTTCCGCGGTCGGTTCGGCAGCTTGCGCCGCCTCGACGATCTTCTTTTTCTTCTTCTTCAGCTTGAGCTTGGTCTTGACCGGAGCTTCTTCGGCTTCGACTTTCTTGCTCGGCTTGCTTTCGACCGGCGGCTTTTCCCCGAGGAGCTTCTTCTTCTTTTTCTTCTTCTTGGGCTGCTCTTCACCCGTTGCCTCGACGCGCTTCTTTACCGGCGCTTCCTCGGCATTTCGTGCTGCGAGCTTGCGCTCCTTCGCGAGCTTCTTACGCAGAATTCGTTCGGCTTTTTCCGAACGTGCTTCGCGACCTTCCTCTCGCTCGATGCACGCCTGCTTCTTCAGCTTGAGCTTTTCTTCGAGCCTCTTCTTCTTGCTCTTGCGAAGCTCGTTTTTCTCGACCGGACGCTCCGCCTTTTGAATCAGCTTCTTCTTGAGCTTCTTCGTGACGCCGCCCTTGACCTGCTTTTTCTCCGGGCGCGCGACGACTTTCTTCGTCTTCGCAACCGCAGCCTTGGCCTTTTCCGGTCGTACCTTCTTCTTCGTTACGACACGTGCAGCCGCCTTTTTTGCCGTCGGAACACGCAGCTTTTTCTTCAGCTTCGCGACGTCCTTCTTGCGAGCGGGGCTTGCACTTCGCGCGGGTTTGGACCGACCAAGTGCCTTTTTCTTCGGGGTTTTGACGAGTTTACGGGTTTTTTTGGCCGCCATGGGCGTGATTCCAACAGTCGAACGGAGAATCTATCCCCGCAACAACACCGCGCGATGAGTCTGTCGAGCCAATACGGCCCGCGCGACGGGGCGTGAGGGTAGCAACCTAGGATTTTGGACGTCAACAAGTGTTCGTCACGAACGGTGCAACGAACATCGTGAACCCCAAGCTGGTAGCTTGTCGAGACGATCTTGTCGATGTCGATCAGCCGTCAATGTTGATCCCCAGCTTACGGCGGACAGCGAAATACGGTTCGCTGACCGAGTAGAGAACCAATTCCTTGAGCCGTTCCTTTTGAGAAACACTCGCTTGGTTCTCGTCCGCTGCCTTGATGATCTCCATCGCGATCTCGAGATCCGAAGCCAGGATGAACCCAGCTCGATCCGCCGTGTAGTCGACTCCGCCAACCCACTTCTTGATGTCGATTGCGCCCGCCTGAAGCAGCTTCGTGACGGCACTGGCGAGTTCGTCCCGTGCCGCTCCCGTCACCGCGGATTCAATGACCGCAAGGTTTTCCTTCACCGGACCTTGAATCTCGTTCGAGATCGGGAACGAAGGCGAAATCAATTTGATCGCGGCGAACAGCCACGCGCGAAGTCCCGTCCCCGTCGGTACCAAGTGACGAACGTATAGTCCGGGCCGGTAATACGCGAGGTGTCGTGCCGCGATAAACCCGGCCACTTGCGGAGGTACTTCGGCCGCAAGCGCCGCAGCTCCGAGAATGAGCGCCGGAACAGGTCCGTGCAGGAAGCTCAAACCACCCGGATCCGCCGGATTTTGGAACGTGGTTGGTAATTCCAAACCAAGCACGCTGCCCGCGTAATACAGCGTTTGCGACATCGGGTACGGGTGCATCGACAAGTTCAACGCGTACGCCATCTGGTACCCGAGCTGCTCGAACGGCTTGCCGTTCTTCACGAGCACCGCAGGCTGAATCGCCGCAAAAACAGCCGTCAACAGCGGATCGGCATCCGCATGCAAAACGGTGTTCGTCCAATCGTCTTCGACCAGAGGAACCTGCGCCGCCGCGACGGAATCGGCACGCATTCGCTTGAAGAATCGATCCTCATCCGGCTCCGCCAAACTCATGCACGACAACGCCTGACACAAGCACCACGCGCAGTCCGCACGCTTCGCCTCGGTGTAAAGCTTGCGCAACGCCTTGTAAGGATCACGGCGCGTGTGATCCCGTCGAAGAAACGCAACTTGTGAACCGACCGCTTTGTCGAAGTGCTGCGCCGGATCGGCCATGTACAGCTTCGCCAAAAGTTCGTCGCGTTCCAGGTTGTCCGGATCGAGCGTCTGCGCCGCTTCGTACGCGTCGATCGCATCGGACATGCTGTTGAGTTTGTCTTTGTACAAGTTGCCGAGTTTGCCCATCGTCGCGAGCATTCTCGCCGTGTCGTTGGCCTCGGTCGCACGCTCCAAGTCTGTCCGGAACAACCGCTCGACAGCTTCCCAATCCTGCTTCTGCTCACGCACTTCGATCGCTTCGGCAAGCGCCTTGTCGTTCGCCGCATCGAGCTCGATCACCGTGTCGTAATACTCGGCCGCTTTGTCCGCATCACCGAGCTGCCGGAAGCTCACGATGGCCGCCGTGTGCATGTACTTGGCCTTCTGCCGCTTGTCGTCGATCTTGCCCGCGAGCTTGACGACGACCTCGATGAGCTTCGCCCACTCCTTCTCCTCGCTGTAAAGCTGCATCAGCTTCGTGAGGATCTTGCGGTCGTCGGGACGCTCATCGAGCGCCGCCACGTAGCTCTTCGCCGCGCGCGTACGATCGCCCATTTGCGCCGCCATGATGTCGCCGACGTCGAGCAACAACGCCACACGCTCGTCGCCCGACACGACATCGAGACGACGCATCTTGAGACGAATGACCTCTTCCCAGTCCTTCTTCGCTTCGTAGAGACGAACCAGGGCGGCGATGGGCTCCGGCGCTTCCGGCATCAAATCCGCCGCCTCGAGTAGCGGGTTGACCGCATCTTCGACGTTTCCGAGAGACAAACGCGCTTGACCCACGTGGAGCAACGCCCCCGCACGTTCGTCCGCGACCAACCCGTCGCCGAATCGCTTCAACAGATCTTCGTACAGCTCGATGCTGTCCTTGAACTGCTTCGCGTCGTAACGAACCTTCGCCGCTCGACGAATCGCTTCGGGGGAATCGGGCGCCAATTTGAGCAGGATCGGCACCGCAATCGCGGCCTTCTCGGTCGATCCGACCTTCGCCAACGAATCGATGAAGTGGCTCACGACGTCACGCGCAAGGTCTTGCGGCATCGCGTCGATCCGATTGACGAGCGATTCATAGTTCTTCGCCGCTTCGACGTAACGTCCCGCGGCAAACGCGATCTCACCCGAGACGTACAGCGCCTTCATGTTGGTCGGATCGAGATCGATCGCCTTCGTCGCCGCTTGCTGCGCGCGATCATCCGCCTTCAGCTTGCCGTGCAAGATGAACGCCATCTCGCCGTAAAGACGCGCTTTGGCCAGATTGCCTTCCGCCGTGTCGATGTCCCGTGCGATGAGCTCGACGGCGCTCGTTGCATCACCGCGCGCCAAGTATGCCGTGCGCAGCGCGACGGATGCCGCCGTGTGACCCGGCACCACATCGAGCACCTTCTTGTAACGTTCGATCGCGCCGTCTTGATCGCCCTTGTCATCCAGGAGCTTCGCGGCGCGCATCCACAAATCCGCGCGAGAATCCGGCGTCGTTGCTTTGTGCGCCAACGATTCGATCGCGGACAACGCGGCCAACGCATCACCCGACGCCGCACGCACGTGCGCCAGCGACTCGAGCGCTCCGCCGTGCTGCGGATCGATCTCGATGACCTTCTCGTACGCCTTCGATGCCCGTTCGGGTGAATTGAGCTGCTCGAGCAACACGCGACCATGCGCCAACAGCAAATCGATGCGGCGTTTGTCGTCCGTGACGATTCGCAACAACCGCTCGTACAACGAGGCGACGTCTTCCCAACGTTCGAGCGCGCGGTAGTGACGCATCAGAGCCGTGAGCGTCTCTTCGTGCGCCGCATCGATCTGGAGAATCGCTTCGTACGCAGCTGCGGCCTTCTGATGATCCAAGAACTGCTCGTCGTGGATCTTGGCCAAACGCTGGTACAGGTTCATGGTTTGTCGCGGCGTACCCACGAGCCCGATTTGCTGCTCAATCGTTCCGATGAGGTCCTTGTAACGACCGGTCCGGTTGTAAACGCGGTCGAGACCGCGCAACGCCGCCAACGAACGCGGATCGAGCTCCACGGCGGCTTCGTAACGACGGGTCGCTTCTGCCAAATCGTCCAGTTGGTTTTCGTAAAGCTCGCCGATCTTTTGAAGGGCTTCCGCACGAGCTGCTCCTCCGAGAGCCTCGACACGACGTTCGAGAATCTTCGCGTAACCGCCCCAATCCTCGAGACGTCGGTAGATTCGACCGAGCGCTTCGACAGCCTTGTCGTTGCTCGGATCCTCTTCGAACACGTGCTCGAACAAGTCGCGAGCGCGTTTCGGATCGTCGAGTTTGGTTTCCAAAACCTCGGCTGCTTCGACGCGAATGTTTCGCCCATGCTCCGGCGCTTTCGCGTGATCGGCGCGCGTTTGCAGCACCTGACAAAGCTCCTGCCATTGCTGCGCACGACGGTACACCTGCGCCAAACCCTCCATCGCTCCGTCGTGGCCCGGGCTCGCATTGAGAACCGCCTGGAAACAAGGAACACCCATGTCCGGACGCGCGATCTTCTCCGAGTACCAACGTCCAAGCACCGTGAAGAGCGCGATCTTCGATTCCGTCGACAAGTCTTTGCTCGTCGTCGCCGTGCTCAAGATTTGCAGAGCTTCGGCCCAAACCTTCATGTCGCCGCCGGCCGCTTTTTCCAAGTCGCGGGCGTAATCGGCGTTCTGCGGCTGAATCGACAACGCTTGGGCAAACGCGAAGACGCCTTGCTCGATGTCTTCGAGCTCCTTGACGTAAAGACTGCCGATCACGTTGAGAACACGCGCGTGCTCGACAGGGTCTTGCGCCTTTTCACTACGCTCGAGGAGCATCTCGACGACTTCCTCGTACTTGCCGCGACGACGACGAACGTCCTCCAAGGCTGCGAACGCGCTTTCGTCTTCTTCATCGAGCTCGATGACTTGGAGCAGCAGCTCTTCGGCCTTTTCCAGATCTCCGCCCTTGTCGTACGTACGCACCGCACGCTGGAGCAGCTGCTTCTTGAGCTCGACGGCTTTGATCTTTTCGCCCGCGCTCGAACCTTCGTCGACTTCACCGGCCGCGATGACGAACGCATCGGCGACCTTGGCGTACTCGGCGCCTTGTTGAACTGCGCTCTCCAACGAAAGTGCGGCTTCGTTGTCCGTCGGATCGGCGAGCAACATGTCGGCGAGATCGTTGATCTGTTCATCCGTGAATTTCGGCTTCGCCTCTTCCGCCGGTTTTGCTGCCGGATCCACGATATCGAGGACCGCGCGCACGTTCAGCGGACGACCGTCGGCAGACTTGTCGAGCAGTCGGGCGACGAGCTCATCGAATTCTTTGGTGATCCAACCTTTGGGCCCTGTTGCTTGCGCCGACGGAGCAGCTTGCTTCAGGTGCTGCGTGGCGATTTCGAGGGCGTTCTCTCCGACAAACGGTGTCTTGCCGGTCAGCAGTTCGAAGAGAAGAACACCGATCGCATAGATATCGCTCTTTTCGTTCGCTTGCGCTCCGCGGATCCGCTCGGGTGCCACGTTCTTCACGAGCTGCGACAAACCCAGAAATCCAGCGCCGTAACCGAGGCGATCGGCGCCTGCATCCAGTAAGAACGCGCGAGGCTTACCGCCTTCGCCGCGTCCCACGAGCACGTTTTCGAGTTTGATGTTGCCGTGAAAAACACGCGCGGCATGCAATGCGGACAAACCACCGAGCACTCCGCGCACGATTTCCCGCGCCTCGTTGATGTGCAGCGGTCCTGTTCGGGCCACACGAGCCGCCAACGGTTGCGCATCGATCGGCGCGTACGCGATCCACGGTCGGCCGACGTTGATGCCCATGTCGATGCCGGTTGGCAGCGCCTCGTGGGTCACGCGAGCAGCCGCGCGTAGCGCCATGAAGAATCGCTGCACGGCGCGACGTCCGCCGGCGGCATCGCGGCGAAACACTTTCAACGTGCGTTCGACGGTCGTGTCATCGGTGGCGTTTTTCCGCGTCGCGGCGTAAACCGCGGCGCGCGGTCCTTCGCCGAGTTTGCGATTGATCGTGAACGCCCCGAACGTCTCGCCCGGGCGCAACTCCTCGGCGTAAAGCGAGTTGCGTTTGTACAAATCGAGGAGCCAGTCATCGACATCCGTGCGCGACGCCAACACGGCGTCGACAAGGGCTTCGAGCGCATCGTCTGCAACGCATCGTTCCGTGAGCGCTCGGGCAAACGATGCTTTCGATACGGCGCCACCTACGACGGCCGGATCGAGACCAAGCAGATCCTTCGAGAGGGCGATCAATTCATCGAGCGAAAAGAGGCGCTCGAGCTCGCCTCGGACAACATCGACAGACATGGTGGCTTCCTCGGAGATGTCTCATTCAGCGCCGACGTCGGTCGTTCCGGACCGACCCCGGCAGAACGCAGCGCGGCGTATGGTATCCAAAGCTTCTCCGCTGCGCGAAGAAACTCGCGTGCGATGTGATGTCGGACGAACCTCACGCTGTGGCTTGGCCGTCCATCAGCGCGAAAAACTCCAAAATTCGGGGCGAAAAGAGCCTTCCCTTCGCCTTCGACCAAGACGCGACACGTCCGCGCGTACGACCTTTCCCGAAAAAATCCCGTGTGGAAAGGTCGTAAAGGACTTGGCCCACCGCCGAATCTCATGACAAACGCAACGCACCATGCCGCGAATGACCCTGGTGCTCGAACGTGTCCTGCCACTTGCGATTCTCGTCATGGCGGTCATCGGCGCTCCCGTGATGATTTTTTCACCGGAAGGCTTGCCGCGTCTTCGAGGTCTCGAGCGCGAGTTGTCGCAGGTGCAAGACGAAACTGCGGAGCTCGGTCGTGAGATCGAAACACTGCGCGGTCGAGTGCAGCGGCTGCGCGACGATCCCACCGCTGTTGAACGCATTGCTCGGGACAACCTGGGTATGCTTCGCCAAACGGAAGTCGTGTTTCAGTTCCCCGTCACCCACTGACGCTTCATTCCGAACCGCGGTTCTTGCGAGGTTTCGCAGCCTCACGTACCGTGCGACATCGTGTCGATAGAGCTTGGTCGACGGTTGCTCGCGTCGGAACTCGTCACGCGCGAACATGTGCGTGATGCTCTGCTTTTGACCGAGTTGTTGGGCATTTCGCTGCCCCGTGCGCTCATCGAGCGAGGCATCGTGACGGAAGCCGAACTCGACGAAGAGATCGCGCGTCATGCGGGAACGGGGTTGCGTTACGTCCAAGGTTCCGTGGAACTCGTGGCGAAACTTCCACGAACGATGATGCGGCGTTTGAGCGCGTTGCCGACACGGATCGATCCTCAAACGGGCGTCGTCGATGTTGCCGCGGCCGATCCGTTCGATTCGCACGTCGAATCGGAAATGGCGTTCCATCTCGACGCACCCGTCCGGGTGATGCGGGCATCGATTGCCGCGGTGGAAGAAGCGATTCGGCGCATCGAACGTGCGATGGAAAATGCTCCGCCCGAAGCGAGCGTGCGCTCGCGCCGACTGACGCCGGCGCTTCCTTACGGTGCGCCGGGATCGATTCCTCCTCCCGCGCCAAGCACTCCGATTCCGTTGGTAAACAAACGATCGCTCGAGTCTTCATCGCTGGACGACGCCGACACGTACGTTGATGATTTGCATTCCAACGAATTGGACGAACTCACCCACGTCGATGACAGCTCGGCGCTTGGACGAACAGCGGCATGGGGAGCCCCGCCTGCGGTTCGTCTCGAACCACCGACGGAAGCGGACGAACCTGCGACGCTTGGACGAACAGCGGCATGGGGAGCCCCGCCTGCGGTTCGTCCTGAACCAACGACGGAAGCGGACGAACCTGCGACGCTTGGACGAACGGCGGCGTGGGGCACGCCCGTGCAACCCCCAACCGCATCAGCGCCCGTTGAAGAATCGCCCGATGATGTCGCCGACTTGGGACGAACGGCGGCGTGGGGCACTGCCGTACCGGTTCGTCCCGTTGCTCGTGCCGGGGTTCGATCAGACGAACCCGACACGTTGGGAAAAACCGCCGCATGGGGCGCTGTGCGCCCGACAAACCCGGCCACGGTCACTCCTGCCCAACGATTGGACCGCACGCTTGGATTCGAAGAAGACGCGCCACGCGTGTCGTTTCCTTCGTCGCCGCCCCCGGGACACGAGTCGGTACCGCCTCCGCTTGGGTTTGCCCCACCGGAACTCTCCGCGTGGAAGGGACTGACAAATGCTCCCCTGCCTCGGGAAGCTGCGTCTTCGTTGCAGCACGCAGCTGCTCCGGACGTCGATGTGGAAACGACGTTTGTCTCGGAACCGGTCGAGCATGGTGCAGAGGTTTCCTCATCGACGCTTCCCGTCGAAACGATCTCGCTGAACTCGATTCCTGAGCCCGCGCCGCCGCGACCACCGGCGCAATCGGATCCAAGCATCGATTTCGACGACGAACCTCAGCGCCCGACGCTCGTGGATTTCCCGCCTCCGGCCGCTCCGGTGGATGTGCGGGCGATGATTGCCGGTTTGACCTCGATGACGACACGCGATGCCATCGTCGAGCTCACGTTTCGCTGCATGTCGCACTTCGCCAATCGTGTGGCGTTGTTCTCGGCCAAACGCGATGGGTTTTACGGCTGGTTGTGCAATGAAGCGTTCGGTGCGCCGGAGACTCTGCGCAAGGTTTTCATTCCAAACGATCAACCGAGCATCATGGCCACGGCGGCGACGACCTCGATTTACCTCGGTCCAATTCCCCAAACCCCGATTCACAACGGCTTGCGTACGGTCATGGGGCGCTCGACCGGCGATGTTGCGGTGGCGAGTGTTCGCGTTGGCGCCAAGGTTGCAGCGATGCTCGTTTGCGATGAACTTCGCGATACGCTCTCGGGCACGCGAAGATTGGACGAGCTTGCACGAGCCATGGGGGATGCCCTCACTCGACTCGTGAAAACACGTGGATGAGCGTCAATCGGCACAGGCAAACATGAAAAGTTCAGACGAATCGCCCGAACGGGCCGAGTTCGAAGCGCGCCTCGCCAAAGCGCGCAAGGCAGCGCGTCCGCGCGTCGGTTTGCTCGCGGGCGAACCCGGATCCGTCGGCATCGATGCCGATGATTTGTACGAGCCGTCGACGCTCGAGGCGCTGGGTTTCGATCCGGCTCGAGATCTTGGGTTTCCCGGTATGCCGCCGTTTACGCGCGGCGTTCAGCCGAACATGTATCGCGGCCGCCACTGGACCATGCGTCAGTACGCCGGGTTTGGCACGGCTGAAGCGTCGAACGAACGTTACCACTACCTGCTCAAGCAGGGACAAACCGGTTTGTCCGTAGCGTTTGACCTGCCCACACAGATGGGTCGAGATTCGGATCACGATCTGGCCAAAGGCGAAGTCGGCCGCGTTGGCGTCGCCATCGATTCTCTCGGCGATATGCGCCGTCTTCTTGCGGGGTTGCCGCTCGAACGCATCTCGACATCGATGACCATCAACGCCACGGCCGCGATCCTGCTCTCGCTCTACGTGGCGGTCGCCGATGAAAATGGCGTTCCTCGAGACAAACTTCGCGGAACCATCCAGAACGACATCCTCAAGGAATATGTCGCGCGAGGAACGTACATTTACCCGCCGCGCCCTTCCCTGCGC
>CAYSYX010000287.1:239-12048 GCA_964435055.1 uncultured Polyangium sp. | reverse complement strand
GGTCAGCACCGTGCTTTTCCCCGGGCGGAATTTCGAAGCCCCCCAGAAGCTCTTGTAGAATTGCTCTTTGTCATCGGCATACATCCCGTAACTGGATTCCTCCCAGGCAAAACGGGCTATTTGCGTCCAATGGTCCTTGTCCCAGCGGTGAATGCCCCACGAGTTCGACGCGTAGAGCTTTTTGTTGGGAGACGTGACGAGAATGCCCGCACCGTCCGGAATTGCCGGCAACGTCTCGATTCGCCCCTCGATGTAACGAAGCACCGCCGACGAATCCAATCGAATCCAGGCTTCGTCTCCTTCGCCGGACAACACTTGCGCTCCATAAAGAGACATCTCTTTGTATTTGTCACCGAGATCCATGATCGTGGACAACTTCGAATCTTTCGCCCAAACCTCGAGCGCCGCATTGCGCTTTTCGCATAACGAGCCCACGGAAATCACGGTACCGGCGGGCGTTGCGCCAAACCCTCGCGGCACGATTGCGGGGTATTGATCATTTCCCTGCCAGTATCCTCCGCGTTCTTCCGGTTTACATCCACCTTCCGCGAACAACTTGCGACCGCGGATCACGCCCGGCCCTCGAATCGTTGCGAATTTCGTCCCGTTCAAGTCCGTCCCCGCAATCAACGTCGATTCTCCGAGTCGAGCCACGCCGACGATGTCTCCCCATCCTCCGCCTTCGGCATACGTCATGCTAATGCCTTTGCCGGTAAACGCCATATACGTCGGTTCAGGGATGCGCCCATGGTTCGTCCTGTACTCCAAATCAATCGCATCGGGCCAACGACCTCGCACCGCCATGATGCGCGAACCGCCAAAACCGACCCTTCCGGGTGGCAGCTGCGTTTCGAGCCATTCGACTTTATCGCCGACGATTCGACCGACCCGCAATTTCTCGTGAATGACCAACGTTCCATCCTCGAGCACATACACGCCTTCGGCTTTGACCCCGTCCACGACCAGATCTTCGGGCACCAGTGTGGGGATTTCTTTGGGCGCGTTCTCTTCGGGCAACGGCACGGCCACTTTCGCCGAAGCACTCGCCGACGGCATGACGACCGGCTCTTTTTGCGGTTCGGGCTGCGGAGGCGGGTCTTTTTTGCATCCAACGAGCGCCAAAAGCGATAACGACAAACCTGCGGTGAACAATTTCATCTGCGGCACTGCTTTCTTCCAGCTGGACAAACCTACGGCTGCCATGCCAAAACCCCTCGATACAATTCGACTTCCGATTCGACCTCGGCCTCGTGGGAATTGAACCCCGTCCCAACGGTCGCCACGCGTTGTAGCTTGACCCAAGAAACAACTTCGAGCTTTCGGGCGAATTTCGATGACGGCGCGATATCCAAATCAATGACGACCGGTTCGTCGAACACACGATCGTCTTCGCTCAGCTCCCGACCACCACGATGCGGACGTTCGACGAACTGACGCGCCAAATACCGGACATCCCGACGTACCACGCGACCGTCGGTGTCGCGTAATTCCGCGCCGACTTCGAGGCGCCGAAATAAGTCGCCCGTGGGAAATCCATGTCCCGGTTTTACCTGACGCAAGGTTATTTCGGCCCCGCCAAACGCGGATTGTTTTGCTTCGACAACCAAGTTTTTGCGCAGCCATTCCGGATCCCGTACCTGGGCAAACGAATGCGAGCGGTGTCCCGCAACGACCGGCATGTGGCAAGCCGCGCAAGATGTATCCGACGCCCCGGAACGCGCATGTTCCCGAATCGTGGTTTGCATGAACGAACCATCGGCATCGTCGCCAATCAAACGCGGTCCCGGAAATGGAAACTCGTGGCAATTCACGCATCCGCCGGAGGCCGCAAACACCGCCGAACGACGCAAAGGATGCGGCGCGGGATCGAAGTTTGTCGCGGGAGCGGCCAATATGGCGCCTTCTTCGGTCACGTGACACGTCACGCAAGCGACGCCGATTTCACTCACGGGGGCCGGAGCATCCCGCTCGGGATCCCCTTCCGGTGCATGGCACCCGCGACAAAAGGCCTTCGGTTCAATGGCAAACGCATGCCGATACGCGGCATCCACATCCGCTCGCTGATGCATCGATCCGCGCCATTCGCGAGCCTGTTCGTCATGACAGACGACGCATTCGTCATTATCCCGGACGGCTTGAAGCAGACGCCCGCGCCGAGGTCCGGGCATGGGAGGCTCGGCCGCGGCGCGAACGTCGTTGTTTTCGTTGGACGGTCTCTCCAAACCATCCTCGCGCGTGCACGTGACGAGGCACGTCGCGATGAGGAGCAGGATGGGTTTGGAAGGGAATGGCATGAACGAGCAGATCCCGATATCGCCGAATTTTCACGCGTGGTCAATCGGGATTTGACGCGGGGACCGTGCCGGCCGGAGTTTCGTTACGTCAAAAGGCTTGATCGAGGATACCGGGGGGGCCGAGGACGCCGAAGATACCGAGGCACATTTCGTTCAGGGTTTGCTCGCCGAGCACGACATCGACGGGTTGTGACAAACCTTGATCTTTCAGCGCCTGACCGACGAAGGGATTCCCCAAGGAATTGTCGTAGGTGCACTTCATCTGCAGCTCGTCCCCGGGCCGAATGACGGGGTATTCGCTGATCGGCGTATCGAACGCATAAAGACGTTGCCAATTGAAGTTCCAATTGGGCGTTTCGACGAGGCATTCTTCGGTCCCTTCGGAGTTGCTTTTGAATTGGATCTCCATGTCGGTGCCCACATAATGCATGTGCGTTCCCACGCTGAAAATCGGCAGACCGATCGGGATTTTTTGGCGATAAATCATCGTTTCGGTATGCCCTTTGGCTCCGGCGGGGATCTTGAATTCGGCTGTACTGCCGGAATCATTGGGTCCGGGTTGAAGGCCCAAACCGTCGGCGTCTTGTTTCTTGTTGTTCCCGAGGAGCGCGAGCGCCGCTTCCCAAGCGGGTTGCGTCGTGGTCCATTCGATATCGAGGGTGGATTGATCGATTTCCGGGCCTTTCCCTGTCGGATGATAATGCATTTGCACGAAGATTTTCGCGCCGGGTTTCATCGGCATGCCGCTCGTCTCGGGCATTCGCGTCGGCAACGCTCCCGGTGCCCATGCCGAAAACAAGAAACCTTTGACATTGGGCAAACCAAAACAAGGCACTCGGCCGTCCGGACCTACGAGCCCGGCGGTGGCTCCATCGACATCCAAATACACGAGGGCGTGGTGATCCACTTTGGCATTTCCCGGACGAACTTGGGCCGCGGTGAGCCACACCTGTTCGGTGTTTCCCGGATCCAAAACGAAGCATTGAAAATCGTCGGAGGTGCCATCGACGGTATACGGCGCGGCGAACTGCATGGATTTCGTGGGCGATTTCAATTGCAATTCGGGTTTTGGCGGCAATGGCGTCGCGGTCGCGGCATCACCTTCGAGCAATCCGGTTTCGACCCAGGTGCGCAGGTTGGCCATTTCTTCCGCGGACAAACGCAGGTCGTCTTTCCAAGGTCGCGTGGGTTTGCACGTTTCCGTGTCGCGGGCAAACCAAGGCGGCATCGTTCCGGCTTCGACGGCACCGAGCATGGCGCCCGCGACGGTCTTGGCCGATTCGTACGTATCGAATGCAAAGGGTCCGGACCCGCCGGCTTCGTGACACGATCCGCAATGTTTGGCGACCATCGGCGCGATGTGTTGATGCCAGGTGATTTTTTCGGGCGCAGCTTGTTCGGATCCCGAACCGCAGCCCACCAGCGTAACCAATGAACCAAGTAAGATGGCTGAAGATTTTGTTCGCATTGTGTCTCCCGTTTGCGTCAACAATGAGGTGAACCGGGCAACGATAGCAGTTCTTCGTGGCGGGGTGTGAAGGATTTGTACGCGTGCGTTTTCAATTCCCCCTGCCCCCAATCCACCGGACTCGCCCGCGATTCCCTCGCCCAACCCTCTGCAAATTTGATTTCCTCAGCCACTCGCGTGTAAACAATCGCCATGACGAAACCCAAGCGCGATGCCGAGTTGCGAGCCGACCTTCGTCGCGTCCTGGAACCCCTCGCGCAAGCCAAAGCCCTGCCCCGTCAAACCTACGTCGATCCCGACATCGCCGCCCTCGAGTCCCACAGACTCTTCGCATCCGTGTGGTTATGTGCCGCGCACCAAAGCGAACTCGCAACGCCCGGATCGTTTGTCGCCGTCGAATCCTTCGGCGAACGTACCGTGATCGTCCGCGGCGCCGATCTCGAGCTGCATGCCTGGGCTGATCGCTGCATTCATCGCGGAACACAGATGACCGAGGGTTCGTCGGGGCGACTCGAACACCTGGAACTCGCCTGTCCCTACCATGGGCTGCGGTATGACTTGACGGGTCGAGTTTTCGCACCTCCCAAACAGCTCTCGCATTGCCGCGGAATGAATCTCGAACAAGCGCAGGTTGCCGTTTCGAATGGGTTTGTCTTCATGAATCGCGATCCATCGGCGCCATCATTTCCCGATTGCGCGGGGTCGATACCGCCCTGGTTCGAACACGCGGCGATGCATGCCTTGCGGCTCGAACGACGCACGGTGCACGAAGTCAAAGCCAATTGGAAACTGCTCGTGGCCAATTTTCAAGAATCGCATCACTTCCCGTCGGTGCATCCGAACCTCGAAGCCCGCACACCATGGCGTCAATCCTCCAGCCACGATTTCGGAGGATTATGGCTCGGCGGATCCATGGACCTGAACGAAGGAACGGAAACGGTATCCATGAGCGGTCAACGAAATGCGCGACCACTCATTGCGGGGCCGCAGGATCAACGCACGGTGCGGGATGCATTGCTTTTCCCGACGTGGCTCACGAGTTTGCAACCGGATTACTTCTTGTCGTATCGACTCGAACCGATATCCATGGAATCGTCACGAGTCATCGCCGATGTATTCGTCCATAACGAAGCGCAAGCGCAAAGTATACCGGATGTGCTCGAATTTTGGGATATCACGAATGCCGAGGATCGCGCCATCTGCGAAAAACAGCATCGAGGCATCGCCACGCCGGGTTTTCGTCCCGGAGCTTATTCGTCCAGCGAAGATGGCGTGCATGCGTTCGAACGCCGCGTGGCGCAATGGCTTTTGAACGAGCTGCACGAGGAGACGGGCGCATGAAGTCGCACATCCATGGTATTTTCGGCCGGCCTTATGTGGACCTTGGGTTCCTCGTGAATGACGAAACCCTCGATGCGGTCGATCGAGAGATCTCGCTGGGATTGGCGCAGGTCGAATCTTCGTATACGGGCGCGAGCCTCAAATGGATGGGCGTCGTGGCGCCTTGGTGCATGGACGATGGGTATCGCGACTTGATGGATGCCGTCAAGAACATGTCGCGGGACGAGTATGCCGATTTTATTGCGTTATCGGAGGATCCGCAGAGATACGATGTGGATCGGCGTGAAGGCGTGGTCTTCGGCGACGAGACGGACAATCCATTGACGAAGGCGCAAATGCGGCTCTTGGCGTATCGGCACGAGGTGTATTTTCCGTGGAAGGTTTGTTATCATTTGCTCGAAAATGACCGATGGGATGATAAACATTCGGGCCAAGGGAAAACATTCGTCGAGGAAGCTTTGGAGGTTTTTCCAAAGACGGTCGAGCTCATTCGGAGTCTGCCATTTCGAGAAATCGGGCGGGTGGTGATCTTCGGGGTCGAGTCGAATGATCACGCGCCTTTGCATCGGGATACGGAGCCGGGCAAGTCATTGTCGGTGGCGCAATGCATTTCGATTGATCCGCGCGGCAACAAGCAGTTTTATTTGCAAAACAATGTCGACGACGAACCTTTGCTGGTGGACGCGCGGGCGTATTGGTTCAATGACATGGATTATCACGGCGTCCAGGCAGCGCCTTTTTTCCGCTATTCGATTCGCGTCGACGGCGTCTTCGAACCGGCGTTCTTGCGGGATGTTGAAGTCCGAATGCGGCGGGGGCGACGGTGAAGGTTCGAGATTGTCTTGTAGGGGCGCGATTTATCGCGCCCTTGGTGGGCGATTCATGGGGCGCGATGAATCGCGCCTCTTGGGAGGTATCCATTACGGATTGCGGCGGCTTGACGGTTATTGTTGTAGGGGCGCGATTTATCGCGCCCCTGGTGGGCGATTCATGGGGCGCGATGAATCGCGCCCCTACAATTATTTCACCATTGTCTTGGTTCGGGCATCATTTTCTGGATCATTATCCCAACGCCGCGGATTTGTTCGAATGTATTCGATGATGGCATTCAGTGATTCTTGATTTCGAATAATGTGTTCATAATAATTTCGTTGCCAAACACGCGCACCGACCGCGTCGCGCATACGGTTGACCATGACGGCAGTTCGTGCTTTGAAGGACCGAATGATCTCACCCAACGTTGGTGTAGGGGCGCGATTTATCGCGCCCCTGGTGGGCGATTCATGGGGCGCGATGAATCGCGCCCCTACATTGTTCAAAATGATGATTCCATGAACGTGATTTGGCATCACCACAAATTCACCGATATGAATTTCAGGGAAATTCTTTCGTAGTGATTTCCATTCATTTTGCACTAACGTACCAATACAATTTAGGCTCATTGCACCATTTGCAATATTTCCAAACATGCACCGTTTGTTATGAGTGCAAATCGTAACGAAATAATACCCGCGTGACGAATAATCATGACCCGGTAGGCGTATTGAACGCCGATTTTTCTTTTTCGTGACATTGATCATGTTACCATCGGCATGCAATTTCTCGGGTCCCTGCTGGGCGATTCATGGGGCGCGATGAATCGCGCCCCTACAAGGACAGCTGTATTCAATGCCCGTACTCCCATTTCTCCCATAGCCCAAAGTTCTTCGAGAGAGTTCCTACCTTAGCTTCCGTCATTCGCCATGTTACCCCGACATCGGCCCATGGTAAACATTCCCCCTCACCCCAAACATTCCCCCTCACCCCCGCGCGATCAACACCGGAACGCTCAGCGCGTACGCGTTTGTCGCGCCCGCCTGCACTCGCGCATATAACCCCGCAGGCTCCCCGCCCACGAGGAAAACACCCCAATTCGTCGATCGACCCGCTTCATCCTCGACCGCTTCGAAGTATCTCTGCGCAACCCATCGCCCCTTGCGCGCCTGCTGAAGCGATGTCGACCATTCTTCGTCCGTGACCATACGGCCGATCACCACTTCTTCCCCTTCGGCTCCATAGTCGCTCTTGAGCACCCAATCTTTGCGCTCCACACGCAATTGTTCGGGATGCAAAGCCTCGAGCCGCGATGTGTACGGGACCAACGTTTGAATCACATCCTGCGCCGACAAACCAAAACGATGAATGTGCTCCCATAAGAACGCCATCATTCGCTTGTTTTGCGCCAATACCGCGCCAAACGGATTCACGACGACCGTCTTGCTCGCCGCCTGCGCTCGCAACACCACCCCCAAAGCATCCGCCAAAGGCGCCGAATCCTCGATTTGCTCGTCCTTCCAAACCGACGCCCGATCACTCCACCAATCTGTCTTGTAATGCCGAAACAGAAGCGACACCGGCTGCTCGAAAACCCGTACCGTCGGGTCGTCTTCGGTCGCCACCAAATTGTACGGCGACCCCAACGCAATCGAATATCCGCGCTTCTCGAACCAACGTTTGTAAAGACGAATCACCCCCAAGTCCTCGGTGAACTCCGTCGGATACACGATACCGATCGTCTTCGCCGCCGAAGGCCCGATCAGATTCTCCAGCATGCTCGCCACCATCGCGGCAAATGCATCCTCGAGGTGCGCATTCGGATCCATCAACTCCGGCCGCTTGGCGTGCGCGATTTTCCCGAGCTCCACCGCTTCCGGTTCGCCCGTGGGCGTGTCGCAATTCAATTCGGCGA
Organism: uncultured Polyangium sp.; assembly: GCA_964435055.1. Classification (GTDB taxonomy): domain Bacteria; phylum Myxococcota_A; class Polyangia; order Polyangiales; family Polyangiaceae; genus Polyangium. The sequence goes on along the minus strand of CAYSYX010000287.1, from coordinate 4,217 downwards.
CGGCCAAACCTTCTTTCGTGAAAAATACGTCCGCTCGCGCAATGCCATGCCAAAGCGGCTTCGACGCCTCGAACATGGCCTTCTGCACCGGCGTGAGTCCGAAAAACTCGTCGAGCAATGCCGCGTCGTCCGAGACCAATTGAAACGCTTCGTTGTATACCTCGGCAATCGCTTGACCCGCCTGCGCAAGACGAGTGGCGTCGGCCAGGCTCAAGATGATCGGATCGGCTGAAAGTCGCGGTCGGCCATCGACCCACGGATCCGTGATGATCCCACCCGTTACGAGTTTCCGAGCAAGTTCGTCGTATCCTTCCGGCGCGGGAAACGCGTTTGTCATGCAAGAACCATGATGGCGAGCGCCGTGCCTACGTAAATCGCAGCTTCGAGCAACGCCGCAGCCACATTGCGATCGCGTCCCACGGCCTCGTCCAGATCGCCCCCACGAAACGTCGGTTTGCCTCGGAGGAGCAACCCCTGCACGATGAGCTGGCGAATGGGATACAAGCCGAATGCAGTCGCGACGAGCATTCCAAATCCGGTGAGGGCCGGAATCCACCCGGTGAATTCGCCTTCGAGCGCTCGCGCGACGATCGCCGCAACCGCAATGGAAATGCCGCCGTAGCTGATCGCGGCGGCGAGGTTTTCCCCTTCGACCTGCTCGGAATCGTCGTACGTCGTGAGGGCGCGATACAAAGTCACGATAGCCTGGTGCGCGAATTGGGCGAGCAGGAAAAACGCCAGCGACAACCACACGCCCCGCAAATCACTGCCCGCAACCGCGCGTGACGTGATGATTCCCGTCGCCACGTAATGCGCCGCTGCGGCAACTCCGGCGGCCACGTTGCCTCGCTCGAGCGACTCGGCGAGACGCTGACGCATGAGCAAACGCGTGCCCGCCAACCCGGTCAGCTCGAGCAAAAGCAGTCCCAGGCCGCCAAACGCCGCAGCCCAAAGAATATCGTGCTTCAGGTCTTGACCATGAACACAGTTCTTGACAACGGCCGCTCCGACGAGAAACACCGCGAGAACATCACCTACGTTGCGTAATCCATACGCGCGATTTTCACCGAGCGTGTCCACGCGCATCGGCGCGCTTTTGACGAGCAACTTGCGAATCACGAGCTGGTGGAGTAGCAACATGCACAGCACGACGGCTACACCAAAACTCGCCACGTATGTCGTCGAAGGTCCGGTCGAAGCTTCCACGATGCGCAGACTAGCCACATTCGGCGCCGAACGACAAGTGTTTCAGGCGGATTTGTGAATTGCCACGAATTCAACGATGATTCGACGCATGCACCGTGAGGACTTCAGTGAGTGGAGCGGCAAGGCCATCAGACCTCCTGATCCCACGGAATTTGCGATGATACCAAACCGTTGCCCGGCGCGGAATGAACGAGACGGTCTCTTTAACCCGGGGCGTGCGCGTCAACCCCCTTTGAGATAACCCGTTCATCTCAAAGGGCCAAGCGTTTGCTGTTCGAGATGAGTCGTGTATCTCCCAACACCTTGGCGAGTGCCGATCGACTTACCTCGATCATCGCCAACACCTCGGCGATACCCCTTCGAGATGAGTCGAGTATCTCGAAGGGCCAAACGTTTGCTGTTCGAGATGAAGCAAGTATCCGCAAACACCCCGGCGATACCCCTTCGAGATGACTCGATGATCTACCAACGGCATCGCGAGGGCCCTTCGACATGAGTCGAGTATCTCAAAGGGCCAAACGTTTGCTGTTCGAGATGAGTCGAGTATGTCGAAGGGCCGACGGCGCAAGGTTGGGCTTGAAGCGAGTATTGGGATGACCTGAACGTGAGAAAAGTTCTTGTCTCTGGACATCACGCGATATATCCTCGCGTTCATGCGTACATTTCGACGACTCAATTTGGCGGACATCTACCTTGGATTCGAGGATCTTTTCACGAAGCGAATCGGGGCGTTGACGAGCACCAAGGCGGGAGCGGGGCAAGTGGAGGTGCTGGCGGCGCAACGCAGCGAGGTATCCGCCTTGCCATTGGCGATGACGGGTCGCGCGTTTGTGGACGAGTTATCGGTCATGGACGACGAGCATGACGGATTTGGTTATGCATTGTGGTATTTGACGGAGGCTTATGTTCGGGCGCCACGTACGAAGCCGGAGACCGTGGCGGCAGCGCGAAGGGTCCGGGAAGCGTTCATTCCGGACACGACGGTATTGCAATCGAGTTATGCGGATGAAGCGGCGCGAGCGGGGACGCACAAGGGTAAAATTGCGGAATACGCAGACGACTTGAAGATGTTGCCGATTGACGGCGGAACAGCGTACGACTGGGCGCTCGGGTTCATCGCCGCGGGCGAGAAGTTATCGGATTTGCTGAGCAAACGAGCCGATATCGAGGGTCAATCGCGGCAGAACGCCCAAGCGCTGCGTTCGGAGACGGTGGGCATGTTGAACGATTTGCGCCGGGCGATCGCTCGGGAAAAGAAAAAAGGCGGCGGAACGCTTCCGGACGATATTGATACGCAGATATTTGGTTATTTCGACACGCTCGAGGAAAACCGTGCCCATGCAGCTCGGGCCGGCAAGGAAAAGACCGAAACGGTCCAGGCATCGAGCGGAGTGGTCGAAGGCGCTGCCGAGGGGGCCGGATCGAAATAGCTCGAGCCGGGCCGACCATGGCTTTCGCTTTACTTGTCTTTTGTGGACGTCGGGTCGGCCAGGTCATAGCTGCCGAACGGGTATTCACAGAATGGGGTCCATTTATGAAATGGATCCCGGAGGTATTCCTCGACGGGGGTCATGTTCATGTTCGTCAATTCGTACTTGTCCCGCATTTGGCGGACGCGATCGGTAACGATGACGGTGCCAAAAATTCCCCACGCTATGAAGAGATCTTCTCCGCTCCAGGATGATTCGTCGATTGTAAAACCGCGAATACACTCCGCTGCCGAATCGACGCATGCATAACACGTAATTGGCCGCTCAAAATCCATCAGGCTTCGAGCGAGATCGACGCGTGTTTTAAAGTGTTGGACGGCGACGTGAAAATAGATTGGCGTTTTTTTACCGAAACGGGCGGGTCGCAGGCGAATTCGCTCGATGGGAGAAAACGTCTCGATTCCATGAAGCCCTTCATTTTCCCACGCCTTACGAAAACGTTCGGACACGAGCAGACTCGACCTGCTCGGCTCGATGATATCTCCTAGTTTTTTTCCATGAACGATGATCTCGGCGTGATATGGCGGCAACCAAGGGAGCATTCCAACGCATAAGCCGCAAACGGGACACTCGGGCGCAGAACCTTGGTTTTTAGGTTTCAATGCGCGGACCCATGCATCGCAGGTCCAATCCATGGTACGTGAATCACCCAGTACGAAAAATCGCATGGCACTTGCTCCTAAAGTCCATTCGGAAAAATATCCATGAGCCGTTTTTCAGCGTAAAGATTATGTAGGTAGGCTTCGAAATCTTTGGGCGTAATGTGGGGGCGCTCGTTTATCCAGTCGGCAACCTGCTGGTCCAGCTTGCGATGCCATGTCTGATAACCCTTATGCGCTGCCTCATCGATGGCTTGCGTGACAAACCGATTGTCCCGGTACTTGTAGAGGCCCTTGAGATTCTTATGATTTTGCAAGGCCTCGTGAATCTTTCCTGATATCGCATGATGCATCTGCCCTGTGCATCGCGTATAGGTCGTGGTGTTTGCGCTTTGGAACGTGATGACGCGGCAGCGTTTTGCCGCCTGTGTTGCCACCTGCGTGGCTGTTTGTCCAGTTGATGGAGCCTTGTCTGCGGCTTTGCCCGGTTTGGCCGCGGGTTTCGCCGCCGGCGGTGGTGTCTCGGGAGGCGGTTTGGCCGCGGGAGCAGGCTGCGATGGAGCGTCTTGCGGGCTCGATTGTTGCGGACCAGTCGAAGTGGGTGTCTGTCCCTGCGGAACCTCTTCCGCAGTCACCGTGCCGTCATTCCAATGGTAAAGCACGATAATCAGATTCTTCGTGCC
>CAYSYX010000287.1:0-229 GCA_964435055.1 uncultured Polyangium sp. | reverse complement strand
CGGGCTCGATTGTTGCGGACCGGTTGACGCGGGAGGCTGGCTTTCGCCATATTGAAGCACTCCCCTTGCTGATTGAAGTCATCTGCTATGAATTGCGGGCAAGGGGACTTGGATGCGCATGACTTGATTTGGGGCATTGAGAATTGAATACGTTCGCCTTGATTTGCACGCAGTCGAATTGAATACGCACGCGGTGATTTGAACGTTCGCTCCGGGCGCTAACAAGCGC
>CAYSYX010000286.1:0-12169 GCA_964435055.1 uncultured Polyangium sp. | reverse complement strand
ATGGCACGGCGCTCCTATTCGAAAGAATCGGAGCGTACTCCAGCGTGAACGACACTGTCCAGCCCGTTTGTTTCGCAAACGTAGGTATTTCGAGTACGTGGGTGTCCAATTTTTGACGCTTGTAGATTCGTGTAATCGGCCGTTACGTAATTGGTGTTATGAGCGTTTTTGGTTCAAGGCGCGAGCTTGACGACCCACCACGTCGATTTGTCGACGGGATTGAATTTGCCTCCGCATCCCATGCGATTCAATTTGGGACCATAAGCAATCCCGCCCGAATCGTGATAATAAAGCGCCATACGCGCCGTCCCGTTGGCATTGATGAGACCGGCTTTGTAGCTGCCGACGATCCAATCGCCTTTGAGCTGCTGCGACGTAATCATGTAATTCGACGTTTCGACGCCGTCGACGTACAAATATTGATGCAACAGGTTTCCATTGATCATTCCGTCGGTATGGGGACTTCCTTGGGGAGCGGCACCGCCGGCCAATGCTTCCGCTTCCGCTTGCGCCGCCGCATTTAATGCCGGATCGATGGTAAACTTGATGGGCCAGGTCTTGACCGTATGGTATTCGCCTTTGAATGGTAAACCTCGCCAACGATCGTGGCCTTGCGATGTTTGACGCGAGTCATTCACGTACGTGCAAAGTTCGTCGGGCGTTTTGAAATAAGGCATCTCATCCGGACCCGCCGTTTGCTCGGGCATCATGGTCGAGCCGCCCGAACCCCCGGTGCCTCCCGCGCCCCCGGTACTCGAACCGGTCATTGAACCGGACGTGCTCGAAGTCGAGTCGGACGAGCTGCCGCCATTGGAATTTCCCCCGTCGTTTCCTCCCGAGGTTTGCGCCGGAGCTTCCGAACATGCGATCGCCCCCGCGAAAACGCTCCAAAACACCAATATCCCGAAACCGATATGAATGCCGTGGATGTTTTGCATGGAAAACGATGTTACGGCGCCGCGTCGAAAGACTCAAGCTCGATGTGCCGGAGAAATCGTCGTTTTGAAAGCCAAACCATCGGATACTCACGTGCTCGTCGAGCCGGCGCTGTCCCTATTCGCCTTGCGGCAAACCACGATGATTCGCGGGCAACGAATCGATTGGTGGGGGCAGACGTCGACCGGCCAAAAAGATCCTCTGCGGTCGTATGAAATCCATGCGCCTTCACCCGTTCGCGTTTATGCTCGGACGCGCAACGCACAAGACCGCGCGTCGAGGAAACGTGCCCATTCGCTTCGACAAACGTCCGCTATTTTCCCCCGAGCGATTCCCGGCCCTCGCGCTTGTTTTGCTCGCGGCACCCCACGCCCACGCGGATGTCGCCGAAGACGCCCGACGCCTCGCGGATGATTGGGCGGGCCGTTCGGCCCAAGTCGAGCGTTTGTCCCCGATCTTTACCGAGCACGGACAAACCCGCATCGTGCGTATCGCGCCAAACCCGGCGGTCGACGCCAAACCCGGCTGCGTGACGGTCGCTTTCGTTGGTGCTCAAACGGTTCAGTTTTCCGCCGCACCCATGCGCGACGGCGTTCCGCTCGAGCTTTTGCCCTTGCCCGAAGGCCATCCGGGAGGCGCGCGTGAAGGTGACGGCGTCTTCAGTTCCCTTGGAGTAGCAACGATCTCGCGGTGCAATGAAGAGCGATCGCAGCTCGAGCATTTGGTCATTTCGATGCGTTCTGCACGGGGGGCGATCGATACTGTCGTGGGTCGTTCCGCGGCGCCGCTCGGAGATGCTCGCGATGTGTTGACCGAACGAGTCACCGGTGTGGTTGCGCCTCGAGGCAATCCCGGTCGTCCTATCGAACCGGGACCGATGCCGGAGCGAGTGCTTCAAGCCGAGGAACGGGCGCGTATCGAAGGGGCTCAGACGTTTGTCCGTGTAGCGACGGTTTCTTCGGCGGATGGGCTGGGACAAACCCGCCTGCGTTTGACCGAAGGTTGTCATCGAATCACGGTGATGGGGACGGTGCCGCAAACGTTTCCGCACCGCGCCACGGACATCGACGCGGAAGCTCGCAACGAAGACGGCGAGGTCTTGGCGCAAGATCGCTCGGAGACGCCCGATGCTCGGCTCGATTTTTGTCTCGGGACGACGTCGCGCGTAACGATCGTATTCGGCGGTGCGGCCGGGCCGGTGCCCATCATGGTGAGTGATGCCGGTTGGTCCATACCCGACACGATTCCCAATCATTGGGGAAGTCGGGTTCGTGCCGGGTTTGCCCAGGCATTTCTGCGGCGACATCTCCCCGCGCCGGCGTCGTTGCCCTCCGCGGAGGTCTTGGGTTCGTCTGGAACAACCATGATCCCCATCGCGCTCGAACCGGGGCGTTGTTACTTCGCCGCCGCTGCGGTTCTTCGCGGTGAACCGCGGAGCATTCGAGTTTCCGCCACCATCGCGGACAAGTTTGTCCGGGAAGATGCCGTGGATCAGCCGGAAGGCACCGGGGTCACTTTGTGTGCCAACCGATCGGAAACGGCGCGTATCGACGTGGATGCTCGAGGAAACAATGTCTTTTGGATATTTGCGTTATTTCCGTTTGTCGGGGGAAATCCTTGATGGGATTTTCGAAAAATCCAGCGGCTGTGTTTTCCACGTTCGCGATCCTGGTCCTCGGTTGCGGCGGAAATGTTCCGGTAAAACCCGCTCCCGGCGAGCGTGAAGCACCTCTGCGTGTTCTTCCCGATCAGGTCGATGCTCGAGCGCTTCTCGCGGCGGATGCCGGGCGCGTTCGCGAAGCGGGAGCTGGGCCGCTGCAAGTTGCCGCGTCGGAATACTTATCCGAGGGCGATCGGACGGGTGCATTCATTTCCGTTCCGGAAAAAGAATGTGCGCTCGTGTTGGCGCGCGGTTCGGCGTCGGTCGTCGACGTGGATTTATTTGCGTATGAAGACGACGGCTCGACGTTTGGCGTGGATGAATCGGGTGATGCCGATCCCGCCATTTTGATCTGCCCTCCGCATCCGCGGCGTCTGTTTGTCTCGGCACGCGTCGTTTCCGGCGGCGGATTGGTCGGTATCGGCGTGCAACCGTTGCCCACCGAAGCCATGGCGGCCGTCGAAGCTGTCGTGGGTACGCGCGGCCGTTCGGGAGGTGAAACCGGGCGGCTCGAATCTTGGCCCGGTCTCGAAGCAAAACTCATCGAACATCGAGCTTGGCTCGGAGGTTCTTGGGAAGATGTGCGTCGTGCGGCGCTGCCGGTGGCTCCGCGGGCGCCGACGCGTTTGACCGTGGGGCTCGAGAGCAATCGCTGCATCGATGTATTCGTTTCTCCCGGAGAAGAAGTGGGGCCCATCGAAGTGGTGGCGGAAGATTCGACGGGGCGAATCGTTGCGCGGGGCAAAGAACGCGGGCGAGATCGAGCGATGGTGATTTGCTCCGCGATATCGACCGAGTTGTCGATTGCTATACGGCCGCGCGTTTCGACGGGCATCGTCGCCCTTGTCGCCGGTCGCTCACGCCCGGGAACAGCCGCCGCGATCGAGCCCGGTGCACGAGCCGAATACGTGACCGAAACGCGTGAACTTGCCGATGCTCGAAGTGCTTTGGAAAAACGTTTGGTGGACAAAGGGTATGGCGCGGCAAAACCATTGACGAACGCGCGAGCCAATCTCGGAAGTCGTTCGCCCTTATCGTTCAACTTGCCGGCCGGATGTTCGCGTATTGATGTCATCGCGGGGAAACCTTTGGCGGACGTCGGCGCATCGCTTTGGGACGACAAAGGGATCTTATTGGCCGAGGGGCGTGGCGGGGCCGGCGTTTCCTTGTTTTCTTGCGGAAGCGGCGGACCGGCGAGAATCGACGTCGAAGCGTTTTCACGGCCGGGACCTTATGCGATGGAATTGCGTAAAGACAAACTCGCTCCGGCCGTTTTGGTCAACCATCCTTGGGCCGCTGCGCGTCTGCTCGGCGTTCTCGACGCCGGAGGTACCGGCGCTTCGGCGGTCGATGCGGAATCGGCCGTGCATCTGGCGCTCGATTCCGGCGCTCGCTCGAATGTGCCTTTCGATATTCCCGCCAAAGCATGTGTCGAAGTGATCGCAGCGCTCGATCGTGCGGGCGTGGGGCTCGATATGCGCCTTGTCGATGCGACGACGGGGGAAAACACCGTGACGCGCGGGCGGTTCGTCGTGATGGAACGACGTTGTGCCGGGGATGCGGCGGTCAAGGCCATTGCGGAATTTCGTTTGTCCTCGGGAAAAGCGGATGCTCTCGTGCTTACGCGTACCCTTGCGGCAGATCCTCCGGCGACGGTTCGTCCGTAGGTTTCGGCAAGGTGTTACGGAGCGGAAGGCGTCGGGGCGGCGACGATGCATTTTTTTTCGTTGAATGTTCCCGTACGGGTCTCGGGAGCGCTATGCTGACTTTGATGTTTCGGCCGATTCTACTCTTCGTGTTGTTGATGCTGGGCGCGTGTCAGCCTATCGAGCAAGCGCCGCCGGCTTTGAATGCTCGCGATCATTCGCTCGATGCGGCCAAGCAGCCGGCTGTTGGTGAAGGGAAAATCGAAAAGGATTCGGGCGATGTCGAGGGGGACGGAAACGATGCGCCTCCGGTGGGAGCGGTCGTCCCTCGGGCGCGGGTGGAATTTGTCGAACCTGGCCAAGAGGCGCTCGCACAAGCCATCCTCAGCGCGTCGAAATCATCATTGGATGAATGTCGAGCGAATTCGGGCGGGGGCACATTGCGAGTGCGTATCGTCAGCACCAAGACCGCGGCCAAAATCACGCTCGATTCCGATTCCAAGATGAGCGACAAGGTTCGTAATTGTGTTATCGGCGCTTTGTCGACGATCGACGTGCCCGATACGCTTTCCAATGCCGCGCCATCGATGCGCCCGTCGGCGGGTTTCACGTCCACATTTGCGATCAATTGGTAGTTGCGGAAAGGCGTGATTGTCGCATGTCTCAAGCCATTTCGACGTCGTCGCTCGTGTGCCTTGCGGACTTCGAGAAAGCCGCTCGTGCCGCGCTTTCGCAAATGACGTGGGATTATTATCGTTCGGGGGCGGATGCGGAACGAACGCTTCGGGAAAACCTGCGCGCCTACCGTCGCTGGGAAATCCATTATCGAATTTTGGTGGATGTTGCGCAGCGAAAACTCGAGACCGAGGTTTTGGGTATTCCGGTATCGATGCCCATCTTGATCGCGCCGACGGCGTATCAGCGATTGGCGCATCCGGATGGGGAATTGGCGACGGCGCGGGCGGCGGCGGAAGCGGGAACCATTTACACGTTGTCGACGCTCGCGACGACGTCGATCGAGGACGTCGCGCGGGTTTGTCAAGGCCCGCGATGGTTTCAATTGTACGTACACAAAGATCGCGAATTGACCGCGTCGCTCGTGACTCGAGCGGAAGCGGCGGGTTTTCAAGCGCTCGTGCTCACCGTCGACACACCTGTTCTCGGTCGACGTATTCGTGATGTTCGGAATGGTTTTGGTTTGCCCTCGGGTTTGGTCATGGCCAACCTCGTCGACGCGCCCGGCATGAAAGGTGCGCAATCGAGCTCGGCGCTCGCTCGCTACATCGCGTCCCGGCACGACGCATCATTGACGTGGAAAGACGTCGAGTGGTTGCGCAGTTTGACTCGACTGCCCATCTTGCTCAAAGGTGTGGTTCGTCCGGACGATGCTCGGCGGGGCATCGAGGCGGGCGCCGCGGGGATTGTCGTGTCAAACCATGGCGCCCGGCAGCTCGATGGCGCCCCGGCAACGTTGGATGTTCTTCCGCGTGTCGTCGAAGCTGTCGGCGGGCGCGTTCCGGTGCTCGTGGACGGGGGAATTCGTTGGGGTACGGATGTTCTCAAGGCGCTCGCGCTCGGTGCTCGTGCGGTCATGATTGGCCGGCCGGTGTTATGGGGCTTGGCCGTGGGTGGACAGGCGGGAGTTCGGTCGGTGCTCGAAATTTTGCGCGAAGAACTGTCCACCGCGATGGCGCTCGCCGGGTGTTCGTCTCTCGAAACCATCGATCGTTCGCTCGTGGAGAGGCGGCTTCGTTGATTTGTGCCGCTGCCCGATGAGTTTGTCTTTACTTATTTGTTGCAGGTCAAAATACCGGTCGAATCGCCCGACGGGCCGCACATCTCGGACACATCGCAGTCGACGTTGGCGTGACAGATTTTTTTTGCCGCGACGGATTTTCCGAAACGTGGATGTTGGAACGTCCCGGTACATTCCGATCGCGGAACGCAGACCGCGCCGATGACGGTTTTTCCGGGAACGAGGCAGCAAGCTTTTCCCGTGCCGCAATCTTCCGGTCCATCGCATTCGTAGATCACGGCATCGCCTTGGTCCGTACGCGCGCACTCGCGTGGATCCTGCGTGCACGTAGGCGGATCGAACGTCGCGCAACACGCGACGTCGCACGTGAGCGGGCCGCACCGGATTTGTTTTCGCACGCGAGCCGGCACGGGCGCGGCGGTGGTTGTCGCGACAGACTGCGGCGTCGTGCAGATGCATGGCAGGTAGCGCGAGCCGTCGACGTCGCACGCTTGCACGCCTTGGGTTCCGCCGGGACAAGCGCAGGCGACTTGTTGCCCCGGTACGCAATCTTTGGATCGGCAACTCGCCACGAGCGTCAACGCCGCTACCAGGGCGATCGCAACGGGGAACACGGGACGTGGTTGGCGAGGATGCATGGCGAACGTGAAGTCAGCTTCCAGGCTAGGGGTTTTCGACGTTTGCGTCGATGTTTCCGAGTACTGCGCGGAAGCCTTTTTCGAGGTGCAGTTCGCGTCTCGGATCGGTTACGATGTCAAAACCTACCTTCGCACTTTCGTGTGCGCGAACCGGAGGAGAGGCGCGGCGTGACCATCACAGAAGGCGCAATCATCGGCGGCAAGTTCAAGCTGGATCGGCCGCTTGCGCAAGGAGGTATGGGATCCGTCTGGGTCGCCCGCCATCAGCTCCTCGACACCGATGTTGCCGTCAAATTCATGGAAAAGTCCATCGCGGAGAACGAATCCGCGCGGCAACGTTTCGAACGTGAAGCAAAAGCTGCGGCGCTGATCAAGAGCCCGCATGTCGTCCAAGTTCTCGATTACGGCATCGAGGACGGCGCGCCCTACATCGCGATGGAGCTTCTCGACGGGGAAGATCTCGACCATCGACTCCAACGCGGAGGCCCGCTGACGCTCGACAAAGCGTACGTCATTCTGGAACAGGTCGGCAAAGCGCTGCGTCGGGCGCACGAGCTCGGCATCGTTCATCGCGACCTCAAACCCAGTAACATTTTTCTTTCCAAACACGGCGACGAAGAGCTCGTGAAGATCCTCGACTTCGGGATCGCCAAGGACATCACCGCGACGACGTCGGCATCGGCGACGAGCACGGGGGCGCTCATGGGCTCGCCGTCGTACATGAGTCCCGAGCAAATTCGCGAGACGAAGCTCGTCGATCATCGCAGCGATTTGTGGTCGATGGGCGTGATTTTGTACGAAGTGCTCACGGGGCGTTTGCCCTTCGACGAATCGGAAAACATCGGCAAGTTGCTCGTGTCGATCTGCACCGATCCGGTGTTGCCGCCGTCGGTCCTCGTTCCGACACTCAGTATCGAAGTGGATCGCTTCTTCGAGAAGGCTCTTTCGCGCGATCGAAACACGCGGTTTCAGAACATGGGCGAATTGGTCGATGCGTTCGGCGCTTGCGTCGGGGTTCGTCCGGCTAGAACGACGTTGCTCATCGGCGACGGTCGCGACGGCAAAGGGGAGAACATCTCCGAGACGGCCAAGACGTTGTCGCTCGAGCCTGTGGCGGCGAAGAGTGTGGATCGAGCGTCGTCGACGCGGCTTGATTCGGGGGAGATGCGCGGTTCGTTGGCGCCGTCGGAGAGCGGTGATCACGGCAGTTCGTCCCGGAAGAAGTTTGTCCCGATCGTGATCGGCGCGGTGGCGCTTGCCGCCTTGCTTGGTGTGGGCGTGGTGATGCGTTCGTCCGGGGACGGAACGAAGGTGGCGGTACCGGAGGAAACGACGAAGAAGCCTCCGGTGGAACCTGTTGCGTCACCGGCGGTTTCGACGGCGGGCACGTTGCGCGAGGTGTCGGTGACGATTGAGCCGCCGGATGCGACGGTGGAGGTGGGTGGTCGCATTGTGGCGGTAAATCCTGGGGGAACCATCACGATCAGCGGTGAAGCGGGGAGTGTTCATCCCGTCCATGTTTACAAAGACAAACTCGACATTCGTGTCGAGGTGATCATCACGGCGAAGGGGGCTTCACCGGACAAACTCGTGTTGCCTGCGGCTGCACCCACGACGTCGACGATTGCCGTCGTGGCGACGCCGCCGACGAACAAAACGAAGGATCCGGGGCCGGTCGTCACGGCGACTCAGCCCACGTCGACGCCTCAGCCGACGACCACGAAAACGACCAAATCTTCGAGTGGCGAGCAGGGCCCGGATCGCAATTTCGATCCGTGAATCGTGTTATCCAGCGGATGCAATAGCGGACAAACAGATGGTAGACTTATCTTTTCGGAACAGGCGGGGCTCGAGGGTAGGATTGCTGGCGCTCGCGGCGCTTTTTGTCGCGGTGCCGGCCATGGCGCAGCCGAAAGGGCCCGGTAAAACAGCGAAGCCGCCCGAAGCGGCGCCGGAGCCCCCTCCGCCTCCGCCACCGGATCCTGCCGCGCAGGCGGAACAACTGGCGAAAGAAGAGGCGCGTAAGCATTTCGACCAGGGGTTGGCGTTATTCGATCGCGGATCGCTCGATGCGGCATATCCCGAATTCGAGAAATCGATTTCGATTTATCCGACACGTGCGGCCATCAAGAACGCCGCGTTGTGTTTGCGCAAATTGAATCGATTTGCGGAAGCCGTCGATATGAACGAACGGCTTTTGGCCATGCCCAACGTGAGCGAAGAGGAAAAAGGTATCGCCAATGCCGAATTGACGCAACTTCGCCCTGTGGTTGGCAATATCGTCATTGATGGCGTGCAATCGGGCGCGACGGTGACGATCGATGGCAAACCCGAAGGAACGACACCATTAAAAGGCCCGTTGCACGTGGCCGTCGGTACGCGTGTCGTACGTATTTTGAAGGCGGGATTCGAGACCTTCGAGCAACGCGTGGAAGCGCCCGGAGGCAAAGAAGTCACGGTCCGAGCGGTGCTCGCGCCGCTCGAGCTCTCCGGCTGGCTGCTGGTCGAAGAGGCGTCGGGTTACAACGTCGACGTCGTTCTCGACGGGGTTGTGGTGGGAAAAACTCCCTGGCGAGGGCTCATCGCCACGGGCGACCACTTGGTGGTGTTGCGCGGGGACAAACGCCAAGGGACACAACCGGCGCGCGTCGAGGTGAAGCAGAGCCAGGTGACGAACATGCTCGTCATTGCGGAGGAATTGGCGTCGGACTTGAAGATCAAGTCGGAATTGCCCGGGGGAGAAATTCGCGTCGACGGCGTTTTGGTCGGTCGTGATTCTTGGGAGGGGCCGGTTCGAGCCGGATCGCATCGCGTTGAAATTGGCGGCAATGGATATGCGATGGCCGAGCGTCGGATCGATGTTGCGCCGGGAAAAACGGAAACCTTGACATTTGCGCCGACGGTGGAGGCGCCGCGGACGTTTTGGGAAGAAAACCCGGCATTTCTGGAGGCGGGGGCGGCGTTTGTATTCGGCCCGGGGTTCGGCGGCATTGCGAGAAATTGCGATGCGTGTACGATTTCACCGGCAATGGGTGGGATTGGCATGGTACGCGGCGGCATTGCCGTGCGTAATCGCTGGACCGTGGGTTTCGATTTGGGTTTTACATACACGCAACAAACGTTCGAAAATCGCACGGCGACGATCGAGGCCGTAGGCATTGATCCATATCCGGCGGGGTGCAATGATGCGAATGGAAAAACGACGAACAATTGCATCGACGACGATTTGCGTTCGCGCGGGGTGACTGCCGGGATTGCGGTGGGCGTCAAATTTGGCGACAAATTCCCCGTGGGATTGCGATTGGGCGTTGGCGGCGTCTTTGGCACGATCGCGGATAATCGAACAGCGAGTTTGATTTCTCTAGGTCGGCGTCAGGCTGCCAACCCCATTACGTATGAAGGTTTGCCGTACGAGATCGAGCGCGTGCAAGCCGATGGCATCACGGCGTTTTACGTAATGCCTGAGATTCGGGCGGGTATGCGAGTCAAGAAAAATCTCGATGTGCTCGTCTCCATAGGGGGGTTGTTGACCGTGAATTCGAAAACGTTTAAATGGGACCCGGATGCCGGCACGTTTCAGGCCGGGTCCGATGGTTTGGCGAAGTTTGCCGACGAAGATGACACCGTGGCGAGCTCGACGCAGTTCGTGGGCACGGCAGGGCTCTTGATGCATTATCGATTCTGACTTGGAGGTTGCGCTTATGAAACGGACGAGTGGGCGTATTGGGATCGGATTGGTATTCGCTTCGATCTGGATAGGTGCGTGCATGACGAACCAGGATGGTCGTCCCGTTTCGACGGAGGCCGAATCGCCGGAGCTTGGGGCGTCCGGCAATTCGGCGGCACGCGATGTCGTTCTGGCCGTACGTGGCCGTCTCGAACGGGCAAATCTTCCAATGGGCAATCCACTTTCCGACAATTCGAGGTCGGTGCCCGGTTCCCTCGAGCTTCTCGGCGCAAGCGCTTTTGCGGAAACGACCAAAGCAGCTTCGGCGAATGGATTGTTGACCTCGCCGGAGTCCAAAACGAATGTGGTCTTGGCTCCGCAGGCCAATGGTGCATTTCGGGTGACCGACGCACTGAGCAATGTATCCGTGTCGGTGAGTTTGCGCGGCGCGACAAACGCGAATCGTGAAGATGTCGGCGGTTATTCGGTGTATCGAAGTGCTTATGCCCATGGGGCGCATATCATGCATCGGACCTTCGCTCAAGGCACCGAGGATTATGTGTTTTTCCCGGATGAAGTCCCGGCAGCTGCGGAACTGCGTTATGACATTGCGCTCAGCGACGATGTCGCCGGATTGCGGCTCGTGAGCAACACGTTGGAAATGCTCGACAAAGGCGGCACTCCGCGATTGCGAATGAATCCGCCGTATGCCGTCGACGGAGACGGAAATGCGGTTACGATCGATGTTGCCGTCGAGGGATGCGCGTACGATTCGTCGGGTGCGATGCCCTGGAGGCGACCGACGGTGGATCCAAAAAGTCGTCAATGCACCGTGCGTTTGACCTGGGACGGGTCGGTGAAGGCCCCGCTCGTCGTCGATCCAACATGGATGGATACGACAAACGGAATCGTTCCGCGGCTCAATATGACCACCACGGTGGTCAACAACAACTACCTGTTGATTACTGGAGGCGAGCCCGCGGCGGGTGGTGCGAATCCGTTCGATACCGTCGAATACTACGATTCGGTTACGATGAAATGGTCCGTGGGTACAAAGATGGCGGGTGGTGGACGCACGAACCATTCCGCCGCCATCATCCGCACCGGTGGTCGACAGTATCTCTATGTAATGGGTGGTCGCACCGCGCAATTTCCGGCGACGGACGAGGTGATCAAGTTCGACATATTGGCCGGTACATGGTCGGCGGGCCCTAAAATGCCGGCTCCGCTTGTCAGGCAGACGATGACGCAATTCTCCGATGAACGAGTATTGCTTGTGGGTGGACTCAGTGCACCCATTGGGTCCCAACCGATGCCGACAAATTATACGATGCTCTACAATCCGATAGAAAATTCGTGGACGAAGACGCTCATGGGCATCGCTAGATACGGCCATACTGCGACGCTCATTCAAGACAAGTACGTTTTGGTGGCCGGTGGGCGGGCATCGACATTCCTCAATTCCATAGAGGTTTACGCCGGTGGAGAGCCACCCTGGTCTTCTGTGACGACGGGGTTTCCAGCAGGACGTGCGGAGCATCTGGCAGTAGCATTGCCAGGCGATCGCGTCGTGTTCATCGGTGGCCAGACGGACATGGAAGTGCCCGTTTCCACCGTTGACGTTTGTACGTTCGACCCCGTGGCCCAGACATGCACGTGGGACGCTACCGTGCCACATCTTCCCGTGCCTCGGGTCGAACATGGCGCGGGATACCTCGAGAACTTGGACAAAGTCGTCGTTTTGGGTGGAAGATCTACGAATGATCCAATGGCACCTGTTCTGACCGAGGCTCTAAGTTGGGTACCGGGAGATCAATCGTGGGGGTCATTTCCTGCTCCGACCATCCCTCGCAGGCAGGCTCAGAC
>CAYSYX010000285.1:0-12235 GCA_964435055.1 uncultured Polyangium sp. | reverse complement strand
CCGCATGAGCCAATCGCGAACCGACTTTTGCCGCCAATGCACCAGCGCCCATGACTTCAGCTCCTCAGGTGGTTTCTCCGGGCTTCGGAAAACGAACCGTGGACAGAATACGATCGAAGAGCGGATTCATTTGTTCGGCATCGGCTTTCGCCATCGTGGCATTGAAGCAACACACCGAACGCCGCCGTCCCACCACGAGCGCCAATCGTTGCTCCAATTTCCCTGACGAACCTTGCCAGGTAAAACGCAATTCCACGCCCGGCTGCCCGCCGTAGGTTTGTTCTTTTCGTTCGTCCAGTTCGAACCCTTCGAGCCGCTTCGACAATTCCGCGAGCTGTTTGTCCGCGTAGGATTGAATCGTCTCTTCCGGCCCGAGCGTATCGCGGGTCATGACCATGTTCGGCGCGGTCGTTTGTCCCGGCTTGGCCGGAGCGGCAAATGCGACCAGCGTCCGGTCTTCCCAATGCCGAGGCACATCGAAGGTTACATCGCGGCTTTCGTAGCGTGACATCGTTTTTCCTGTACTCCGATTCAAATCACCGCAGCGCGCTTGACGAACGCTTCGCCCATTTCACCCCACGGGCGTTCGTACACGGCATAACCCTTTTGCGAGAGCGTGTGCACGAAGGCATCCGACGAGGAAAAACCATTCATTTGCGCTTCGACCAAATGCGCATCCAGCTCGGTGGCCGACAGCGGCGACGCGCTTTGCGTCTTCAGAATGAACATTTGTCCTTCGGTGGGGCTTTGGAAAATCGTCGCTCCGCCGGGGCTTTGATTCAAGGCCGAAGCGACGTCTTGTCCGGTAAAACCTCCCGCCCTCGACAACGCTTGACCCATGGATCCGCTGTCCGGGGCTCCGGGAATGCCCAAGTTTGGCCCGGACAACGCATTGGCTCCCTTGGGCACACCATTACCGCCCACGAGATCCTGCAAGGCTTGTTTCGCGGCGTCGGCGCCTTGTTCCGCGCCTTCTTTGGACGCCGACGCATTGCTCGGGCTGTCCATATTCTTGAGGTCGCCCCAGAAATCTTCGGCTTCGCCTTTGATGTCTTTCCAGGCATCTTTCGCGTCACCTTTGATTTCTTTGCCCATTTCTTTCAAATCCTGGCCGGCTTGTTTTACTTCGCCCTTCAAATCCTGCACGGTTTGTTTGGCGTCGGCTTTGGCTTCATTCCACGCGGCTTTGGCTTCGTCTTTCGTTTGATTCCACGTGTCTTTGGCTTCCTGCACCGTTTGCTTGGCGTCTTCTTTCGCCTGTTTCCACGTGTCTTTCGCTTCTTGCCACGTCTGCTTGGCTTCGTCCTTCATTTGCTTCGCGGCGTCTTTCGCTTCCGTTTTGATTTCATTCCACGCCGCTTTGGTTTCGGCCACGAATTCTTTCGGAATCGCCTTGACGTCCGCGATCACTTCTTTCGCGTCGGCAATCGTCTGTTTCACCGTTTCTTTGGCACTTTCAATCGTGCCTTTGACTTCGTCGACGACGGCTTTGGCTTGCGCTTTGACTTCTTCCACCTGCGCTTTCGCCGCGGCTTTCCATTCTTCGACTTTGCCCTTCCACTCGGCGACCTTTTCTTTCACTTGCTCTTTGGCGTTTTCGATTTGCCCCTTGAGCTCTTGAACGCGCGCTTTGGCCGCTTCGATATTGCTCTTCGCCTGTTCGATGATGTCCGTGGCTTGCTTCTTCATTTCTTCGAAGCGCTCGACGGCTTGTTTCTTCATCTCGGCCACGCGGTCCTTGATTTCCTGGACCTTGGCTTTGGCTTGTTCTTTCACTTCATTGATGCGGCCCTTGATTTCTTCAATCTTGGCTTTCGCTTGTTCCTTGACCGCTTCAATGCGTCCCTTGATTTCATCGATCTTCGCCTGAACGCGGGCCTTGGCTTCCTCGAACTTTTCTTTGACTTCATTCACTTTGCCGACGACGGCTTGTTTTGCGGCTTCGAGTTTGCCCTTGAATTCCTCGACCAACGCTTCGGCGCGGGCTTTGGCTTCTTCGAGTTTCCCGCGGAGCTCTTGGATCTTGGCTTGAACCTGCGCTTTGGCCGCTTCGAGTTTCGCTTTGACTTCCTCGAATTTCGCCATGGCCATTTGTTTGGCCGCTTCGGCGCGAGCGCGCAGATCTTCCACCGCCCCGCGAATCTTTTCCTGCACATTGCCCACCACTTCACCCGCTTTGGCGCGAAGCTCTTCAATGCGGTCGGCGAGCTTTTGTTGTTCCAGCGCCACACGATCGAGAATGTTCGTGACGAGCATCTCCGGCGTTTGCAGCACTTTGTCGATGAGCCCCGACAATTGCTCGTTGATCGCTTCGGGCATCATCAAATAACCCGGCGCATCGGCGATCGTCTTCGGCGGAACTTCCAAGAGCTTCTTTAATGCGCCTTCAATGGCTTCTTCGTCGAATCCACCCGGAATTTCGTCAAAAATCGGAGCTTTCAGCGCTTGCGCGACCTTCTTGACGTTTTCGGGAATATCCAAATCCGCCAGGGCCACTTCGAGTTTGCCCAGGGACATCGGCAAAGGCGCGCCTCCGCCCGCCGTATTGAGCAAAACGTTCGGCGCACCATCGATATGTACTTCTTTGCCGGCCACGGTGGCGAGACCGCCCGAGTTCACTTTGATGCTGCCGCTCGCGTCGAGGTAAATGTCGCCTTCGGCAATCGTGAGCGAAGCTTTGCCCGTCGACAAAACCACGCGGCCGTTTGACAGAGACGCACCCGTTTCTCCCAGCTGAATATGGCAATCGCCATTGACGACGAGCACATCGTTGCCTTCGACGCGGGTCGTGCGCGAACCGACGACGTGCCACGCTTGATCTCCACCCACCTTGTGTTTTTCGTTTTCGCCGATTTGCACGTCGAGCGTCTTGCCGATTTGGGTCGCCTGGTTTTCCCGGACAACTTCTTCGCGATCCTTTTGTGCGTGAAGGAAGACCTTCTCTTTGCCCTTGGCATCTTCGAAGGTGATTTCGTTGAAGCCGCCCGAGCCTGGGGACGTGTCGCTCTTCCACGACGTCTTCGTCTTGTGATCCGGCAATTTGTAGGGATGCGGCGATGTTCCATTAAACAAACGCCCGACGACGATGGGTTGGTCCGGGTCACCCTCCAAGAAGTCGACGAGCACCTCTTGACCGATGCGCGGCAGTGACGCCATGCCAAACCCTCGGCCGGCCCAAACCTGACTCACGCGAATCCAACACGAACTCTCATCGGTGTACTTGCCTTCGCGATCCCAGTGAAACTGAACGCGTACCCGGCCAAACTCGTCCACGTGGATCTCTTCGCCCGCGGGACCGACGACGACGGCGCTCTGCAATCCGCCCATGCGCGGCTTGGGCGTCACCAGCGCGGGACGATACGGATCCGCGGCAAACACAGCCATTCCCGTGCTCACCCATTCGCCTTCGTTCGTCCCTTCGAGCGTCCGTTGCACCGTCAAGAGACGTTTGTCCGGGCTGAGGTCCGCGCGCGGATGCGCGTCGATGCTGAAGACATCGCCCGGCGAGATCGGCAGGGCCGTCGTTTGAAACAGAACACGCCGTCGGCCTTGTCGAGCGGCATCGAGACGTTTGCCGGCGAGGGTTTTTCCTTCCTTCTCATCGACGCGCCCGGGGTCGATGACGAAGGCTCCGGGGCTGTAATGGTAACTCTCGTAGCGATTTTCGGTGTCGAGATTGCACTTGGCGTCGGCGATGAGTTGAAAATCGGGGCGCCTTCGGAAATCGTGATCGCGCAGGGTGACGCGGCCCGGACGAACCTGGTGCGAGACCTTCACGTGCGTGATCGCGTCGACGCCTTTGGCTTGTTCGAGGTTGTTGATGTAGAGCAGCGAGCCGCGGGATTCGGTGGCGCTTGGTTCGGCGACCAGAACCAGTTTGCTCGGCGCTTCGCTGCCGGGTTCCGGAGCGCGGAAATAGTAACTGATGCCGGCTTCTTCGAGCAGTCTGGAGAGAAAAACGAAGTCGGTTTCTCCGTATTGTACGCGGTAGTCGAGCTTCGGGAAGGCGGCGTTGTCGAGCTCGAGGAGCGGTTCGATCTCCCAATCGGCGAGCAGTTTCTTGGCGATGTCCGGGATCGACAGGTGCTGGAAGATGCGGTTGTTCCGGCGCAACGTCGTGCGGGATAAGGCCGGGACAATCCGGACGAAGTACGTGGACAAACCATCCGGTTCGACTTCGACTTGTTCGGCAAATTGAACGATGCCGCTCCAAGCCAAGGATCCGGCGACTTTGAATCCCGCACCGTGGCCGACGAGCGCATCGAGATCGATGTCTTCATCGGTGGTTCGCGCGATGATCGAAATGTCGAAAGGTGTCGACAGTTCTTCGGTGACCGAGAAACTGCGCACAGAGAGTTGAATGTCGCGAGCGGCGAAGCGAAGTTCGAGGTTATCCATGAACTTCCCGCGGCAGCATACTGCAAAGCGTGCGAGGCGGGAAGAGAGATCCGTTCTCCGTTCAAGGAGCGGGCATCGGATTGAGGCACGATTCGCGCCCCACGTGCAGTTCGAATGGCACGTCCACCGACCGAACTTTGCGGATATCGGTTACGGGTAGTTCGAATAGAAACGATGGGGTGGGGGGCGACGGCTGGCTTTTTCAGATCCATTGCTGCTATCGTTGCGAAACTTCCATGCGTACTTCAAAAACAATCAACAAAAGCTCACCGTTCTTCTCTTCGATTCGTCGACGTTCGATATCGGCAACCGCTGTGGCGAGTCTTCTTCTGACGGGATGCTCCTATTCGTGGGACGATTACGACCCGCGCCTTGCCAATGGATCCGGGGGCTCCGGCGATTCCGTCGCAAAGTGCGGCGGTACGAGTTCACTCGTTTCGGACTTTTCCGGGGACGGATTGACAGACCTTTGGAAGCTCGACATGTGGGGGGGAGCAAAGATGACCGAATCCAACGGCGAACTCGTTTATGATTTGTCTTCGGATGTCAATCAATCCGCCGCGTTTATCCAATCGGAATATTTCTATGATTTTCGAAACGACTTCGTGTCCGTCGAAGTCATCTCCACGCCGGGAGTCGGCAAAGCCACGCAGGCATTTTTCTCCGTTGGTATCGACTCGGCAAACTATATCGAAATCGTTCAAAAGGAAGATATGATTGCGTTCGGCTACGAACGAGCTGATAAATACACTACAATCAAGTCGATTCCTTATGATCCAGCCGCTCATCGTTTCTGGCGACTTCGTGAATCCGAAGGCGTCGTGATTCATGAAACGTCACCCGAGGGTCAAAATTGGACAAACCAAGCCGAAACGCCGACGTCCGCGTTATTTCCGATGGATCTCGTCCGCGTGCTCATGGGAGGGAACGGTGATGCCGGACCGACGGGGCCAAAACAGGGGCGATTCGACAAATTGAGCGGCGGAGGTATAGCCAAGCAAAAATATTGTCCAATATTTTCGATCACCGACGATTTCAATGACGGGAAAGAGAACAGGCAGTGGTTGCGATCGTGGGAGGAGCAGCCCGGGATGTTGCTCGAAGAAGGCGGGCAATTCGTGATTCATTATGTTCCCAACTTGAAAGCTCGCGCGGGGCTCGCGTCGGCTCGCGCGTTTGATTTGACAAATAGCGCTCTTGTCTTGGAAATACCCTCGGCGCCTCAGACGATGCTCAAAGGGTTTTTGGGAATTGATCTCAATGGCACCGGGGGAAAAGATATCGAAATGTTCGTCGAAGAAGGCAATCTCAAGTTTGGCGTTGAGAACTCCGGGACATTCAAGGAACTTGGCACCGTGGCTTATTCGGCGCAACAGCATCGGTGGTGGCGGATTCGAGAAGCGTCCAATACGTTGTTCTGGGAAACCGCGCCGGATGGAAAAACGTGGACGACGCAGCTCGAGGCGTCCCCTCTGCCCGTAGCGGTGGACATTTTGGATGTGGAGATCCACGGTGGAACACGCATCGAACAGATGAGTCCCGGGGATGCTCGAGCGGATAATTTGAACCAGCCGCCGCCGTGAAAGAGGCCTTCGCGAGCCGCTTCACTTCGCCCGTCCGTGAAAAATGCGTACGAGAACAACGAGTTTGGTTCAGCGCAGGAGCATGAGCAACGCGCCAAGGAGAATACCGGCGACAAGCCAAGCCAATCGCGATGATTGGGGAGCGTCTGGAACACCGAGCGGAAATTCGATTGCATGAATTCGTTCGGCTTCCGCGTCGACGAGAAGCACGCCGTCGACATCGAAGGCAATACGGTATTCGAGCAATTGGCGACGTGTCGCGGGCGTATCGATTTTCGGGGCCGCGCGACCTGTCTTGACTTCGGCGATGTACCGTTTGTCGCCGTACGTCACGAGGTAATCGGCGCGCAAATCAATGGCCACGGGCTGATTATCGACAAGAACGGGATACGATACGGCCACCTGGCGACCCCAAATACCAAATCCGCAATCCACGAGTAATTTTTCGGCCCGTTTTTCCCCATCTGCGCCTCGTTCGCGGCGAATGGCCATGGTCCTGCGGCGCGAGAATCCCTGCCACGCCAAGCGGATACTCTGCACCACCGCAATGACGACCGCGGCAATGAGCAAGACGACGAAGGCTTCCGCAGGTACACCGTGCACGTTCATACGCTCCTACATGCGCTCGTTTTCGCTGGGTGGGCAAGTTTTCGGTGAGACTGTGCGAGGTGTGAAGAGACGTCTTCGTATTCGTGGGCAGCAATTTCCTATGGCCTTTTCGGAGCCATTGCTGCTATCGTTGCAAAACGGCCATGCATACTTCAAAAACAATCCACAAAAGCTCACCATTCTTCTCTTCGATTCGCCGACGTTTCATATCGGCAACCGCTTTGGCGAGTGTTCTCGTTACCGGATGCGGTCATTCGTGGGACGAATACGATCCACGACTTACCGGTGGCTCAGGCGGCTTCGGCGGCTCCGGCAGCTCAGGCGGTGCGGGCAACTTTGGCGGCTCGGGCGGAACCGGCAACATTGGCGGTTCTGGCGGCTCCGGTGGCTCCGTTGAGGTTGGTGGCTCGGGTGGTTCGGGCGGCTCCGGCGGCTCGGTCGTTCCGGTGAAGTGTGGCGGCACGAGTGTTCTCGTGTCGGATTTTGACGGAACCGAATGGATTGATGTTTGGGAAGTCAATACGTGGGGTGGAGGGACCATTGTGGAATCCAATGGTGAACTCCTGTATGCGTTGTCATCGGATGGCACCCAATCCGGTGCGTTTATTCAGTCGGAACACTATTATGACTTTCGCGACGATTTCGCATCTGTGGAAGTCTTGGCCACGCCGGGGGTCGGCAAGTCGGCGGAGGCTTTTTTCGATATCGGCATCGACAGCCAGAACTACGTGGAGATCTACCAAAAAGAAGATACGCTGAATTTTGGGTACGATCGCGCCGATACCTATAACAAAATGAAAACCATTCCTTATGACCCGGTGGCTCATCGTTTCTGGCAAATGCGTGAATCCAACGGTATGGTGATTTATGAAACCTCGCCGGATGGTCAGACTTGGACAAACCAACTGGAACTGCCCGAAGCCGTGCTGTTTCCAATGGATTTTGTCCGTATTTACGTCGGGGGTGTCGGGGATGCCGGGACGATGGGCCCAAGGCTGGCTCGATTCGATAAATTGACCGGCGGAGGCATCGCCAAACAGAAGCTCTGCCCAATCTCTTCAATCACGGACGATTTCGAAGACGGAATGCAGGATATGAAGTGGAATCGTACGTGGCAGGGGCAAGATGGAATGTTGTCCGAGCAAAACGGGCAGTTGGTCCTTCATTATGTGGAGAATATGGAGGTTTATGCCGGACGCAAGTCCGCTCGCGCTTTCGATCTCACGGACAGCCAAATCATCCTCGAGGTCCCCGTGACGCCCGCGAATACCCTCCAAGGTTCGTTCGGAATCGATCTCAATGGTCCTGGAGACAACGACGTCGAATTGTTCCTGGAGGAAGGGACTCTGAAGTTCGGCGTAGACATTGCCGGCGTGGACAAGGAACTCGGTTCGATTGCGTATTCGCCGGATCAGCATCGCTGGTGGCGTATTCGTCATGCCGCGAATTCGGTGTTTTGGGAGACTGCGCCGGATGGGAAAACCTGGACGACGCGGCTCGAAGTGTCGCC
Source organism: uncultured Polyangium sp. (assembly GCA_964435055.1). Classification (GTDB taxonomy): domain Bacteria; phylum Myxococcota_A; class Polyangia; order Polyangiales; family Polyangiaceae; genus Polyangium. Next base: position 4,135 of record CAYSYX010000285.1, on the reverse strand, counting down.
TCCGCCCGTGCCTGTCAATCATCTGGATGTGGAGATCGAAGGCGGCACATGGATTCCGCAAGTGGCTCCGGGAGAAGCTCGAGCGGATAATCTGAATTTACCTCCGCAATGAATGAATTTCACCGCGCGAAGCTTCGCCGGTCCGTGAAGAATCGGGCGGAAGCGGCGGAGCGCCTTGAGCGGGAATGAATTGCGGGCAAGGGGAATTGCACGCAGTGAAGGACTTTTCATTGAAAGCGCGGGGTTTCAACCCCGCGCGTTCGTGCGGGAATGGACGTGCTCGGCGCGTACATGAGCCGTAAACATCAGCGCTCATGCTCCCGAACGCCCGAAGATGCGGATTGCATGCGTGCCGGTGGTCGCGCATTGGGTTTGGCGGAGGAGATCATTCCGATACGCAATGTCTTATTCACAGGCGCTGCGGCGAGCTTTCCACATTTTGCTGTAGGCGCTCTCTTGTTCCAATCGTTGCTGGCAGGCCCAGTTGTTGTTGATATGTTTGTCGAAGCCATTTTTGCACGCCTTGCTGAATATCTCCGATATGTCGCGCGTGGGCATCTCCAAACTCTTGAAGGACCTCAGAGAGATCGTGAGTTCGTCCGACGTCCGCGGCCGGAGATCGGTACAAAATTCCTGGGCGGCGTCCCACCCGGCTTCATATCCTTGTAATCGCGCTTCGTCCGACGTTGCGGCCATTGCCGTTGCCGACACCACGAGCGCGGTACTCGCCATCCCCAACAAAATACGCGTTCTCATCACTTCCCCCTATTTCGAGCACAGGTAGTTCCCGAATTCATTCCGGAATGCATATCGCAATCGGTGACGGCTTGTGATTCTATCCGTGCCACGTCTGTGCCTGAAGCAACGACCGTTCCGGCTCGGGCGGAGATGCCGGATGTAACGTATGTGCACGTGGGTGATGCGCGGCGCCGAACGGTGTCGAGCCATTCAAGGTGAAATCGTCGAGGCGTTTTGGGGTTTGGACTTCGCTTCGAGACTTGATGTGAATACTCGAAGCGGTTTATTCTTCGCCGATGAAACCAAATTCAGTTTCGGCAACGACGAGGGGTTTGCTTTTTATCGGATGTTGCGCGGTCGCGGGGGCTCTCGCGGGCTGCGGACCCGATTGCAGCAACGTCGGAGCTCCCTTTGATTACGGCTTCTCCTTCAGTGTCGACCTGTCGTTTTCGCCGCCGACGGTACCGGTCGATTTGAAGATGGTTCTGACGGGGGAAGGCTCGAGCGAGACGATCACGTGGGCCGATATCGAAGCCGCAGCAGATCCCGACCAAGTGCCATGCAACTATCGCGACATGCACGTTTTATGCGGTTGGGGGAGCGGGAACCCGGGGACCGGCACATTCGTGGCCACGGCAAGTGGTTATCAAAGCGTCAATTTGGAGCTTACGGCGACATCGTCCTGCGGCCAAACGAATCCGGCGCGTCTCGAGGCTACGCTCGAGAAATGAATGCGGAGGCGGAGCGTCCCCCGGGCGCCCATTGAGCCGAGAGATTCGCAATGCCATGGCTTTGCCGCTTTTTCCGGCGCGGTGCACAAATCTTCCTCGTCGTTTGTTCAATCCGCCCGGCTCGCGGACAAACCGGACTTCGCTTACAAGCTCCGGATGAATCGCTCCGAAAGCGCGCGACACGAATCTCTTGACATGCGGCGCTGGATGTGATGCTAGCATGCGCCTCGATGGAGGTTCTTTCTCTCGCACCGCTTTATGCGGCAGGTCTTCCTTGGCAACGGCAAAAGGGCGACTGGGTGCTGACCGTCGTCTGCAAAGCGACGTTCGACCTTGCTCCCGGTGAATTGCATCTTTCGGCGAATCAAGAGCCGCTCAACGAAAGTGACAATCATTGGGACGACGACACGCGCCGCAGTGTGTACGCGCCAAACGATATGGCTCCATTCAAAAAGGGAGCGGATATCACCGTCGTCGGCAGTGCTTACGCGCCACATCGGCAGGCTTGTCGATCGGTCTTGGCGCGCCTCACGATCGGAACGATCGACAAAGGCGTCGAAGTGCATGCGGACCGCGCGTGGACCGGGGAAGCGCAAATCACCGACGGCCCGGCATTTACTCAAATGCCATTGCGTTATGAAAGAGCTCAAGGCGGACCGGGGACGCCCAATCCCGTGGGGCTCGTCATTCAGCCGGGACCATTGCCGAATTTGCATCGAGCGCGCCAGGCGGGGACATTGCAAGACGACGGATCGCCCATTGGTTTTGCGCCCATCGCCGCCGGTTGGCCGCAGCGCGAAAGCCGATTGCGTCGACATCGCGGCAATTTTTCGCATATCGATTGGCACAAACGTCCTTTACCCGATGATATCGAGGTCGAATACTTCAATCATTCACCCGCCGATCAGCGTCTTGCCGAGATCACTCCCGAGCAGGAATTCGTTTTGGAAAATATGCATCCCGATCACGTGCGTCTCGTCGGACGATTGCCGGGGATCAAACCGCAGGCTTTCGTTGAACGACCACGCACGGGACCGCAGGAATTGACGTTTGTCGCCGATGGATTGTGGTTCGATACCGACCGGGCCTTGTGCACGTTGACGTGGCGCACGCAATTGCCGCTGGCCGCTCGCGACGAACTCGGTCGGGTGCTCGTGGTTTTACCGGCCGCACGGCGCAAAATGGAATGGGCCGAGGTGCAACGATTGGTGCATGCGCACACGGCGCCGAAAGCCGCGTCTTCAAAATCGTCGGGCTCGCGAAGCATTGCGGCTCGAAACGTAGCGGCGCCACGTATTCAAAATGCTCCAAAACCGCATTCGGGCGCGATCTTCGAAGAAGACTCGGTGGAAACGGCCGTGCTTTCTTTCGACGAAATGGCGCAATTGGAGCATTCGAATGTTCCGCATTGGTTGGCGAGTCGTTTGCAGCAACAAGCGCAAAATCCCGCGGCCGCCACCAATACGCCACCGCCTGCCGCGCCCGCCGTGCAATCCCCCGTTACGCCCGCATCCGCAGTGATTCCCGCGCCCGCACATGTAGCGCCCGCGCCCGCACATGTAGCGCCCGCGCCTGCCGCGACGCCGCCGGCCATGGTTCCACGACCCGCAGCGTCTCAGCCGCCTCGAGCGCCCGTGTCTGCTCCGAGTGATATTGCGCGACAAACCCAAACACTCCCCGACACGCCCGCGCCCGTGGTGGCTCGCGAAGTGAGTCCTTGGGCGGCAGCGGCTGCGGCCGGGCCGATGGTGACGCCGACGCATACGCCCGTGGCCGCGCCCGCCGTGACGTCGACATTGCCTACGGAAGAACCTCGGGCGGCCGTGCCTGCCGTGCGTGTCTCGCGTCGCGCGACCGTGGATATCGTCGACCTGTTATGGTTTGACCCGGCCGGTGTCCCGCGCATTCGTTCGGCATTCTCGAGTATCGTGGACGAGCTCGAATTCGAACCGATTGATCCCAAACACGATTTGCCGATGGACGATCCCAATGCCTCGCGGGATCGCCACGATATTTTCGGCGTCCTCACGCGCGCTTCGTCGACCGATGGTCGAGGTTTGGCCCGGTCGATGCTCGATTGTGTCAGTGAAACGGGTCGATTCACGCCCCCGGTCGTCGCCATGGCCGGTGAGATTCGTTTTCCGTTTGACGAAGTGGAATTCTTGAGCGCCATGATTGCGGGCATTTCGCCGCTCGTGACGCCCGACAACAAAAAGCTCGAAGACGCCCTGACGGCGGCCCGCGAAGTTCAAAAAACACCGATGTTACAAGCTCCGTCGAGCATCGAATCGGTCGTGAGCGATTTGCGTGAAGCTTTGCGACAAACGAAGCGGGCTTCCATGACGACGCAATTGGATGCGCACATCGAACGAGTTCTTCTGGAACAAAGGAAATATCAGAAACGCGCGGTTTTCGGCGACGAACAGATTCGAGCGTTATTTATCCCCGCCGGCGAAAACATGCAGATCCCCACGTACTTGCCCGCTTCATTGGCCACCAAGCTGCCATTGGTGTTGCGCATGAAAGTACGGCTTTTGGCGGAAGCTCATGCGCAGCAAGATCAATACGAATCCCACGCTCAAGCGTTGCGCGTGGTCGCCCTCGGCCGAGTGGTCGCCATCGAAGGTTGGCGGTAGTGCCTCAGCCCGTCACGATCGATATTGACG